>CAZPRG010000129.1:0-7306 GCA_964588675.1 uncultured Ignavibacteria bacterium
GTAGAGTCACAGCCTTCCAAGCTGTTGGTCGCGGGTTCGAATCCCGTCTCCCGCTTTTTGTTTTTTTGCCATGTTCTACGTCTATGTCCTGAAGAGTTTAGTGGATGGCAACCTGTATATCGGTCAGACTTCAGACTTTGAGAAGAGGGTGGCATTGCACAACGAAGGGAGGATTCGGTCAACCAGAAGACGGCGCCCTTTGGAGTTGGTTCATGTTGAAGAACACCGTACTCGCGGACAAGCTGTAAAGAGAGAAAGGTTTCTCAAGAGCATCAAGAGCAGAGATTTCAAGCGCACTCTGAGGGACAGGTAGCACGGCTGGTAGAGTCATCCATCTGGATTGGTCGCGGGTTCGAATCCCGTCTCCCGCTTTTGTTGTTCGTGGAGTTTCCCCCCCTAAGTCGGTCTGAGCATTACCACGCAATCCGAAACACCAGATAAAGCAGCCCTGCAGCCACAGCCGAGGCGGGGATCGTCACGATCCAAGCGATCACGATGTTTCGGACTATCCCCCACCTTACGGCGGAAAGCCGGTGAGAGGATCCCGCGCCCATTATGGCGGTGGAGATGACGTGAGTGGTGCTGATGGGGGCTCCGATCAGCGACATGCCCGCAATCACAGCCGCGGCGGAGGTCTCTGCCGAGAAGCCATGCACCGGTTGCAGCTTGAACATCTTGCTTCCCATGGTCCGGATCACCTTCCAACCTCCGATGCTGGTCCCCAGAGCCATGGCAGTGGCGCAGGCCAGCATGACCCACAGAGGTATTTTGAAGGTGGCCAACGTCCCGTAGCTGACCAGGGCCATGGCGATGACGCCCATGGCATTCTGTGCGTCGTTCATGCCGTGGGAGTAGGCCATCCACGCGGCGGAGAGTATCTGCCATCGCCTGAAACTGTGGTTCACCCTGCGGAAGGAAGAGTTCTTGAAAATCCACGAAACCAAGACGATCAAAAACAATCCCCCCAGAAAACCGAGAATGGGGGAGAAAATCATGGCCAGGATGATCTTCTTGATTCCCTTCCAGACTATTATCTCGAACCCCTGGGCCACTATGCCGGCCCCCAAAAGCCCTCCTATCAGAGAGTGAGTCACGCTCACCGGTATCCCCGAGAAGCTGGCCAGGCCGGTCCACATACTGGCCCCGATCAAAGCCGCCAGAACCAAGGTCAGGCTGACATGCTGCGGGTCGATGACCCCCTTGCCCACGGTGGCAGCCACGGCCGTATGACTTAGGGCCCCGAAGAAATTCAGCAGCCAAGCCATGATGATGGCGGCCCGGGGGGTAAGGGCCCTGGTGGACACGGTGGTGGCTATGGCGTTGGCACAATCGTTGAAGCCGTTGAAGAAGTCGTAGACTAAGGCCGCGAGGATTATGGCCAGAAGAAGTATGAAATCAGTCACCTTTCACCACTATGCTCTCTATGGCGTTGGCGATGTTCTCGCAGTGATCGGCCGCCGTTTCCAGCCGACCGTAGATCTCCTTCCATTTGATGGCCACGCGCCAGTCGGGCTCCTGGTCGAGCAATTGCCCTATCATCTGCTGAGAGATTTGATCCGCCTCGTTCTCCAGACTGTTTATGGCGATGCAGAAAGGACGAAGGTTCTGGAAATGCTCCAGATCCGAGATGGCCTTTTCGATCTGCTCCACGGCGTGGTAAACGATGTTCACCAGCCGGATACATTGCGGCGTGGGTTGGGGAATCTTGAAATTGTAGAGCCGGCTGGAGATACCCTCGATGGCATCCAAGACGTCGTCCAGCTCGGAAGCCACGATATGGATGTCCTCGCGGTCTATGGGGGTGATAAAAGTCTTGTCCAGCTTGTCCATTATGTCGTGAATGATGGCGTCACCATCGTGCTCTATTCTCTTGATGTTCCGCACCTTGTTTTCCACGTCCCGGTAGTCATGAACCAGATCCTTCAACGCCTCCGCCCCCTTCAACAAGTTCTCGGCCGACATGGTCAGAAGATCGAAGAACTTCCTTTCCCTGGGCAAAAGCCGGGGCATCTTAAGAGCCATTCCTTCCTCCGGTTTAAGATCGCATTTGAAGTTGACGTCTCACGGAAGAGGACACGTTTCGATCGGGCAGTATTATAATGAACCCTGAAGAGAAGTCAAAAACTTTTTCCGATGGGGGTCAAAAAAACAGCCGCCCCTTGTGGATTCGAGATTGTCACGCAAAGCCTGTCGCGGCTGATGCGATGCAGACATCAAAGTTACAGATCCCTCTTGCCCGACGCTCACTGTCTGGGTGCCTTAAGCATTTCCCTTAAGTGGTCCATTATCCTGCGGCCGCGATGGCGGATGTCCTCCTTGGTGGACAGCAGGTTTTCCGCCGTAGGCTGGGCGTGAAGCTGGATGTGGAATCGAAGCGAATTGGTTGTGCCTGATGGTCTGATGGTCAAATGCTGGAGTTTCTGTTCGTCGAAGAAAAACCTCACCCCTTCGTCCGGGAATTGGTAATCGTAGGACGCCGGGTATATCCGGTCGTACTTGCCGGTGCGATAGATGGCCGCCGACTTTACGGCGTGACCGGCGATCTCCAAGTCGCCGACCAGAGCCAGCTGGTAGTAACCCAGCGCTCTTCGCAAGATGTTCTTCTTGAGCCGGTCGCCCTCTATGCCGGGATATTCCCCGTCCAGGGGATCGGGCTCGTAAAAAGTCGCAAACAAGCCGATGTCCGGGTCCAGATACACGTGTTTGTCCAGCAGGTCGATGAGGCCCAGACCTTGTTCCTTGGCCCAGGCGGCTATCTCCGCCAGAAGCAGAGAGGCGAAGATCCCGTCCTTGTCCCGGACGTGACCGCCGGTGCCCAGCGATCTGTTATCCGGCGGCGGACCGCCCAGAAGTGAAAACCCATTGCTCTGTTCCATGGTGGCCAGGTTGAAGGAGCGTTTGCCATTGTCCATCCCCAAACTGGTGCAGACGAAGGGATGACACAGGTCTACGTATTCGTCATCGCGGCCGTCGACCAGTCCCAGCATATGATCGATTTTCCCTTCCCAAACATCCCGCGTGGCGGCAGCCAAGGCGGCAAATCCCACCCAACCCTTGATTACGCCCAGGCCATACTTGCGTGCCAGAAAAGTGATGCTGTCGGAGGTGGTGTGGGAAAGCGTCACGAATTTCTTGTCCGCATCCCGGACGTGTCCGTATTTCTCGATCTCCCTGTGCAGCCGGTACCAGATGACCAAAGTCCACATGTCGTCGGCAGGCAGCAGATAATAGTCCTTGTCATCGTAGATGTGGCGTTGATTCTTGGGCACTTTCACCACCAGGCCGCATCGGTCGGCATCCGGATCGGTGCCAACCAGGATATCCATTTTGTCGAACTGTCCGGGATAATCTTCCTTGAAAGCCTGCACCGCTATTTCGGCCGCTCTGGGGTCTCCGGGGTCGGGTTGCTGTTCGTGGCCGGGGTCGCTGCAGAAGGCGGGAAAGAGCCCATTGGGTTCGTTCAACCCCATTTTACTCTTGTTCCCGTTGATCGACTTGATGTCCACGAATCCCACCTCGCGCAAGAGCCGAGGCACGGTCAGGTAGCCTGCTCCGTGGAATGCGCAATAGCCTATGTGCAGCGGATCCGAGGCCGACTTTTGTCTTTTGGCCAGATCTTCGGTCAGCAGGAAGCTCTCCATATGCCGACGGTGTCTCCCGTGGATGTCAATCAGGAACTTTTCTTTCCCCGCATAGTCGAAACCCGTGACTGGTTTTTCGCCGCCCAGAAACCACAGCTTGCCTTCGGATGCGTCCTTGAACGACCGAAGCCTTATGTCCTGGGTGGTGGCGTTCTTGATGTACTCATTGTACATCTTGTCTCGATCCTCCGGATCGAATTGCGAGCCGTTGGAGCAGGAGAGCTTGTATCCGTTATACCGGTAGTCATTGTGGCTGGCGGAGATCAAAACCCCGATATCGGCCTTGATGGACTCATCCGGTATGGCGAATGTGACCTCGGGATAGGCGCAAGGGGCGTCGAAGAAGTAGACGGTGTAGTCGTAGGCCAAAAAAAGCTGCGCAACCAGCTCGGCAAAATCCTGACCCCGCACCCGGCTGTCGTAACCCACGACCACCTTTTCCAAAGGCTGGGGTTGATTCCTGCCGAACTTGGCCACGCCTGCGGAGGTCAAAAGAATCACCAGATCATTCATGGTGTTGGGACCTTTGAGAATGTCCGTATCCACGCCTTCCTGTTTCAGTTTGATGATCGAGGGCTTGTCCATTCCCATTAGTCCCCGTATGCCTCCGGTGCCGAATCTTAAACTCTGGCGAAAGGCATTGACGATCTCTTCCCACTTCTCTTGCTCGATAACCTCGACGATTCCCTTCTTCAGCTTCGACGAAATCCTGTCTATATCCGGATTTTTGAGCCACTCTCCGAGATTGGGAAGAGTATTGGCCAGGGCATCGTGGTACAACTGTTCGTCGATTCGCCCGGACTCTCTGGAGGCTTCAAGATATTCTTTGACACCTTCTTCAGCCTTCTTCAATATCGAATCAAGATTAGTGATCGGCATTTGGATTGGTCCTTTCGTCATTATCGAATGGGTTTGTCTGGGTGCAACGAGAGTTCTCGCGGTGCTCTCTGGCGATTTTCTCAAGTCGGGCTATATAATATAATGGTAAGCAGAGTATTCCAAGCACAAATTCGAATGCGAGCGGAGGAGTTTTGTTCCCCCTCACCTCCGCCTGTGGCGGGGTCTTCGATCTGACTCTCTCCCCAGTGGGGAGAGAGGACCACCCAATGTCTTAGCTGGTTGTCGGGCAGTCTGGCGCCCAGACGCCCATACAGGCCCGTCCGGGGGCGTCCGTCAGGACGACAGCCCGACATACACTATAGTGTTACCAATGTGATCGGTTCATACCGCGGCTATGGAAAAGAGATGTGGCTAAAGCCGGCTAGATGTGAAGCATGTTTGTCAGTTGCTTGAAAGCAACTGGAATAGAGAGAATCGAAGTCAGCTGGTTGTCGGGCAGTCTGGCGACAGCCCGAGGTACAAGCTTGGCGGGTTTACGCTTCATTCAGGTCGCGAAAGTGCGATCCCAACGATGACGCAAGACGTGACGTAGCAGTATAGCATCCTTATTCAGAGAAAAACGGTTTGTGACGATAAGAATCATGATGGAGTGTACCCGTTGGAATCAGGATAGAAACGCCCCTGTTTAGGTGAAAGGACACTCAATGATCCACGACAACGTACTTGGGACCATCGGAAGAACCCCCCTGGTCAAGATCAACAAGTTGGCAGGTGAGAAGGACGCCGCGGTTCTCGCCAAGCTGGAGTCTTTCAATCCCTGTGGCTCGGTAAAGGACCGAATCGGGCTTTCCATGATAGAGGCCGCGGAGAGAGACGGGTTTCTCAAGCCCGGGATGACCATCGTGGAACCTACTTCAGGCAACACCGGCATTGCTTTGGCTATGGTCGCCGCGGTGAAAGGCTACAAATGCGTCCTCACCATGCCGGAAACCATGAGCGTGGAAAGACGAGCACTGCTGAAATTTCTGGGAGCACAAATCGTCTTGACTCAGGGAGAGAAGGGGATGAAGGGTGCGATAGAGAAGGCAGAGGAGCTTTCCCGACAGCCGGGGTACTTTCAACCGCTGCAGTTTGCCAATCCGGCGAATCCGGAAGTGCATCGCCGCACGACCGCCCGCGAGATAATCGAGGATTTGGGAGAGTTGAGACTGGACCACTTTGTCGTCGGGGTAGGTACCGGAGGAACCATAACCGGAGCAGGCCAAATCCTGAAACAGAAGTACGGCAACAGGAACGTGGCAGTGGAACCCAAGGATTCACCCGTTCTCTCCGGCGGAAAGCCCGGGCCGCACAAGATTCAAGGAATCGGCGCCGGTTTTGTGCCCGAGGTCTACGATTCCCTCTACGTGGACGAAATCATCCAGGTCTCCTCGGAGGATGCCATCTCCACTTCACGGGAACTGGCGCGAAA
The DNA here is from genome assembly GCA_964588675.1 of uncultured Ignavibacteria bacterium. GTDB lineage: Bacteria > Zixibacteria > MSB-5A5 > MSB-5A5 > SM1-73 > SM23-73-3. The sequence goes on from CAZPRG010000129.1 coordinate 5,953, forward strand.
AGAAGGAATTCTGGCGGGAATATCGGCCGGAGCCAACCTGTGGGCTGCTCTGAGCATCGCCAAGAAAGAGGGTCCGGGGAAAGTCGTTGTGGTGATCCTTCCCGACTCGGCCGAGAGATATCTGAGCACGGACTTGTTTGAGAAATGACGTTTTTGGTCAGTCGATGGGAGCAGTCGCGGTTGACCTGCCGTGCCTGATCACAACTCGATTCAAGGTACGATTCTGAAAATAATGCTTCCGAGGTGCTGAGATGCTTGCCATCATCGAGGATATCAAAGCCATATACCGAAACGATCCGGCCGTTCGGAACATCGAATTCCTGCTCTATCCCGGTCTGCATGCCATCCTGGTCCACCGCTTCTGCCATTTCCTCTGGAAACTGGGCCTGCCCTTCTTTCCCCGCCTGCTTTCTCAGATCTCCAGATTCTTCACCGGAATCGAAATCCATCCGGGAGCCAAAATCGGCAAGGGGTTCTTCATCGATCACGGCATGGGGGTGGTGGTGGGAGAAACCGCCGAGATCGGCGGCAACTGCGTTCTGTTTCATAACGTGACCCTGGGAGGGACGGGAAAACATAAGGGCAAAAGGCACCCCACCCTGGGAAACAACGTGATGGTGGGAACGGGAGCCATCCTGCTGGGGCCCATAACCGTGGGAGACAACGTGAGGATAGGGGCCAATACCTTCATCCTGATGCGGGACGTTCCGGACAACGTTACGGTAGCAGGAACCCCGGGCAGAATCGTCAAAATGAACGGACGGGAGGTGGGGATGAACCTGCCCAGGGCGAAAGAAAGGCAAACACAACCCGCGGAAAAAACGTAAAATTTATCTTGACAAGCGTAACGTGTGAAATATATTAGAAGCTTGTCGTATTGTGAATTAGCGTCCTTAGGATGTTAATTCCGTTTTTTATTGGTTTCATGTTCTTAGGCCTCAAAGGCCATAAGGAGATTTTTTGCCTTTCTGCCGCCGTTGGGCAGAGAAGACCGGTTTGAACATAGGACCCTAACGCAAAGCCGGGTGCACCATTTTCGCCCAGGTAGCTCAGTTGGTAGAGCATCCGTACGGAAGGTCACGGGTTCAGACGTGAGAACTGAGTCAGGTTTGAAGACAGTGTGATCTTTTGGGACTAGACAACAGCTGCGGCACTTGAATTCTGCCCAGGTAGCTCAGTTGGTAGAGCACATCCTTGGTAAGGATGAGGTCACCAGTTCAATCCTGGTCCTGGGCTCCATCACGAAGGGATGCCAGCTCTCGAAATCACCCTAAAAAAATAGCGAAGGCGAAGAGAATACAATTTCCGGAGGTAGGTTTTTATGGCCAAGGAGAAGTTTGTACGGAGTAAGCCG
>CAZPRG010000130.1:0-7301 GCA_964588675.1 uncultured Ignavibacteria bacterium
ACAGGCTATGGGTCAGACCCAGCCAGGCCTGGTCGGCCTTCTCCAGAGTGGCGTCAAAGCCGCTCAAGTTGTAAAGCCAGCTGTGGTCGTACCTCTCGTACTGCCTTCGGTTGTAGAAACCGCCGGCGCGCAGGGTGACCGCCGGGGTGAGGTGATAGACCAGCTTGCCCTGAGTCCGATAGGTCTGCTGCTGGTGATGGGGCAGCGTGTGAAGCCGCGGACCCCAGTCGTTGGTGAGGTAGAGGTTGCCGCTTAGGTAATAGGTCATCTTCCCCAAGGTGCCGGGTATGGGCCCGCCCAGGGTCAGAAAGTGCTCGTTGGTTCCCAGATCGTATTTGTCGCCCGCAAGCCCGTCCGTGGAATACTGATACCTGCCGGAGAACTGGGCTCCGCCCTCCTGGGTGACGTAGTTGACGATGCCGGACAGGGCGTTTCCATATTCGGCATTGAAGCCGCTGGCGATGAGCTGCACCTCGGAAATGGTGAAGTGGTTCAAGTTGGTGGCCTGGCCGGCCAGGATGGGATCGGTGATGGACAAACCATCCACCATGTACACCACCTCCTGCGGCCGTCCGCCTCTGAGGGTGATTCCGGGATTGGCCGAATCCGTCACCCGGCTGCCCTCGTTGCCGATGACGGTTCCCTGGGTGCCAGAGTTGATGGGGCCCCCGATGGGATCGAAGACCACGCCCGGCGTGCGGTACACGATGCCGTCGGTGCTGATCACCGGCATGTGAATCACCTCCGCGCTGGTGATTATATGCGTGGTGGAAGTGAGGTCGGGCTCGAAAATGGGCCTCTCCGCGGTAACGGTCACGCCGGTCATCTCCACCGCCTGCGAGACCAAAGCAAAGTCGATGGTGGTAGTCAGATCCAGTAAGACGGAAACGTTATCCACCTGCATGGGGGCATAACCTATGAGCTGAGCCCTCAGGGTGTACGTTCCGGGAACCAAGTTCAGGATGAAATACTGCCCGTTTTGGTCGGCTGCCGCTCCCATCGTGGTTCCCACTATGGTCACGGCCACTCCGGGCAGCCGCTCGCCGGTTTCCTTGTCGGTGATGGTTCCTGCTATCTTTCCCGTGGTTCCGGCCTGCACCAGGGAGGAGAATGCCACAAGGAGTATGATGCCAGCGAGCATCGCTTTGAGTAGACTTTTGCTTTCCAATTTCCTTCCCTCCTGATGAAGAGTTGACCTCTAAACTGTTGACAGAAGACTTAGCTTTTGTCCAGGGTCACTCACCTCCTTCGGGGCTGACCGCACGTCAAAACATCAGTGCGGCGGTAGTTATAATCATCCTCCGCTTATCAGATGACCGTCGTTGTGATGCAGCTTCTTGGATTAAGGTCGGTTCTATCCCATGAACGACTGTGTGCGGCGCACCGCCCACTCGGTGCGAACTACCGGTCGTGCCGGTTTCCTAAAACCGGCAGAAGCAAGCCAGTTGATCAAATACCGCACATCATGATGCAGGAGCGTTGTGACTTCGCTATGACCAATCTACGTCGCCCAAATCGCTTGACGCAGATTTAACCTATTGTCGATTCACCTGTTATATGATCGACACCCGGCCAGAAAAGTTTAGGGTGCAAACTGTGCAAAACGATGCACAAATCGATCCTCTCCGAATTTCAGCCGACAGGTCGATAGCAAGCAGCTAATTCCCGGAGGTCCAACGAGGGGAGTCAGTCCGATGACCCAACTGGTGTAGGATGGTGAATGTCTGAAGCTTTACCAAACGTTCATTCTCTTTAAAACCACCCTCCTATGTCAACGTGTCATTTTGGCCCGCAGCCGGGACTAAGATAACTCTATCCAGGAGTTTGTAAAGTGTTTTTTTCGATCCGACGCTTTTTTTTGCACCCCCGCTGGGGAGTTGCGTGGCATGTGAGAGCCGGGGGTCAAAGCGCTATTTGATCTTTTGCAGCGCTTTTTCCATGCGCGCCAGCCCCTCTTTTATGTTCTCCACGCTATTGGCGTAAGATATGCGGACGTAGCCTTCTCCGTACTTCCCGAAGGATGTTCCGAAGAGCACTGCCACGCCGGCTTCGTTCAGCAGGTAGTCGCCCAGCTTCCTAACGTCCCATCCGATTTCGCGGACATTGGGGAACACGTAGAAGGCGCCTTTGGGCGTCTTGCAGCTTACCCGGGGGATGGCGTTCAGTCCGGCCACCACCACGTCCCTTCTCTTCTTGAACTCCGCCACCATCCTGTCCACTTCGTTCTGGGGGCCGGTGAGTCCCTCCACTCCCGCCATCTGGGTGAAGGTGGCGGTACAGGAGTTGGAGTTGGTCTGCAGTTTGGCGATGAGAACCGCCAGATCCTCCCTCATCACTCCGTAGCCCAGCCTCCAACCGGTCATGGCATAGGTCTTGGAGAAGCCGTCCAGGATTACCGTTCTCTCTTGCATTCCGGGGAAGGATGAAATGCTGTGGTGGCTGCCTTCGTAGATTATGCGGCTGTATATCTCGTCCGACAGGACCATCAGATCCCGCTCCAGGGCGATGTCGGCTATGGTTCTCAGATCCTCCTGGGTCAACATACCACCGGTGGGATTCTGAGGGGAGTTGATGACGATCATCCGGGTCTTGTCGGTGACCAGCTTCCTCAGCTCCTCCGTGTCCAGACGGAAGTCGTTCTCCTCCCGCAGTTGAATGGGCACCGCCTTGGCGCCGATAAACTTTATCATTGATTCGTAGATGGGAAAACCGGGGTTGGGGTAGATCACCTCGTCGCCCTCATTGGCCAGTGCCATGATCACAAAGAACATGATGGGCTTGGCTCCGGGAGTTATCACCACTTGATCCGGGCTGACCTGGATGTTCCGGGTCTTGGCAACCTCCTCTGCCACTGCCTTGCGCAGCTCGACGATTCCGGCCGACGGGCTGTAGTGGGTGTACCCTTCATTCAGAGCCTTGATTCCCGCATCCACGATATTCCTGGGGGTGTCGAAATCAGGCTCACCGATCTCCAGGTGAACGATGTGTTTTCCTTTTGCTTCCAGCTGTTTGGCTTTGGCCAGAACTTCGAACGCTGTCTCGGTCCCCAGTCGCGACATTCTGTCGGCTAATCTCATTTCTTCTCCTCTCATTGCCCATCCTCGCTGCCGGACGCCTTCCTTCCCGCCTCGAAACCAGGATCACACAGGGATGCATCCCTCGGCGAAGGTCTAAGTCTGTTTGCCTTTCTTAATGTCGTAAAGCTCTTTTGCCTTTCGGGCGATGTGCTCCGCGGAAACCTCGAATTCCTTTATCAGTTCCCAGGGCTGGCCGGACTCTCCGAATCTGTCCTTGACGCCCACCATGCCCAGCAGCATCGGTCTTTTGTAGAGTTCGGTGGCCTGAGACACGACATTGGCGATCCAGTTTCCGAATCCGCCTACTTGATGCTCCTCGGCCGTGACGATGATGCCGGTCTCGAGCGCGGCCTTGATCACCGGCTCCTTGTCCAGCGGCTTTAAGGTGTGAACGTTGATGATCCGGCTCTGGATCCCGAAATCCTCTTTCAGTATCCAGGCGGCCCGCATGGCTTCCGGGACCTCGGGACCGCAGGCGATGATGGTCAGATCCTCATTCTCGGATCGGTATTGGGAGGCGAGCTTAACCTCAAAGGCATCTTTGAAATTCGGCTTCTCGCCTCTGAATCTGTAAACGTTGGCTTTTCCGAATTCAAACGGCGTGTTCTCGTCGGTGACGATGGGAGTGGCCTCGCGGGCGAACCTGATATACTTCGGTCCCTTGACGTCAAAAAGCAGGGCCTCCGTGGCCCTTTCGGTTTCTACAGAATCGCAGGGCACGGAGACGTGCATGTTGGGCAGTCCGCAGATCTGAAAGAGGTCCTCCAGCGCCTGGTGGGTGGCGCCATCCGGCCCCACCGATACGCCGCCGTGGGCGCCGGCGATCAGAACGTTAAAATCGCCATAGCAGACCGTGGTCCGAAGCTGGTCCAAATTCCTCCCGGCGGCAAAAACTCCGTAGGTCCCGAAGACCGGAATCATTCCCTCTTTGGCTAAGCCCGCGGCCACGCCCGTTCCGCTCTGCTCGGCGATTCCCATGCTCAGGAACCTATCTTTCCTCTCCGCATGCTTCTCGTAGAACATGCTGATGGCTATGGAACCCGAGATGTCTGCTCCCAGACAAACGATCCTGGGATCGTCCCCCCTCCTCTCCAGAGCCCGGCCGAAGCCTTTGCGGGTGGGATCCATTTTCACCTTCATATTCTCCTGAGCGTTCCAAAAATAGTCTTTCCGGAACTTGGGCATCTTGGACTCCAATTTCTTGGTGGCCTCAGCCTGATAGTCGTCCGCTATTTTGTGCAACTTGTGGTAGTCCAGCTTCTGACCCACTCCCAGTTGCTCCAACGCCTGCTCCATCTGTTCGCACACGGGAGACTTGCCGTGCCAGCCGGCCACGTCCTCCATGAAGTCCACGCCCTTGCCTTTAACCGTGTGGGCGATGATGACCGTAGGTTGGCCCTTGTGTGTCTTGGCCGCTTCCAGCGCCTGGACGATCTGCTTCATATCGTGGCCGTCTATCTCCATCACGTTCCACTTGAAGGCTCTGTATTTATCCGCCAGGGGCTCGATGTCCATCACGTCCTTCACCCAGCCGTCGATCTGCAGCCGATTGTTGTCGATGATGTTAATCAGATGGTCCAGCTTGAAATCGCCGGCCTCCATGGCCGCCTCCCAGATCTGTCCCTCCTGATGCTCCCCGTCGCCGGTAAGACAGAAAACGTGATAGTCCTTCTTTTGCAGCCGTGCGGCCAGAGCGATTCCGTTGGCAATGCTCAGTCCCTGTCCCAAAGATCCGGTGGAGGCTTCCACTCCGTCCAACTTCAGCCAGTGCGGGTGCCCCTGGAACGGGCTGTAAAGCTTCCTCAGCTTGACCACCTCTCGCACGTCGTAATAGCCGGCCATGCCCAATCCCAGATACAAAGAAGGCGCCTTGTGTCCGGTGGACCAGATGATCCTGTCTCTTCCGTCCCAGAAGGGGTCCTTGGGATCGTGCGTGGCTACGTGGAGATACAGCGCGGCGGTGATGTCCATGACGGACAAGGTTCCGCCGGCATGCCCGGAACCTGCGGCACACAGGGAGATCATGTCATATCCTCGCATCAGGCTCGCTGCGTCGACCAATTCGTCCAGACTGTAGCCTTTCCTGACCTTACCAGTTTTGGAATCAACGATGGGCATGTTTCCTCCTGTGGTCCGCTAAATTAAGCCGTCGATCCAGAAGCTGTTTGATAACATACGCTTGGCCTCAACGGCGCGCTTGTGAAATTCGTAACAAACGGCTATAAGATAACGCCGTGCACGGAGTTGTCAACTCCTTTTTGAGGGAAATCGCAAGTGAAAGCAAGCTGCTGCGAATCCTCCGGGACGGGGCACGTTTCCAGCCAGCAGGGGTCGAATGTGCTCTCCAGAGCTTGCTCGGCGTGGGAGGGGACTTCCGACTAGACATTCTTGATTCTCCGGCGGTCTCCCTGTACAGAAGTCATCTGGTGTGAACCCCCAGCCGGACGAGTGTTCTGGCACTGCCCTGTGATTTGCTTTTTGGGGAAAGACACGGAAAACTGCGAGAGCTCAGGTGGGGATACGAACAAGTCGCGCCAGGAGCGCGACGCGGGACCAAACACGATCACAGCCTGGCAGGCGAGGGAAAGCGGACATACCTGCGTCCCCCGCGCACGAAAGGAGGTTAACTGCCCACGCAGCCCCTCTCGGGAGTTGGCCCCAAGCGGTAGAGGTAGTTCAAAATGTATAGCACGTCTGCCAAGTTGGCTTGGCAGTCGCCGTTGGCGTCCCCGGCCGACAAGGGATCGGGAGGTGGTCCAGACCTGAAAAGGTAGTTCAGCATGACGATTGCGTCTGCCAGGGTGACCAGGCCGTCGCCATTGGCGTCCCCGTAGACGTAAGTGTAGTTTGCGGCCAGAATCAAAGCCTGGTAGCAGTTGATCCGCCCGTGACCCAGCTCGTAGCTCTTTCCGGTGTCTATGTAATACTGGTATCCACCTACCTCATCCGCACTCTGTTCGATTATCTCTCGAAGTTCGTAGGGACCAAAGCCGGAATCCACTGCCAGCAGAAGGGCCGCTAGGCCCGTGACCATTCCGCAGGCCATAGAGGTTCCCGCCATGTAGCCGTAACTCTGGGTAAGAAAGTAAGGCGACTCGCTTAAGGCCACCGGATAGGACGGGGTGGTGGAGAAGATGTCGTTTCCATCCCAGGGCAATCCCTGTCCCCCTGGCGCCGCCACGCTGATTTGGGGGCCGAAGTTGGAGAAGTCGGATAGATGATCGCTGCAGTTGGTGGCCGATACGGCCATGACGTTTCCGTACCGGTCGGCATAGTGTGCCGGGTAAATGACCGAATCCCCGAAGCCGTTGCCGGCCGAGGCTACCAGAAGCACATTGTGGCTGTCGGCATAGGCCACCGCCTGTTCCTTGGTCAGCGAGTGCAATCCCCCGCCGCTGTAATTGATCACCCGCGCGCCATAGTCCACGGCGTGGAGCACGCCGGCTTTGAAAGTGCTGTGGGTACCGATTCCGGAGCTGTCAAACACCTGGTCGATCAAGATATGACAGCTCCAGTCCACGCCCGCCACCCCCACCGAGTTGTTGGTTCTGGCGGCGATGATTCCCAGAACGTGAGTGCCGTGTCCGAAGTTGTCTTTCACCTGCTCACCGTCTCCCACCATGTCCTCACCCAGGATGTACCGGGTGCTGTTGCTCAAATCCGGGTGATTGAGAAAGCTTCCCACCATGGGTATTCCCGAGTCCAGAATGGCGATGAGGATATCCGAGCTTCCGGGCGTGATATCCCAGGCAGACGTGGCGTGAATATCCGATCCCGAAATACATCCGCCGGGCTGGCCGAGATTGTACAGCCCCCATTGATAGCCGTTGGCGAAGTAGTAGTCGTTGGGGGGATACTGGGCCCGGTCAATCATGTTCGGTTCGGCGAATTCAATCAGGGGACTGGCGTTCAGCTTCTCCATGACCTGGAAGATGTCGACCGGAGGCGGTACCTCCAGCTTTCCCATGTCGATTTGGTCCAGGCCTTCCACTATCCGGGCCTTATTGTCGGAAAACAGCTTCTCCAAGTCGGCAGCCTTGGCGCCGGTGCGGGTTTTGAAGAGGATCTCCCCCTCCACGTATTCGATCTTCTCCCCCATCCAGAGGCCCTCTGAGATCTTCTTGCCGTTGAATGAGGCTGCCCCCGCTGGCAGGGATAAAAGCAGTACGGCCAGCACTGCAAATGCCGTCGAGATTGTTTTCATACCGGCCTCCGCAATCAATG
>CAZPRG010000131.1:0-6351 GCA_964588675.1 uncultured Ignavibacteria bacterium
CCTTTTGATCGGCAGGATGGACTATCTCTTTCAGATTTGGCTGGGCCTGTATTAGGCTGTCCAATCAACGGATGTGGCGGATTCAACGGCCTCTATTGTTCTCATCCGTTTCCTCTCGATCCGTTGATGGTTTTCATCGAGGAGTCGATATGCAAGGAGAACGTATCCGGCGCGGCAAGATTCCGGCGATCGCGCTGGTTTTTTGCGTGGTGTTGGTTCTCGGAGTCTGCTCCTCCAGGGCACAGGAGGAAGGGGAGCCGATGGTCTCTGAGGATACCCTGGCGCGGCTTCCTCTGCCGCCCACCGACGTCAAAGCCTACGATACCCCCAATGACAACGGTCATTCCATAACCGTCACCTGGACGCTTTCGGCGGATGACGGGGCAGGCCGCAAAAACGTAGTGTCTTACGAGGTTCTGCGCTCCGCTTCTCCTGACGGGAAATTCGAACTGCGTGGTATGGCGCCGGCTGGTGAGAACGTTTTCGAGGACAAGGGGGCCAAGGAGAAGTCCGATGCCAACTATCTTCCTCCCCACAAGGACTTCTACTACAAAGTGAGAGCCAGAAGCGATGGCCATTACTCGGAATCGGCGGTCTCCGCTCCGGCTTTCGCTTATGGCCAGTGGTATCACTCGGGCAAGACTCCGGTGGTGGTGGCGGTGGTTCTCTTCTCGATTTTCGCCCTCACCTTCATAACGCTGGCTCGAAGAGGCAAGAAACTCTATATCCGACCACTGGCCGGGATTGAAGCGGTGGACGAGGCCATAGGGCGGGCCACCGAAATGGGAAAGCCCATCTTGTACATACTGGGGTTAGGCAGCGCGGACATGATAGCCACCATCGCCTCGTTCATCATCCTGGGACGGGTGGCCAAGAAGACGGCGGAGTATCAGACTCCGATTCTGGTTCCCTGCAACGATCCCATCGTCATGGCCGTGGCCCAGGAGACCGTAAGGGCCGCCTATCTGGAAGCGGGAAGGCCGGATCAGTACAAGGAGGAGAACATATTCTATCTCACCTCCATGCAGTTTGCCTACGTGGCCGGAGTAAACGGGATAATGCTTCGGGAGAAGCCGGCCACCAATTTCTATCTGGGCAAGTTCTACGCCGAATCCCTGCTTCTGGCTGAGACCGGTTCGCTGGCCGGGTCCATTCAGATATCCGGCACGGATGAGATCGCCCAGATTCCGTTCTTCGTGGCTGCCACCGATTATACCCTAATCGGGGAGGAGCTTTACGCCGCCTCGGCTTACCTGGGCAGGGAGCCAGTCCTCTTGGGAACCCTCAAAGGGCAGGACTGGGGTAAGGCGGCAGTTATGATAGCGCTTCTTTTGGGAGCTTTGGCAGCGACTTTCCATTTTCAGTTTTTCTTGAATCTGTTCACGGTGAAGCTGTAGTCAGGAGCGGAAAATGCGCAGAACGCTACCCATCGCCATCGTCGCCGGTGTGGGCTTCTTCATGCTGATTCAGTATTTTATCCCCCTGGAGGAGTTTGAGACGCTATACGAGTGGGCCTTGGACTGGACCATGGTCATCGGCTGTTTCGCCATGGCTTTGGGTCTTTACAGCTTGACCAACGTGATGGTGGGCAAAGTCAGAAGAAGAGCACCTGGCTGGGGATATGGTGTGGTGGCTCTGGTAGGACTGTTTGTGATGGTGTTTGTCGGGTTGGTGCCGCATTATCAGGGGAGTCTCAAATCTGGTACCTTTTTCATGGACATCTTCACTTACATCTACATTCCCATTCAGGCAGCCATGTTTTCGCTTTTGGCTTTCTATATCGCCTCGGCCGCCTACCGCGCCTTCCGGGCGCGGACCATCCTGGCCACCATCCTTCTGGTTTCGGCCATAATAATAATGCTCAGGTTGGTTCCCCTGGGGCCTCTGTCCGCGATAAACCAGTGGCTGGTGAATTTCGTGCTCACCGTACCCAACATGGCGGCCAAGAGAGCTTTCTGGCTGGGAGTGGGTTTGGGCGCCAGCGCCACGGCCCTGAAGATTATGCTGGGGATCGAGCGGGGTTACATGGGAAGAGATTGAGGAGGACGGATGACTTTCTATGAACGGATGATGAATTTAGACCGGCGCTGGGTCTATCTGGTGATTGGTGTCGTGGTGGTGGTGACTGCGCTGTGGTCTTTTGCGGTTCCGCTCTACGTCACCCCGGAAGTGAGAAGCATATACGATTATGTGGAGAGCCTGATGCCGGGAGATGTGCTGATGATCGGCGTGGATTATGATCCTTCGGCTTTGGCGGAACTGCATCCCATGACCTACGCCATCACCAGACAATGCTTCGCCAAGGACATCAAGCTTCTGCTATGCTGCTTGCATCAGAACGGCCCCGGGATGGTGGAACAGGTGATTGCCCAGGTGGCCAAGGAATACGGCAAGGTCAATGGGGTGGACTACGTCTATATGGGATACAAGCCCTACCCCGGGATCACCATATTGGCCATGGGGCAGAACTTCAGAATCCCGTTTCCCGAGGACTACTACGGAACTCCTTTGGATTCTCTGCCCATGATGCGAAACCTCACCAACTTCGATAACGTGAAGGCCATAATCAACATATCCGCCGGCAGCGGCACGGAATACTGGATCAATTATGCCAACGGACGCTACAATGCCAAACTGGCCATAGGAGTGACCGGAGTTATGACCTCGGACTATTACCCCTTTCTGCAATCCAAACAGATCTTCGGACTCATCGGGGGAATGAAGGGCGCCTCAGAGTACGAGTATCTGGCTGAGAAGGGGGGATACATCTCCTGGGAGAAGGATCAACTGCTGGCCTCCAAGAGCATGCCCATTCAGACCACCACCCATGTGGTGATAATACTGTTCATTGTAGTGGGGAACGTCGGGTATTTCATGTCCAAGAGAAAAAAACAGGGATAGTCATGGGAACAACTGAACTGATCTGGAACGGGATTGCCGCCTTTTTGGTCTTGAGCATCTATTCATTTCTGTATAAGGACAATCCTTTCTACAAGTTCGCCGAACATCTGGTGGTGGGAGTCTCGGCCGGATACTTCGCCATGATTCTCTACTACAACGCCTTTCTGCCTAAGCTCATCCACCCGTTGACTTCCGGACAGTACTGGTATATCATTCCCGGCATACTGGGTCTTCTGATGTGGGCCCGCTTCTCCAGGAAATGGCAGTGGCTTTCCCGGCCCACCTTGGGTTTCGTGATCGGCAGCGGGGCCGGGGTGGCCATACCGCTTTACCTGCAGAACTACGTGCTCCGGCAGCTCAGCGCCAGCATGCTTCCGGTGGGATTCTCCAGTTGGCCCCGGATCACGAATATTTTGATAATAATCATGGTGTTCTGCGCCCTGGCCTACTTCTATTTCTCCAAGGAGCACACCGGGCTCTTCGGCGGAGCGGCCAAATTCGGCATCTGGACCCTGATGGTGGGTTTCGGCGCAGGATTCGGTATGACGGTCATGGGCCGAGTGGCGCTTCTGGCCGAGAGGGTGGTCTTCCTGCGGGATTACATCCATCAATTGTGGAATGCCGTATTCTGATGCTGGGCGGGTGTGGTGTGAGGCCGCTTCTCATCCGCACGATGAATGTCATCCAGAGATAGAGCCATGAAATTTCGATTGGCACGGGACACGTACGCAGTCCGCGCCATCATCCGCAGCTTGGCTTTAAGTTTCTCCGTTCTTGTGACTTCTCCGGTCTGTTCCTTTGCTCAAGACGACCTCTCCAACAGCTGGTTCAATCCGCACCGGGTGAACATGCTGGCGTTTCTGGTGGTCTTCTTCGCCTTCATAATCTACTTCATCCAAAGGGCCAAGAAGGGCAAGAGCCTGTTCATCCGCAGGATCGCGGGGTTGGACGCCATAGAGGAGGCCGTGGGCAGGGCCACCGAGATGGGCAGGCCGGTGCTTTACATATCGGGGATCGAAGACGTGGACAACATCCAGACGGTAGCCTCGATGATAATCCTGGGGAACGTGGCCAAAATGGTGGCCCAGTATGACACGCCTCTGTTCGTTCCCATTTGCCGGCCGTTTGTGGTTCCGGTGGCCGAGGAGAGGGTGAAGGAGGGTTATGCCTCTGCGGGCCGGCCGGACGCCTATAATAGGGATAACGTCCGCTACATCTCCGACGAACAGTTCGCCTACGCCGCCGGGGTGAACGGGATAATGCTCAGAGACCGGCCGGCGGCCAACCTGATGTTCGGCTCGTTCTACGCAGAATCGTTGATGCTGGCGGAGACCGGATTTCTGACCGGGGCCATACAGGTGGCGGGTACGGCCAACATCCACCAGCTTCCCTTCTTCATCGTAGCGTGTGATTATACCGTAATCGGCGAAGAGCTTTTCGCCACAAGTGCCTATCTATCCAGGGAGCCGAAGCTCCTGGGAAGTCTGAAAGGATCGGACTTGGCCAAAGCCATCATCATGGGCCTTCTGGCGCTGGGCGCCATTCTGGAAACAGTCGGGATAACCGGCTTTACGCGCTGGTTTTTCATCGAATGAGACGGTCATTCATCAAGGGCTGAACAAGTCAGCCGCCCATTCTCGGGAAAGGAAGCATGCGACGCGAAATCCCCATGGCCATCTGTTTTTTGGCCGGCTTGTCGTTCATCCTGGAGTACTTCATCCCGCACCAGAAGGTTCTCTACATTTTCGAGACGTTCCGGCAGTGGGCCATAATCGTCATAGCGTTCGCGTATGTGCTGGGCATCTCCAACATCTTCAGAATCAATTATCACGTTATCCAGAAGCGGGGGAGAGATTGGTACTTCAAGGTGGTCCTGGTGGCGGGTTTGTTTTTCATGATATTTGTGGGGGTCGTTACTCCAGGCGAAATTGGCGAGGGAACAATATTCTATTGGGTCTACATCAACGCTTACTATCCCTTACAGTCGACCATGTTTGCACTTCTGGCATTCTTCATAGCTTCGGCTGCTTTTCGCGCCTTCAGGGTGAGAGCTTTTCAGGCTTCACTGTTGGCAGTTACCGCCATTCTGGTCATGATTGGAAGGGTGCCCGTAGGTGAGAAACTGTGGGGCAGTTTTCCCGATTTGGTCGAATGGATTATGAACGTGCCTCAACTGGCAGGGAAGAGGGCCATCATGATTGGCGCCGCGTTGGGGGCTATCTCCACTGCCTTGAAAGTCTTGGTCGGGTTGGAGAGGACGTATCTGGGAGGCGAGTAGGCCGAAGTGGACATCCACAAACGAGGTTCGAAAGGCAGGTTGCTGCAGGGTGGATGCGACGGTTAGGTTGCGTTTCAGAGAACGACAAACAGTGAGACCGCGAAGGCTGAAGCTTGCGGCTAAAGACTTGACTACCTCTACCTCTTTTGTTCTCCTCATCACGACATGGAGAGGGGGATTGAGGGGTAAGGCCGAGGGAATACAGTGAAGAGGATTCTGGAAAAACTCGATACCCTGGATCGAAGGATCATATTTATCTTCATTGGCCTTTCCATTGCTATCCCCTTCTTTGTGCCGGTGAATCTTGACTTCTCGGTGACGGCACCGGTTCAGGGCTTTTATGATGCCATTGAGAATCTTCCGGCCGGATCGAAAGTGCTGGTCTCTTGCGATTATGACCCCGGTTCCATGCCGGAGCTTTATCCTATGAACGTGGCGGTGTTTTATCATCTCTTTTCCCGGAATCTCAAGATCATAACCACGCAGCTCTGGCCGGCCGGCACGCCTTTGGCCCAAAGGGCCTTAAGCGAGGTTCTGAAGGATTTTCCTGACAAAAAGTATGGTGAGGATTACGTGAATCTGGGCTTTAAGGAAGGCCGGGAGGTGGTGATGGTCTCCATGGGGACCAGCATACCGAAGACCTTCCCGACCGACTACCAGGGGAGAAAACTGGAGGATCTGCCCATCATGCATGGGGTAACCAATTTCGACGACCTGGCCCTCATGATAAACATCTCGGGCGGACTACCGGGCACCAAGGAGTGGGTGCTTCAGGTGCAATCCAGATACCATGTGAAGCTGGGCTCCGGCTGCACCGCCGTCAGCGCACCAGAGTTCTATCCGTACGTTCAGTCCGGACAGCTGATTGGGCTTCTGGGAGGAATGAAGGGGGCGGCGGAATATGAGAAGCTGCTTAAAAGACCCGGAACCGCCGCCAGAGGCATGGATGCCCAGTCCGTGTCGCACATCGTCGTTTTTCTGTTCATTTTGGTCGGTAACATCACCTTTTTTGCTCTCAAGAAGACCAAGAAGCGGTTGAAGGTCTGACCACGCCCCGCGGGTCCCTTTTCCCGGCTGAGGAGAGCGATGCTAAGGGCCGGGGACTCAAAGGCGAAAGATCACAGGAGAGATCAAGCCGATGTGGGATACAATCGGGATTTGGCTGGGCGCTC
>CAZPRG010000131.1:6361-7230 GCA_964588675.1 uncultured Ignavibacteria bacterium
TGTGTATTTTCTCCTTCCTGTACAAAGACAATCCCTTCTACAAGTTCGCTGAGCATCTCTTCGTCGGCGTGTCCGCAGGGTACGGAGTGGCTCTGGAGTGGCACAATGTCTTCCTGCCCAACCTGTGGAGACCACTCACCCAGGAGGGGAGGCTGATCTTTGTAGTTCCATTTGTGTTCGGAATTCTCCTCTTCAGCCGGTTCTTCAAAAAGATCAGTTGGTTTTCCCGTTGGCCCATGGCGCTGATCATCGGCATCTACGCCGGGATCACCATTGTGGGCTACGGCTCGGGAGACTTGATCCTGCAGATTCACGCTAACCTGTTGCCCCTGTGGACCGATCACTGGCTCACCTCTGTGAACAACATCCTTTTGACCGTGGGCGTGATCACCGGATTGATCTACTTTTTCTTCTCCAAAGAGCACAAGGGAGCTTTGGGGGCAGGGGCCAAGATCGGCATCTGGTTTTTGATGATCTCCTTCGGCGCTTCCTTCGGGTACACGGTCATGTCCCGCATGTCCCTTCTGATCGGAAGGATGTACTTCCTTTTGGGCAATTGGCTGCATCTCATAGAATGATGCGGCAGTCCGATCATCATCTCTTTCAGAAGTAGTCTTGCGTTCAATCGGATTTCGTCCCGGGAGGAGATGCTTTGTATCGTCCGGGAAGAAGAATCGGTACACAAATGGCGCCGATAACCGGTCAAAAAAAGCCCCGCCGCAAGGCGCGGCAGGGCCCGTCGCAAAGGAGGTGTTGAGGGGGGGAAGTTTGAAGAATGGTTTTAGGTCAGATTAGGTCTCCTATTGGATGCTTCCAATTCCGCAAAGCATAAACAGGTGAAAGTCCTTTAACTTCCGTTCTGTTTTCTC
>CAZPRG010000132.1:0-7160 GCA_964588675.1 uncultured Ignavibacteria bacterium
CGCCAAACCCAACGAGCGCAATGCGCCCCTGGCGGTTCCATCAGATCTTAGCCATCGAGAATGCATCAGGAACGAAACTCCTTTTGCATCTTGTTCTTATAAATTCTTCGCTACCTGTCGATATGTCCTCCTTTCCTTATTTTCGGCCGGAACTTGGATTTATGTATGCCACTTCCTCCTCCAACTCCAAGCCGAACTCTCGTGCGACCTTCTCCTTCAGTGTCCGGGCCAACTCCCGTACGTCTGCGGCCTTGGCTCTGCCCGAGTTTATCAGAACATTGGCGTGCAACTGAGAGACTTGGGCCTCCCCCCGTCGCATGCCTTTGGCACCGACTTTCTCCAACAGAAGTCCTGCCGGGATTCTTCCCCGGGGGCCGTCCACGTTCTTAAAGAAACAACCGGCCGATTTGCTCTGCCAGGGGATTCGTTCGTTTCGCCTGATGTGATTCGCCTCGACCTTTTTTTCAATTTCATGTCGGCTGCGCCTGGTCAATTCAAAGTTGGCGGAGAGCACCACCTCACGCGTCCGCTTCAGCCGGCTGTCCCGGTAGCCGAATTCCAGATAAGCTTTCTTTACCTCGCGAATGTCGCCCTTATCGGTCAGTATCACCGCCCGGGTCATAATCTGACCTATGGCTTCGCCGAACGCGCCCGCATTTCCCCTCACCGCTCCGCCCACCGTTCCCGGTATGCCTGCGGCGAACTCCAGCCCGGAAAGCGACAGTTCGGTGGCCAAATCGACCATGTCCCGGAGAGCGGCACCGGATTGGCAAGTGAGGCTCTGGTCGCTGGCCAGGATCTCGGAACACTCGTTTTTTATAACCAAACCCCGGTATCCGGCATCGCTGACCAGGATATTACTCCCGCCGCCCAGGACCAAAAACGGTAATCTCAACTCTTGCGCGGTTCTGATCGCCCGAACCAACTTCTCCGGTTTATCGGCCCGGTACAAGAAGTCGGCCTTTCCGCCGATGCCGAAGGTGGTGAAAGGGGCGAGAATCACGTCGCGCCCCACGCACTCTCCCATCACCTCAGATAGCTGCCTGTGAATCTCCCTCCTGTGCTGAGAGGTTCGCAGTTCCATAGCCGATTTCGACATCGCTGCCCGCGCCCCGCCTTCCTATTATTATACGGTTTACGTCCAAAAAAGCAAGCAAAATCGTGCCTGGAGCCGGGCGAAACGGGGTCCCCCGGCCTTCAACTCAAAACACCGCCCGTCTCCGGCTTGTAGCGGATGAAGAAACCGGCTCCGCAACGGGTCGGGTGCCACGACCTGGTTCAGCAAATCGTCTGTGCATAAGAAACATGACTGGTCTGGCAGGTCAAACTATCGTGTCCCGCCTTCTTTAGGGTGAAGCACTTCACAAGGAGACCGGCGTTGGTTCTCACTGTGCCGGCAGAGACATCGACGGTTGCGCCTCGCGATGCAAGAGCGCCGATCCTTGTCGGGAGGCAGGCCGCAAAAACCAAAGCGCCCACATGGCCTATATCGGCCTAAACCTGAAACTCCTTGCGCAGCGCGTCCACAGCCTCTTTGGCTTTATCCTGGGGTATCATGCAGGTGACCGAGGACATGGAGGTGGAGATGATGTCGATGTTGATCCCGCCTTTGGAGAGGGCATTGAACATCTTTCCTGCGATTCCCGGCGTTTGCACCAGTTGATGCCCGGCGATGGACACCAAAGCCACGCTGGTGGTGCGAGAAATCCTCTCCCCTCCTATTTCCTGCATGACCTTCTGCAGGAGCGTCTCGATGGCGTCCAATTCCTTTTCCGCCACCGCAAAGGATATGTCCACCTTGCCTTTGTAGCTGATCCCCGACACCACGAGTTCCACGTTGAAGCCTTCGTTGCCCAACCGGCCGAAGATGTCCGCGGCTATGCCCGGTTTGTCCGGCACCGAGTGGAGCGTGATCTTGGCCACGTTGGTGTTGCTTGCGATATGGACATCTACCATGAGATCGCCTCCGAATTCTTGACTGCCAGATTGCCCAACACAGGTCACTTCGTAGCCTCTGGATTACTCATTCTCAGGGCTGGTCTAAATCTATAGCCTGGTGCCCCGAAAGTCAAAGGAATTTTCGGCCAAACGACCCGAAAAAACGGGGCCTGGGCTTCCGGGAGAGAAAACCGGCGCGCGGAAAGTCCTCACAATAGATTGACATGGGGCATGTGGAATGTTATCTTTTCTGAACCAAGGATTCAACCGAAGCACAGGCACCGGTTCCCTTGGTCATGCACCAGTCAGAGCAGAAATTTGACCCGATGACGCGGGCAACTGCGAGAACCAAACCAGGGGAAAAGAGCCAAACCATGAAATATAAGGCCGTATACGGGACCCACGACATTCTTCCCGACGAATCATCTGGATGGCAGCATCTGGAGGCAGTGGTCAGAGGGATTTTCGACCTTAACAACTACCGCGAGATACGCGTCCCGACCTTTGAAGAGACTGATCTTTTTGCCAGGAGCATCGGGCAGGATACCGATATCGTTCAGAAAGAAATGTATACCTTCCTGGACCAGGGGAAAAGAAGCATCACCCTGCGGCCGGAGGGCACGGCGGGCGTGGTCAGGGCTTATCTGGAGCACGGTTTGGGAGAGAAATCGCCGCTGGTGAAGCTCTACTATCTGGGAAGCATGTTTCGGCAGGAAAGGCCACAGAAGGGGCGGCTGCGGGAGTTCCATCAGTTTGGGATAGAAGCCATAGGCTCATCTGATCCTTCGCTGGATGCCGAGCAGATCGAGATGGGCGTCCGGATCTGCCGGGACCTCGAAATCGCAGGCTTCAAACTGCACCTCAACAGCATCGGCTGTCCGGTATGCCGGCCGGTTCACCGGGAGAAACTGCTGGCTTTCATGAAAGGGCGGGTAGGCGATCTGTGCGAGGACTGCAAGACCAGGTACCTGCGCAATCCTTTGAGAATGTTCGACTGCAAGAACCAGCAGTGCATCGAGCAGCTTAAAGATGCTCCGGCGATGGTCGATTTTCTGTGCGAGGAGTGCAGCAGGCACTATGTTCGGGTCAAAGAATATCTGCGCAAGCTGGGTGTGGATTACTTTGAAGATAAAAGGCTGGTGCGGGGTTTGGATTACTACACCAAAACGGCTTTTGAGATAAGAGCACCGGGCCTGGGAAGCCAGGACACTTTGCTGGGTGGCGGACGCTACGATCTTCTGGTGGAGGAATTGGGCGGCGCGAGCACGCCTGCCATTGGTTTTGCGGCGGGTATGGAGAGATTCATGTTGGTCCTGGAGAAACAGAAGAAGACCGATTTCGAAGAAAAGAAGCTTAACCTGTTCATCGCCTCTCTGGGCAACGAGCCCAAGACCTTTGCTGCCAGGTTGATCCGCGACTTGAGACAAAGGGGCGTGGCCTGCGACACGGATTACCTGGGAAGGAGCCTGAAGGCTCAGATGAGAGAAGCCAACCGGCAAAAGGCCGAAAAGGTTCTAATCATCGGCGAAGAGGAAATCAAAAAGGGTAAGGCTGTCGTGAAAGACATGCAAAGTGGGGAGCAGGAAGAGGTGGTATTGGATGACGTTAGTCGAATATGGCCGTGAGGCCCAGCCGTCACTTTGAGCCTTAGCAGGACGAGGTCCCGCAATTCCTTTTAATTGGAGTTGTCAATGCAGGTCTTCTACAGAAAGACGCAGAGCGGATGGTTGATTTTATTCAGCCTCATCCCCGTTTTGGTTTTTCTCGCGTTTTTGCTCTATCGCCAGCAGATATGGGGCAGGTCCTTTGGTGAGGAAGCATCCCCCTTCTGGCTGTTTCCGGTATTGCTTGTTTTCTTCTTCATTCTGCTGGCTTTGTTCGCCACGCTTACGGTCACGGGCTTCCAGGATCATCTCGAGATCAAATTCGGCATCGGCCTTATCCGAAAAAGATTCTACTATAAGGACATCCGTTCGTGCTCCGCCAAGAAGAACTCCTTCATCTATGGATGGGGCATCCGGGCCATACCGGGCGGTTGGTTGTACAATGTTTCCGGCCTGTGGTCGGTTCAGCTGGACATGAAAAGCGGAAAGATATATCGCGTGGGCACGGCTGAGCCTGAGAAGCTGGAGCAATTCATAAGAAGCAGATTGAGTCTTTACGCGGGCTCCTGAAGGCCTTCTCCTCTGACTCCGCTCCCGGGAGGGAGAGGAGAACCACTATCCTCCTTCATTCGATTTGGTCAAGCCCCTGGAATCGGTCCCCAGGAGCACGAGGCGCATAACCCAAGCTCCAAGTTTTGCTTGACTTACGGCCAAATGAGCTTAAATTGGTCAGAAAATTGCCGAGGAGATGGAGCTGCTATGAAGAAAGATTTTCTGGCGGTAACGGACTTCACCACAGAGGAGATAAACCAGACGCTGAAACTGGCTGGGGATATGAAGTCCAAGAAAATCGCGCCGCTTCCGTTGAAGGACAAGGCGGTGGCCTGCATATTTCTCAAACCGTCACTGCGCACCAGGGTGAGTTTCGAGGTGGGGATCGGACAGTTGGGCGGTAGGTCGCTGTATATCACCAAAGATGAGATCGGTCTGGGTCAGCGCGAATCCGTATACGACGCGGCCAAGGTTCTATCCCGGTTCGTCAACATGATAATGATAAGGGCCTTCGATCACAAGGAAGTGGAAGAGCTGGCCCGGCATGCGGATGTGCCGGTGATCAACGGCCTGACCGATCTGCTGCACCCTTGCCAGATCATGGGAGACATGCTGACCATTCTGGAACACAAGGAGAGGCTGGAGGAGATAACCATCGCTTACTTAGGCGACGGGAACAACGTGGCCAACTCCTGGCTGAATGCCTCCACTAGGTTCTCATTCGACCTGCGAATCGGAACCTCACAGGACACTTTGCCCGACCCGGATATCCTTAAGATCGCGCAAAAGAGCGGCTTGAGCAAGGTGACCGTGACCTCGGATCCGAAAGCAGCCGTGCAGGACGCCGACGTGATATACACCGACGTCTGGGCCAGCATGGGGCAGAAACATCTTTCCGATGAGAAGAAGAAGTTGCTGAGAGGTTTTCAGGTCAACGCTGATCTGCTGAAGCACGCCAAGAGCGACTGCATAGTCATGCATTGTCTGCCGGCCAATAGGGGAGAGGAGATCACCGACGAGGTGATGGACGGCCCGCATTCCCTCGTTTTCGATCAGGCCGAGAACAGGTTGCACGCCCAGAAGGGAATCATGGTCAAGCTTATCAGTTGAGTCGTGAGGAAAAGGTCTTACACGCGGGCCGATGGCAAGAGGGTTTCTCTGACGGAGGCGGTGATTGCACAGAAAGGTTGACAGATGGCAAAGATAGTCGAATGCGTTCCCAACTTCAGCGAAGGAAGACGACCCGAGGTGATCGAGGCCATTCTGGCCGAGATCAAGTCCGTGCCCGGCGTTTTGCTTCTGGATCGGGAGATGGATGCAGATCATAACCGGGCAGTGGTGACCTTTGTGGGCGGTCCGGAAGAAGTGAAAGCGGCGGCGTTCAAGGCCATCGCCAAGGCCACGGAACTGATCGACATGGAAAAGCACCGAGGCGAGCATCCCCGCATGGGAGCCACCGACGTGGTGCCGTTTATTCCCATATCCGAGGTGACCCAAAGGGACTGCGTGCTTCTGGCCGAGCAACTGGGGGAACAAGTAGGGGAGAAGCTTCAGATTCCGGTGTACCTATACGAGGCGGCGGCCAGAAGGCCGGAGCGGCAGAACCTGGCCGACGTAAGGCGAGGCGAATATGAAGGTATGAAGGCGGAGATAGAGACCAACCCCGACAGAAAGGCGGATTTCGGCCCGGCCAAGATGCATCCTACTGCGGGCGCAGTGGCCATCGGCGCCCGAATGCCTCTGATAGCCTTCAACGTTTATTTGGGGACCCCCTATGTGGGCATCGCCAAGAAAATCGCCAGAGCCATAAGATTCTCGGGGGGCGGTCTCAGGTATTGCAAGGCCCTGGGTTTCGAGATCAAGGAGAGGCATCAGGCCCAGATATCCATGAATCTGGTCAACTATAAGAAGACCACCATATTTCGCGTCTTTGAGATGATAAAGGCAGAAGCGGAAAGGTATGGGGTGCCCATTCTTTCCAGCGAGATAGTGGGCCTCACACCTCAGGACGCTTTGCTGGACGTGGCGGAGTACTACCTCCGGCTGGAGAACTTCAAAAAGGATCAGGTTCTGGAAAACAAACTCATGTCCTTTGCCGGCGGAGAAAAAGAGGGGTTGGAAGGGTTCATAGATCAGGTGGCCTCATCCTCCCCGGCCCCTGGAGGGGGAAGCGTTGCCGCGGCCTGCGGTGCACTGGGCGCAGCTTTATCATCCATGGTGTGCCGGCTGACCATCGGGCGCAAGAGATTCGTGGAAGTCTCCGAAGAGCTGAAAGTGGTTTTGGAAAAAGCAGAGGCTGTCCGGAGAGCGATGGAGGAATTCATAGTCAAAGACGCCGAAAGCTTCGACAAGGTTATGACCGCAATGAAACTGCCCAAGTACACGGACGAGGAAAAAGAAAAAAGAAACCGGGCAGTTCAAGAGGCAACCAGAGGCGCCATCGTGGTTCCGCTACAAGTCATGGAACAGGGATTGGAGGCGCTTAAGCTGAGCCGCACGGTGGCCGAAAAGGGAAATCCGAACATGATTTCGGATGCGGGAGTTTCCGCGCTTGCGGCGAGGACTGCCGTGGGGGGAGCCTACTACAACGTGAGGATTAACCTGAATTCCCTCGAGGATCAGGAATTCCTCAAGACCACCAGAGAGAAAGCGGATGCCGTGAGAAGCGAAGCCGAAGTTCTGGCGCAAGAAATCGAAAACTTGGTGGAGGAGAAGCTCAACCCGTCCGAATGAATCCCATGCAGAAAAAGTACATCGACCTGCACATACACACCACTGCCTCCGACGGCCTTTTGACCCCGGAAGAAGTGGTGGAAATCGCGGCAAAAGAAGGGTTGTCCGCCATTTCCATCACTGATCACGACAGCATCGACGGATATCTGTCAGCGCAGGAAAAGGCGGAAGAGTTGGGAATCGAACTTATTCCCGGCGTGGAGCTTTCCCTGACCCATAAGGGAGAGGATTTTCATCTCTTGGGATACCTGATCGACTGCGAAAACCCCGAGTTTCTGAAGAAGATCAGCAGCTTTCAGGAGGAGAGGCGGATTCGGGGGGAGAAGATGGTGG
>CAZPRG010000133.1:0-7112 GCA_964588675.1 uncultured Ignavibacteria bacterium
ATTCGGATTCAACTCGCCCTGTAGCTTGAGCCTGGAAGGCGTTCCTCCCCAGGTCGGTTTTCATTTCGATCCGCCGGTGGTAACTCCCACCGATAGCTCCGTTTTGACCGTGGTGACGGATTCGCTGACGCCTTTGGGCACCTACCCGCTTTTGATCATCGCCTCCGAGCAAACCAAACAGGTCATCGACAGCACCACTGTGCTTCTGTTCGTCACCTCTTCCTTCAACCGCAAGCCCGATCTGGTTCTGCCCGGCCCCCAGACGGTCTACGGCGGGCTGCAGATCGCCTTCCCGGTGGTGGCCGTGGATCCGGACAGCGTGGATACGCTGACCGTTACCAAAACCGGCGTGGGAGACTTCCCCTGTTATCCCCGAGTTTCGCCCGTGGTATGCTACTTCCAGTGGACCACCGGTCTCGACGACACATTGGACTCGCCCTACTGGGTGGTGTTCCACGTGGACGACGACCGCGACAGCACGGACACGGATTCGGTGGAGATAACCGTTGTGCCATATGACGTCTCGCCTTCCACGATGCCGGGAGATGTAAACGGGGACGGGATCATCGACGTCTCCGATGCGGTGTTCATCCTAAACTACCTGTTTCAGGGAGGACCTCCGTCCAACCCGCCTGTGGCCGCGGACATCAACGGAGATTGTTTCACCGGTCTTTCCGACTTAATCTGGCTGCTCAACTACCTATACCGGGGAGGACCCCCCCCGCAGATAAGATGCCTACCGGGGGACTTCAACTACGACGGATATGTCAACCTGCTGGACCCGCCCTATTTCATCGACTTCATGGCCTACGGCGGACCGGCTCCGGTCTCCATGAGGTCCACCGACGTGAACACGGATTGCTTCATCAACCTGGTGGATCTGGTCTACGAAATCAAATACCTGCTGAGAGGGGGCGCGGCGCCCCAACCCGGCTGCGTGGAGCCTAAGGAAGGGGCCGGTGCCGGCCAAGCGCCCGGAACGGCGGAGGTGAGCTTCTCGCAGGTGCGTTATGATCGATCCTCTAGAGTGAGCCGCATGCCCATACTGGCCGACTTCGACGATCCGGTGGCGGGAGTGGAGTTGGTGATCAGCTTCGACCCGGAGCAGGTTTCGCTTCTGCCCCCCACTCTCACCGCCAGAAGCCAGTCCCTGGGACTCTATTATCATCTGGACAGTGGCAGGCTGATCGTGGGCCTGGTGGACGTCAATGGGATAAACTACATCCAGCCGGGTGCCGGGGCGATCCTCAACCTGGAATTCGTGCCCGTGGTCCCGGGCATGGCTAAAGCCGGCAGCATCGAGATCGAGAAGGCCACGTTCGTGGACAGGAATGCGCAGGAATTGTTGGAGAATGTGCTGAAGTAAAGTACGATCGATTGACGATAAGGAGGGCCACAGTCGGGTTCTTCCGTACACACCCCCTGGGTGTGGCAGAAGAACCCGCTTTCTTGAGTGCCTTTCTCACATTGGCCTGAATAGAAATCCCTTGCGCCGTGGAAGGACTTCACTTATAATCGAGATTGAAGGGATTACGGCAGGCGACCTTTGGCCTGGAGGCGGGGGGGAGATTCTTCAGCAAGAGAACCAAGGACGATGTGGGCGTGGACAGGTCCCTATCGCCGGTCAGTCACCCGAACATAGGAGGTCAGGATCATGAAACAGAACGTCGGAGCCCTCGACAGGATCATTCGGCTCATAGTCGGCGTGATCATCATCGTGGTGGGAGTCATCTATAATAGCTGGTGGGGTTTGATCGGAGTGTTGGTCTTCCTCACTGGCCTGACGGGTCGGTGCGCAGCCTACATTCCGTTTGGAATCAATACCTGCAAGGTCAAGCAGCCGCCGGCCGGGGATGCCGGCCAAAAGGAGCCGACCGGCCAGTCGTCGTAGGTGATTTCTGCGCGGCACCAATTGATCCAATCTGAAGATGTTTCTTGTGCAGGTCATCCGGATTGGTCCGGCAGCAGATTGCGGGCAGATGCACGGGGGAGGGATTCCTCTTTGTAGTTGTCACAGCGGAGATACAACGTGGCCAGATACATTTGTTCCAAGTGCTTGCGGGTGTTTGAGGAGCCCAGCCACGGCGAGTGCCCCAACTGTCATCAAGGCCCTCCTCATGTGTACGATTTCAAAAACAGCGACGATTTCCTGAAGGAAAACATCCCCCTGGTTCTGGAGGAGAGAAAAAAGCTGGGACTGGACGGTCTGGTGAGCGGGCTGGAGTGCGTGATCATAAACACCGAGCCGGATCGGCAGAAGGCCGTGGTAGAGGAGCTCCTGCGCTACACCGGCCTGAGGCTAAAGCAGGCCTTCCGTGGTCCACAGTACACCACCTGCGTGCTGAAAACAGAAGGCTCGGCCGACTTTCTGATCAGATCGCGGATAGGAGACGACAATCCTTTCGTTCCTTTCAACATCTTCCCCAAATCCAGGCATCTTCCTCACACCCGGCTGGAGACTTTCGTCTTCGGAACCAAGGACATCCAAGAGTACTTCTCCATCCAGAAGAACAGAGGAGTCAACTTCCTCACCCCGGACATAATCCACAACCGAAACTACTCTTTTGTCCAGACCATACCCTCCAACCTGACCGGCAACTCCCTGGGCTTCATTCAGTGGAAGGATGCTCGCAGAGACTACCTTACGGCCGGGAGCGAACCTCTCGACTGGAGAATAGAAAAGCCGGAGAAGGAATATCTAGAAAACATCGGGAAACTGGATCACACCGCCACTCGAGTGGAAGCCGTGGATCGGGATGCGGCCATCATCGAGTTCATGGAGCTGACCGATTACCACTTCGATTTCGCCATTTACGTGAGGCTGTTCAATTCGATCACCAACGTGGCGCGGCTCTCGGCTCAGGATTTCGCCATGGTGTTCACCTCGGGAATATCTCCCTATATCAGCGACAAAGAATCGGGCCCCACGGAGAAATTTATTCACAACTACGGTCCCCGGGTGCATCACATGGCTTTCCAGACCGAAAACATAGAGCACACCTTCTCCGATCTGATACGGGATGGCATGGAGTTCCTGATTGAATTAGTAGGATCACCAGACGAGGGATTGAAGCAGACCTTCACCGTCGAATCCGAACACACCTTGCTGGTGAACGAGTACATCCACCGCTATGGCGATTTCGACGGCTTCTTCACCAAGAGCAACGTCACCCTGCTGACCGGTGCCACCAACAAACAGTGACCGAAGGTCGTCCGTCGACAGAAAGAAAAAGGTCCACCCCGGCCGGAACGGTCGGACTGGACCTATCATTCTTAGTTCAACTTTCTTCAGATGTCGGCTATTCTTCGATGATGATGGCCTCCGAGGGACAGGAATCCGCAGCCTCTCTTACCGAATCCTGCAGCTCTTCCGGGATCTTGTCCATCTTCACCACCGCCTTATCCCCCTCCATCTCGAATACCTCCGGGCACACCTGAACGCATATCTCGTCTCCGGTGCACAGATCCGGATCGACTTTGCATTTCATGAACTTGACCTCCCTTTCCGATGGAAACGACGTTCGGTTCTATAACAAACCATCAACCAATTACCCTGATACTGAAACTTGGCCTCTTCTGTTTGCCGTCGGGAGCGCCCAGGCGGAAAGTCGCCGGATCATTTTCCGCTTCAGCTCCTCAGAGCCTTCTCGCTCAAAACGTCCTTGAGCTCGGGATGAACGAATAATCCGTCCTTCCTCACCAGCAGGTCGTCGAAGTACATCTCCCCGCCGCCGTATTCCTTGGTCTGGATCAAGACCAGATCCCAGTGAATGGCCGATTTGTTTCCGTTGTCCGCATCCTCGTAAGCTGCACCGGGCGTGAAATGGATGCTGCCGAAGATCTTCTCGTCGAACAGGGTGTCCTTCAGGCACTTCTGAATGGCGGGATTTATCCCAATGGCGAATTCCCCCACGTACCGTGCCCCTTCGTCGGTGTCCAGCAACTTGTTCATCTTCTCCTGGTTAACCGTGGCCCTGGCATCCACGATCTTGCCGTCCTTGAATTTGAAGCTCATCCCGTCATACAGCACTCCCTGCATCAGGGAAGGCGTGTTGAAGGTTATGGTCCCGTTGACCGACGTTTTGACCGGAGCCGTATATACCTCGCCGTCCGGAACGTTCAGCTTTCCGTCGCACTTCTTGTTGGGGATGCCTTTGATGGAAAAGGACAAATCCGTGCCCGGCGCCACCAGTCTCACTTTGTCGGTCCGGCTCATCAGCTCACACAGGGGATCCATGGCCTTGGACATCTTGGCGTAATCCAAGTTGCACACCTGGAAGTAGAAATCCTCGAACGCCTCTTGCGAGGTCTCCGCCAGTTGGGCAAAGGAATTGGTGGGATAGCGCAGAACCACCCATTTGGTGCGTTTTACCCTCTGCTCCAGATGCACCGGCTTGTAATACAGGTTCATAAACTGCTTCATCTTCTCATCCGGCACATCGCCCAAGTCGAAGGCGTTATCGCCACCCCGGAACGACACAAAGGCATCGGTCATTTTCATCATGGAGAGCTGGAACTCGGCGAACCTTTTGATCTGTTCCTCGTTGCAGTCAAGAAGCCACCGGCGGGTGAGGCTGTCGTCGTTGTAGTACCAGAATGGGACGGCGCCTTTCTTGGTCACCTGAGTGATCATCTCCTTGACCATCTCCAGGACCGGAAAGCCCCGGCTTTCGATCCACACCCTCTCTCCGGGTTTCAATTCAAGGGAATAAGTCGCCAGATTCCTGGCCAGCGTGACCATTCTCTGGTCTTTCATCTTTGACTCCTTTCATTGACATGAAGAAACCGAAACCCAACTCAAGTCGGGTTCTGGTCTAGGTTGCTATCGATCATCTGCATGCTCAGGTGAATGACAAGGCTGAACGTAGTTCGTCGGCTCCAGCCGCATTAGTATAGTCAATTGCGGACGCTCAGGCAAGTCCAAAAACCTCTGCGAATGGCGGGCGCGTCGTCAGCAATAAGTCATAGACCTGGAAGGCCCCATTTGAAAAGAGGGGACTGCCGGGAGTGCAGAAGCTTGCTTCTGCGAACCAAGCGGGAAAGTCGTTTAGCGCGCAGATCGGATTGCCAATGTGCGTATATATTGAATGGATCACAAATCCCCTATGGACTTCCCTGTCGGCAGACGAGGTCAATTGTTCCAACTGGACGGGGAAATAGGACTTAGTTGTCCCCCTGACAAGGGGGAAACAGGGGGTTGGATAACTGGCGCTAGACTCTTATCGGGTGTTCGGACCAGCTGGTTTTAGTGCAAGGAATCTAACCTTCACTGCTATCATTTGTTTCAGGAGCAAGTCTCATGTCTCCGGACTATAGTTTTTCAAGGTTTGTCTACTTCGACACAAACATTATCAGTGAGCTTGCTAAGAGGAAAGACCTTTGGCGATCTTTGTCTGACTTCCTCGAAAGGAATGACCTCACCTTAGGACTTAGCAGCGCACAGGCTGTGGAGCTATCGGATGTCAGAGAGTTGCATGATGATGTCGTTGCGCTTTTGCTAGGAGTTCCTTCTGCCTTTCTAAGACCGTGGGATGTGATACTACATGAGGAGGTTAGAGCTCATCCTCATTTACGAAATGACCCACTTCTGCTCTATCCTCTCAATGCTATGCTGCTTGAGCCAAGGGGCGTAGAAAAGCTCCAGGATTTCCTGTCGTCCGGGGGATTGCGTGCCGCGCGGAATGATCAGTTGAATGATGCGAGACAGATGGCCGGAGTGCATGCTGGGCTCAAAAACAACTTCCCCACCTCCAATACGGGTAAGTACACTCTCCATCAAGCTGACGAGTTTGACTGCGCAATGGTGATGCAGTGGCTGGCGTCTACTCACAGCGACTTCCTTGCGACTTTTAGAGAAGACATTGAGAGCTTTCATCCTGAAGTCTTCCTGTCCATACGGCTCCTAGCTCACGTGATCTTCCACAAATACTATATTGGACGCCGAGAGCCCGCCAGTCTTTCAGACTTTGGGGACTTATTTCATCTTGCTTACATTCCGTACTGCGAACTGGCAGTGGTGGAGCGAGACCTTTGTAGTATCTTGAATCAAATCAAGCGTCATCAGGATGTGCTCAAGTCAACGGTGGTGCGGAACATCGACTTCCTAAGAGACTGGTCATGACGTTAAGACACAGGTAGTCCTTTAGGATCCCCCTATCTCCTCTCACCGTTCTGATACAGGATGAAGAACCTGAAAGTACATGGAAAATCACCCTTTAACGTCGCCGTGATTCACGGCGGGCCGGGTGCGGCAGGAGAGATGGCTCCGGTAGCGCGTGAGCTTGCATTCCACTATGGCGTTCTGGAGCCGCTGCAAACAGAAGCATCCGTCGAAGGGCAGATCCAGGAGTTAAGAAGTGTGCTGGAAGAAGAAGCCGACCTCCCCGCATCCCTGATTGGTTTTTCCTGGGGTGCGTGGCTCAGCTTCCTGGTTGCCGCTCGCTATCCGACTCTGGTCAAGAAACTGATTCTCGTCGCAAGTGGGCCGTTCGAAGAAAAGTACACTGCGGGAATCGAAGAAACGCGACTGAGTCGCCTCAGCGAAGAGGAAAGAACAGAGGTCGAATCTCTATTCGAAATCATGGACGATCCCACGGCTCAAGACAAAGACCAAGCCTTTGCTCGGTTCGGAGCGCTTTTTTCAAAAGCTGACGCCTATGATCCAGTTGAATCCGAATCGGAAATCGTTAATTGCGATCCGGACATCTTCCAGGCCGTTTGGAACCAGGCGGCGGAGTTGAGAAGGAGCGGGAAGCTTCTCCAACTCGGAAAACGTATCGAATGCCCAGTGATTGCGATCCACGGAGACTACGACCCTCACTCGGCGGAGGGAGTTGAGAAACCACTCTTTGCCATCCTCAAGGACTTCAGATTTATCTTGCTCGCCAAGTGCGGTCACAAGCCCTGGATCGAACGACAAGCCAGGGACCGATTCTACGAAATCCTCAAAGAAGAATTGCATTAAACAAAACAAACATTATAATACAATAGAGTCATTTGCAAGTGTTCGATTCCTGACGGGTGGGATTATGCCTCAAACCGGCTGATCCCAGCCACGGGGAGTGTTTTCTTTCAGCTCGCATGTAAGCATAGCGCACTAAACTGGAAAGGGA
>CAZPRG010000134.1:0-7093 GCA_964588675.1 uncultured Ignavibacteria bacterium
TAGAAGCTGGCCAGCTTGGACGGCGGCAGGCCGAAGTATCCCCACAGCGCCGAGAGGATGGCCCGCAGCTTGGGATCGGTGATGTGCTGATCCATCATCTCGCCCCAGGTCTTGCTGTAATACTTGAAAAGATAAGGGAAGTCGACCGGGAAACGGCTCATGTCCATCTCCCCTTGCGCCGAAGCCAGTTTCACGATGTCGGAGGTCAAACCTTGCATGTCCGCAAACAGGCCCCCGATGCCCTCCCTCTCTTGGGGAAAGAGAACGCCCAGCATGTTTATGTATCCGGGTATGTCCTTGGGCTTCACCTTGATGTCGTGCTCCGGAAAGATGGCCCGGTACAGATACTGGTGAGGAACGAATTCCACGTCGGTGATCTCCGGGAAGCCCGGTATCAAGTTCAGCACCCCGTTGCGATCCGCCACGCTGGTGCTGTGCAGGGACGCATCGAAGACGAACCCGCCGGGCCGGCTGAAGGTGATGGCATATCCTCCCGGCCGGTCCTGCTTCTCCAGGACCAGGGGCTTGAATCCCTGGCGGGCGAAAGCCGCCGCGCAACTGAGTCCGCCTAGGCCCGAACCGATGATCACGGCGTCGTACTCATTCTCGCCCAGTTGGGCGCCGGCACCGGTGGGAAAAACGCTCCAATCCAGCGCCAGCATCCCGGCTCCGGCCAGGATGGATTTGATGAAATCCCTTCTGGGAAGACTACGATCGATCATGGCTCTCCCTCCATCATCAGGTTCTGCTTGCTGTTTCAGACGGCTTATTCCTCTCGATCCAATATAATCTTAGCAAAGCGATGCTGCAAATCAACCCAACACAGCGGAATATGTCAAGCCAATTTTGGAGAAGAAGAACGCACTTCAGTCGGGTCGAGAACAAACTGGCTGGGTTTTTTCGACAGATGCTTAGGTCTGGCAGAGAAGGCTAATCTATCTCACCCCCTCTTTGTCCCCCTCTCCGCCCAGACGGGCGGGCGTCTGCCCGCTTGCGGAGAGGGGGACCATCGAAGATCCGTAGGACAGGCGGAGAGGTCATGCCCGTCGGTCTATTCAGACTCCTACATCACCACAGGCAACTTATTCTTCACGGCGCCGTTGCTATGTAGGGACAGCCCTCGGGCTGTCCGTCCTATCTGAGCCAACCCTATCCCTACGTGTCCACCTTCGGCCGTGTGATCCGGCTTTCTCGCTGAGCCTCGGTCGGGACAAGCAGCCAATCCACCTTACCCCCTACTTGTCCCCCTCTCCGCGCACGGAGAGGGGGCCCCCAGGGGGAGAGGTCACTATCGTTGACCCTACTCAGCCTCCCGGGGGGGAATCACAGGTGGAAAGGTTATCTACCCTGCTCCTTGTAGACTTTATCATACACAAGAGCAGGCGATGTTATCTGACAGGTGTCAGCCTACGTCAAACACCCGGCAGTTCACTAAATAGGGGGAATCGAACGCGGTCATCTCTCCGGCTTTCTTGCCCGGAGCAGGGAGCAGTCTTGCAGACAGCGGTTTGTTCAGGGTTACCGCCAGGGTGGCTACTTCCAGAAGAATCGCTTCGATCTTTTCTGCCGGCGTGTCCCCTGGGATGGGCACCACGTCCAGCCCACAGCCGCAAACGGCCGAATACAAAAGCAGGTTGGTCAGATTGAAGGTTCCCTCAGAGGCCCTCTGAGCCAGCCCGAAATCCTCACACACCGGGAGCATGAGCCCCGAATAGCCGCAGGTCTTCACAGACAGGTTCTTCAGAACGCCGGTGATCACCGCCGAGACGGCCAGCGTTCCTGGCGCGCCGAATTTGCCGGACAGGAGCTTCTCGTATGCGAAGGCGATGCTTTCGTCCTCCATAAGAGACGGCGCCAAAGACGCATCGATACCTCTGAACCGCACCTGATGCTCTATGGAAACCTGCTGGGCCACGTCCTGAATCTTCTTCATCTCTTCCTCCACAAGCGATTTCAGGTTCTGCTCGGCCTCAAAAAGATTCTTTGAATCGGAGAATGCCTTCATCATGAGATCACCGGACTCCAGGCCGATGGAAAAGGATGTTTCCCCCTCGTGATAAGCTGCCGGGAAAAACGGTATCCCCGGCTTGCAGCCGGCCCAGGCGCAGAACCTAAAGTTCCCCATACCGCCGTCGGTCTCCTGAGAAATCCGCCGGATCACTTCTGCCGAGGCCTTGACGTTCGCGGAATTGATTCCGGTCTGGGCATCGCCCATCTTCGCAGAACATGAGACAACCGACGTGTGCCTTATGATCTCCGCGCAATGCAGAATCGTCTCCGCGCTCCCCGCATAACCTATGTTGAAGAAGTCCACCTTCAGGTCCCGGCACAGGTCTTCGATCGTGCGGACATTACGAAGAATTTCCTCTTGGGTCGAGCCTGCCAGATATTGCTCCCACGAGTTGGTGGCGATCCTGGTGCTCTGGACCTCATATCCTGCCTGTTCAAAGAGAGTTCTGGCATTTAGGTTGAACTCGGCCGCGGAATTGATCTTCTCGAAATCCGCAGCGGACTTCAAAGGCACGCCGATGGTAACGGTTCTGATCTTCATGCCGGTCTCAAGAAAGAGACGGAATGCGGTTTCTCCGCCGAAATCGAGTTCACAGCTCAGTATATGTAACTATGTTGGGGCTGCAAGTCAAGAACTAAAGGCGGGCAGGCGGCGGGGCGATGCACCCGTGCCTTCCCCCTCCCCACGCTGTGGAGAGGGGGATTCGCAGGGAGAAGCAAGAGAGGTTACTGCGGTCTTGCGTGGGAATTATCCTGCTTGTGCTTCTGCACTACCCGGTTGGCGATGGGATAGTAGATAACCAGTGCCAGACCCCCGAATATGAACATGCAGCCGATGGTGACCTCCTCTCGCAAGTCATACTGCACCATCTGACCGATGAAGATGGCCACTCCGATGCCGATGGCCACGATGCCCCACTTCAGGGCCGAGAGCGTCTGGCTGGTGGGCTTGTCCATGTAAAGATACTTGACGTTCTCGTCCACCATGCCTTTGTCGATCAGTTTCCTCCTGGTGGCATTCTCCAAAATGATCTTGACCACGTAGGCTCCGACCCCGAAGAACACGACCAGGGGCAACATTTCCCAGGCTTTGTCCATGACTTCCTCCTTTCTATCGTATCTTCTCCTTCATTCCGCCGTCTGAGGGATAAGACAAACAACCATCGACAATGTTGCACCCCGCTTGCAAAAAAGTGTGCAACATTCCTTTTGTCCAGGCTGTCTAAACACTATGGAAGCAGAGACTATGGACAGCAGGTTACTGGTCGAAAAGACGCTGGCCGGGAACAGAAAAGCCTTTGAATCGCTGATTGGAGAGCATCAAAGACTGGTCAGCCATTTCGTCTTCCGGCTGATCGACAACCCGGAGGACCGGGAAGACGTTTGTCAGGAGGTATTCCTGAAGGTCTATGAAAACCTGGGAGGCTTCAAATTCGAATCCAAGCTCTCCACCTGGATAGCCAAGATCGCCTACAACACCTGCCTGAACCACTTGGAGAAGAAAAAGCTGCCGCTTTTCGACGATTTGACTTCGGATGAGCGATCCCTGGATACGGTCCCGGGAAACGTTCCTGGTCCGCATGAGTTGGCTCAGGGAAAAGAGCTCTCGATAATGTTGCGATCGGAGATCGATAAGCTGCCGACTCATTACCGGGCGGTATTGACGCTGTATCATCTGCATCAGATGAGTTATGACGAAATCGGTGAGATAATGAACCTGCCCGAAGGCACGGTCAAGAGCCATCTCTTTCGGGCAAGAAAGCTGCTCAAAGCGAAACTGACAGTGAAATATCAGCCGGAGGATCTATGCAACTCGAGCATTTAACTGACGAGGAAATCCAGGATTATCTGGATGGCGACCTTTCCGGGGACATGGCATCACTGGCCCACGAGCATCTGGAGGTGTGCCCTCAGTGCCGTGAGGCTCTGAAGCAGTATCAGAGCATGTACGTCGGCTTGGAGGACGATACAGGCTTCGAGCTATCCAAAGGATTCGCCAGAACTGTCGTCCGCAGGCTACCGGCGCAGGCGGAAGCCAAGTCCTATTCCCGCATCCTGAACGTTCTTCTGGTGGTGTTGGGAGTGGCTGTTTCGCTGGGCGTCACGCTGTATTACATCGACCTGAGACCTTTGGGAAAGACCTTGTCCAACTTTCTCCCCGGACCGGAGCTCGGCGCAGGTTTGCTGGACTTGTTGGAAGGGCTGCTGGTAGGGCTCAATGGAAACGTGGAATTCCTGGCCATTGCCTTGCTGATCTTCTTCTTGGTAGCTGGCTTGGACCGTCTCGTATTTCAACCCAGATACAGGCGCCTACGGGTCTGAGGGCAACAGGCCTCCTGAGAGGCCGCCGGGTCTCCCGACCCGGCGGATGAATCCTGTCGGATCGGGGAACCCAACAGGCACGAGATGTTCACATTTATGAGGATTTCATGAGGTGTCGGATAGTCTCTCGAAGTTTGGATTCCATGTTTTTCATGCCCGGAGGCGTGTAAGAGTAAACGATACATCTGAGGGACTTGAGATCAAACGGCACATCTTTCAGGTCTTGAGTAAGAAGTATCACGTCTTTCCCTAAGGCATGGGCAAGACCCACTTCGTAAAACACGTTTGGATTCTTTCCTGTTAGGTCGGCAATCAAGAACCTAGCTCTGTTTATCTTTTCCCACACATCCCAGGTAATCAAACCCGTCCCTGCAATTTCATCAGCCCGCAGACAGAATAGTCCTTCCGATTCAACAACGGGACGGATGTGGTCCTTGTATATTGGCCTTAGGTTCTCCTTAAAAGGCATCAGTACGAACGCTAGCTTGGAATCGAGGCTGAATTCTCCCCCACCGAAAACCTTACCAACCCGGCTAGATGGTGGGTGAGACGCCACCATCCCTGCGTGTTCTGGTGCACTTGGAGGCACTTGTGTCTTGGTAATGGGCTTGTCATCCTTTCCCGTCTTGGCAGAAACGCGAGTGGATCCCGCGGCCTTCTGTTTGGGTGATCCAAAAAAGCTTGAAAAGACATCATTGCCTGTGAAGATTCCTTCGAAGTCGAAGCCAGAGGGGTCATGCAGAAGCTTGTCCAGTTCTTCAGCCTTGGTGCGTATCATTTGCGCATCCTTCGACTGCATCGCCAATCCTAGCTCTGCAAGGAGACGATCTGTCTTTTTGTCAAAACCCATATTCCAGCCCTTGTCTTTGACTGCTCTCAGCCTTGCTTCCGCTTCACGCATCAACTGATTAGCTTTATTGGTAGCTTCGATCAATTTCAGCTGTTTCTCGTCCTCCTCCCTGGTGGTGAGGGCTTGTTGCAGTAAACGCTGTATGCTCTCCTTCGTAAGCTCAGGCTGAGTTCCCTCAATCTGAACAGAAACTTCCTTATTTGATTTTGTCTCACTGGCGCTTGCCTTAATAGCACAACTCTGATCCACTTCAAACCTCACCGCGATCTCGGGTTTTCCTCGGGGCGCTTTGGGAATTCCACTAAACGTAAAAGTCCCGACATGCACATTTCTCTTTGCGATCGGACTCTC
Source organism: uncultured Ignavibacteria bacterium (assembly GCA_964588675.1). Classification (GTDB taxonomy): domain Bacteria; phylum Zixibacteria; class MSB-5A5; order MSB-5A5; family SM1-73; genus SM23-73-3. The sequence continues at coordinate 5,534 of CAZPRG010000134.1, forward strand.
ACCCATCAAAACTCGAATCGCGACTGCTGTCTGATTGTCACTGGCCGTGGAGAAAACCTGGGTCCTGAGGGCCGGCAGAGGCGTTCCCCGAAGAACAAGAGGTGTAGCTACACCTCCAAGCGTCTCTATGCAAAGCGTTAACGGAAGGAATCTGAAGCTCTGTTGCTTTTGTTCTGGCTTCTCTTGCTGCGGCATTTTACCCACTCCTGAATTGGTTGTTCCGTGGGCCTGCTCGCGTATCTTATCGGGTCGGGGGACCCTATAGTCACTCGGATCTTAGCCTTTTGTGGACACACTCACGTTGGCACAAAGTATAGGCGGCACCCAGGCATCGTCTAGCGAGGGGTGCAGAGTATCGCCCAAATCCATCACGTTTTTCAGAGTTTCGTATACGTTTCCCGCCACCATCGCATCTTTCACCCGGCCCACTATCTCGCCGTTCTCGACGTACAGAGCAGGATCGGCCCCGATGGAGTAGTCACCGTTGGGTATGTTTCCGCTGTGTGCGCCCAGCGCATTCTCCACGATGATCCCCCGGTCCATCGACTTCACCAGTTCCCAGAAGGACTTGTCTCCGGGCTTAATGGTCATGCGCGAGAATGCCGGTGTGGGCTTAAGCGCGATGGGATCGCCTCCCCACATGCCGGTCCGGTATCCGTTGCCCGTGGGTTTGGCGCCGAGCTTGCTCGCATATTCCAGGTCGTAATAGTAGCTTTTGAGCACACCTTTTTCCACCACGGCGAACTTCCGGCAGGCCACTCCTTCGTCATCGAAGGCCCGCGCGCCGGGATACTTATCGTCCAGCGAGTCGTCGTATATGCTGATCTTCTCGGAGAAGACCTTCTCTCCCATCTTATCTCCCAGAGGAGATATCTTCTCGTAAACGCTCTTGGAGCTTGTGCCGCTGGAGATTCTCCAGTTGAGCGTGACCAGGCTGTTGGGCATGAAAAGAACCTTCATCCTCCCGCCCTTGGGGCTGATCGCTTTCGAGGACAGTCTATACAGCTTTATCAGCTCGTCGATCAATTCGTCGGGCGTCTTCTGGAAGTCTTTCTTCACGAAAATCCGGTACACGCCAACGCCCGTGCCGGGGTAAATCAGATTCGCAAGAATGGCGTAGTAGCCCGTTTTCATGGAGACGTCGGTCCCGGCGGTGTTGAGTATGCGCAGGTCTGACGTGTGAACAAAAGAGGCCGCCTCGATTTCGCTGTCGGTTTGCGACTTGACCGCATCGCACACTCGGGTGCACTCCTCCACCATCTGCGAGCCCGAGATCTTCTCCACGGAAGAGTCATAAGTGTCAAGTCCAGGCAGATTCTTGGTGAGCGGAAAATCGTACTTGGCCTCCACACCGCCTTCAAGCGAGTCCAGCGCATTCTGCAAAAGCCCCTGGCGGTCGATCAGATTCCTCGTATAGGCGAATCCCAGTCTGCCGTCCTTTATGATCCTCAGCGATACGCCCGACTGCACTTTGCTGTCCATATTGTTCAGCTTAGCGTTTTCGAAATAAACCGCATCGTCGGAGTAGGAGATCGAAAAGACCTCCGCCTGGTCGGATGC
>CAZPRG010000135.1:0-7039 GCA_964588675.1 uncultured Ignavibacteria bacterium
TGCTCCGATCGGTATTTTAAGCACATCCGGCGCCCGGTTCCGGTCCGCTCTTGAAGAGGTAATTCAGCAAAAAGATCGCGTCGGCCACATCGACCGCGCAGTCGGCGTTGGGATCACCCAACCTGAGAGGATCGGGGGAAGCGCTGGCTTTGAACAGGTAGTTTAAAAGGGATACCGCGTCGGCCAAATCTATGTTTCCATCCCTATTCACGTCGCCTGTGACCGGCGTATACCTGGACAACCTCAGGGTGGGGTCGCCCAGAAGGGTCATGCCGTAGAACCAGGCGCGGGAAGAGGTCCCGGCGCAAGTCTCCATGTCGTCGACACACCAGGAGAGGAAGGCCTGCCCGAAGCTGGCGCCTTCGCCCAGGGGTTCATAGTAATCCGAGAAGCACAGCATGGACCCGGTCTTGGTGGAACCCAGCGAGATCAGACCGTACTGGCTTTGGAAAATGTACCAGCTCCCCATGTCATCGTCTTCCACGAAGCGGCAGTTGGAACAGGCAAACAAGTTGTAGAACATGACCTGGACGTCTATGTTCTCGATCTCGTAATTATTGAAAAGCGAATAGTCGTAAGGTCCCGTGCCCCAATACAAATAGTGCGCCCAGGGAGAGGAATGGGAGCAGATCAGCAGGTTCTCGTATTGATTGCCGGTCGATTCCCGAACCCGGAGCATGTAGTCATCCCGATTCGTCTGGTAAACGTCGGTCACCGCGTCTGTGGCCGGATAAGCTAAAGCCACGTCGTTTTCCCACCCATACACGTGCCAGTCATTGTCGATGTAAGCTAGTGCCTTATCCTGAAGTCTCAGTGCCCCGGTGCGATAGCGATGATTCTTGTCGAAATAGTTGGTGATGGCTGCTCTTTCCGTGGCGCCATTCTCCGTCAGGTTGATCGCCAGAAGCCGCCCCACCCAAATATCCGCCTGCATATCCCCGGAGCCATCCTGGTGAGTGTCATACATCCCGTCGGCATCGGCATCCAGCCAGCTCCCATCCAAATCCATGAAGAAGAGATCTATGGGGAACTCCACGTGAGTTCCTCCCCAGTCCTCCGGCTCGTCCATCTCGTACCAGGCGATCGGCAGATCACCGATGAATATGGCGCCGGCTATGCCGCGAGTATTGAACTCGGAAATCAAAAGGTCCTTAAGGGCCACCTCATCCCCGTTGTTGATGGCGGTGTAGACATCGGGTGAGTAGCCATCGTCCTCCAGGTCCGAGAGAAACGTGGAAAACGAGCTTTCCACCAGAGGCTCCAACAGGGTGTGGATTACGATGCAGATGGGGATGTCTCCCTTGGTGCCGGAGTATATAAGTCGTGCGTTCAAGTCTTGGTCGAATTCGCGACCCAGGAGGTACTGCTGGTAAGTGATCGGATTCCGGTAGGGATCCATCCAGCGAAGCGGGGTCACGTCCTCGTAGTCAGAGTCGTCCCGGGCCCACGAACTACCTGCGGCCGAAAGCAAGATCAGAGCCATCGCTACCAGAATCACGGTTGTGATTTTCATCTTCCTCTCCTTCAGAGATGGTATCCGTCCTTTTCGTTTAATCGGTTGAGTGCCCTTGCTCCGTCCGCAGTCCATCGCCGCTGCCTGAATCCGCTTTGCCTGCTCAGTCCACTCACCGACTTCTCTATGGCAAGATCCGAGGCTCAATCGGCAGGGAACGGAAACCGCAACGGTGGATTCAAAAGGGGACTCCTTCTGACTGCCCAGCCAAGCAGCCCGGGTTACCGCATCCTGCTTTTAATATAACACCAACTGGCCCTTAGTCAACACGATTCTGGGCGGGATTCGTCGTTGGGAAGAAAAAAGGGGGCCCTGATTCCATAGAATCAAAGGACTCCCCCCCGATGGAGCTGACGGTGTGCTTCCCTGCTAACGTATCAGAATCATCCTCTCGGTATCCGCCGCCGGGCAGAAGGACAATCCACCCATCCGCTTTTCTGGAGGGTTCGTGCTGTTGGGTGATCCCAATTGAGAAGATTTCGACCAAGCTGTAATCTTAACCGCAACCTGCCACCGGGGAAATCCCCTCCTTAAACAGATAATTGAGGAGATAGATCACGTCGCCGATGTCCACGCCGCAGTCACCGTTGGCGTCGCCGGCAGACAAAGGCTGGGGCGCCGCGCCTGCCTTGAAGAGGTAATTCAAAAGGAGCACCACGTCTCCCAGGTCGACCTTCCCGTCTCCGTTGACGTCCCCGTACATCTCCAGATCAAACCGGAAGGTTTGATTCGACCAGACTGCCTGACCCCATCTGTCCTGCGCCTTCACCTTCCACCAGTAAACCAGGCTGTCCTTCTCGGGTGAGACCTGGCAGTAGCTTGTGTCGACACCGTCGATCACCAAAGTCGATTCCGAAGGGAATAGGTCGGACGGACTGACGTAGACCGCGTAGGCCACCTGGTCCGAAGGATCGGAGTCTGCGGCATCTTCCCAATCCAGGGCCACCGGTTTGCCCACGGCCTCCCCGTCCGCCGGGAGTAGAAGAGAAAATGCCTGCGGGGGATAATTGGGGGATGCTTGGCCCCAGAACAAGGCCCCCAGCATCAAAGCCGAATTATAGGGTGTGGACCGATATTTGGAATAGAGCACCAGGGACTGGCCCAGGGTGTCGGAGAGACCATAGCTTAAAGGTCCACCGGAGAGGCGAGTCGCGGAGTATCCGGAGATGTCGGAGATCGGTATCCCTCCCGGGTCCAGCACCGTTCCCTGGGAGCTCACCCGGCTTAGGTAAAGCTGCGAGGTCTCGCTTCCCGACTGGCTCCAAGATACAACATAGTCCACCCCATCGAAGGTTACCGAGGGGGTTACCTCGGCCTCGGAAGAGGTGGCTATCGGGATGCCGCTCGGGTCCAGCACCGTGCCGGTGGCGGTCACCCGGGAGGCGAGGATGTCCGAGTTGGGCCAGTGGCTCCCGTAGTCCACCCAAGCCACCAGAAACTGGCTGCCGTTGGAAGCCACGGCCGGGCTTTCCTGCACCCCGCTGGAGGTGCGAATTCCGAACTCTGACTTGTCCGCGCCCATCGTATCCACCAGAGCACCGTAAATGTCGTAGAAGAAATTGTCCTGCCACACCACCAGGTACTTGCCGCCGCCGAACGCCGCGTCCGGGCGTCCGCCCTTGTCGCCGGAGGAAATCGCAAAAGGCTCCGGATCGATCGGCTGGCCCGATTCAGATACCCTGAGACCCTCGATGCGATAGTATGAACCCGTGGGGTCGAGCATGTTCTGCCACACCACCAGATAGCGGGTTCCGTCGAAATCCACCGCCGGGTATCTCTGGTCGGTGGAAGCATCCACCCATATGGGAAAAGCGGGCGAATCCAGAACCGTTCCTGCGGAATCGACTCGCGCGCCATATATGTCCAGATCGCCATTTCGGGAATCCTCCCACACTGCAAAAAAGTCTCCTGCTCCCCAGACCAGATCGGGCGCCGACTGAGTTCCGGCATCCGAGCAAACGTCCATGCCGGTCGAATCCAAGACATTGCCGAATCGATCCACCCTCGCGCCGGACAGATCGCCTCCAGTGGCCCATACGGCCAGGTAAGACTGGCCGCTCCAATCACAAGCGCCCAGGATTTGCGGATCGCAAGCAGTCGAAATGGCCAGAGCCGGAGAATCCAGAACTGTGCCCAGACTGTCCACCCGCGCACCGGTTATATCACCTTCCGCTCCGTAAGCGCTGATCTGCCAAACCGCCAGATAAGTCTCCCCGGTCCAGCACAAATCCGGCGATTGCTCGGAAAGGCCCAGTTGGGCGACGACGAAGCCGTCAGGGTCCAGCGCCGTCCCATCCGGAGCTATCCTGGTTCCGTAAATGTCGTATTCGTTCTCCTCGTAGTCTCTGTCGTCCTCCCAAAGCACCATAAGCTGACCGTCGCCATAGACCAAGCTGGTCTGGCGCTGCTCACCTTCGGCAGTGCAGATGGGCAACCCGTCGGGGTCCAGCACGGTTCCGCCTGCGCTCACGCGGGTGAGGTAAACGTTGCTGTAAGTGCTGTCACAGGTCTCGGTGTGGTAGCTCACCCAAAAGTCGCCTCCCACCGAGACGCATGAGGGTGCGTTCTGTCCCCGGTCGTTGACTGCAACGTCTATTCCGGAGGGGTCCAAAAGGGTGCCGGATGGCGTAATCCGCGAACCGCGGATTTCCGGTGGAAAACCTCATCCCCCCTGCACTTCCCACACCAGCAGGTAGTCGGAGGCGTTGAAGGCGACGGACGGGTTGGTCTCGATGAGCGACCCGGACGAAACGCGGAATCCGTTGGGTTCCAGCACCGCCCCGCCGGGGGTCACCCTGGCCGCGTAGATGTCGCGGGAGATCAGATCCCGGTCGTCGCACCAGGCCACCAGGAAGTTCGTCCCATCCCAGGCCACGGCCGGAAGCTCCGCCAGCCATTCGCCCATGCAGATGGGGAATCCATCCGGGTCCAGGACGTTTCCGTCGAAGTCCACCCTGGCGCCATAGATGTCGTAGGTGCCGCCGCGGTAATCCTCCCAGACCACCAGATAGAACTGATCACCCGCAGCCACGTCCGGATATGTCTGCCAACTCGACGCAGTGCAGATGGGAAACCCGGTGGGGTCCAGCGGCTCGCCTGCCGCCGTGAACCTGGCGGCGAATATGTCCTTGTCGGCGCTGATTCTCTCATCATCCCATACCGTCAAGAGATTTGCCCCGCTCCAGGCCACTGCGGGCGACGACTGCGTGCCGTAAGCACTGCCCGGAGAACATCCCGAGGAAAGGGGAATTTCAGGCCATGAGGAAAAGGAGACTGCGTGGAAAACGACAAGTAGCACAACTGACAAAACCGTGGTGATCCATAACCTTGTTCGGTTCGCCATGCTCATCTCCTTCTTCGTCAGAGGTAAAGAAAACAGCCCCGCTCTACGAATCAACTCGTCGTACTTGGCGCGGACAAGCCATTTAATAATGGACCCGGCCGTCCGCCAAATCCACCTGCTTTTAATATAACGCAGCAGTTCAATCAGTCAAGCACTATGTTGGACTAAACTTGTCCTCTTTATTCAGAATACGTGACTTAACCCCGTTTCAACTCCAAAAAAAGGAGCCAACGCGCAAAAACACGCCTTGGCCTGGTTGCTTTCCTACTATGAACTATGAAACGTGAACCACCAACCGCATTAAATACCCCCGGCCCGACTCGAACGGGCGACCAAAGGTTTAGGAAACCTCTGCTCTATCCTAACTGAGCTACGGGGGCAAGTTTAATTCAGTTTTCTTGTCGGGTAGCTCCCCGTAAGGGTCGCAACCCGACCTACTCATAACTTATTAGGGTGAAAAGATCATAGTCTTTCAGCTTATCCCTTCCATTCAAGAATCCCAGCTCAATCATGATCAGGATTTTGGACACTTCCCCGCCCAACTTCTCCACCAGCTTGCAGGTAGCGGCGATGGTTCCGCCGGTGGCCAGAAGATCGTCTATGATCAGAACCCTCTGTCCCGGCTCTATGGCGTCTTGGTGGATCTCCAGCCTATCCGTGCCGTATTCCAGGTCGTACTTCTGCTCCACCGTGTTCGCCGGGAGCTTTCCGAACTTGCGCACCGGGATGAATCCCACCTTCAAGCGGTCGGCCAGCGCGCCGCCGAAGATGAATCCCCTCGACTCCACTGCCGCCACCAGATCCACCTTCTTCTCCTTGCACTGGTCATAGAAGATATTCATCACCTCATCGAAGGCGTCGCCCCTCTTTATCAGGGTGGTAATGTCCTTGAACACTATTCCCTTTTTGGGATAATCCGGCACGTCTCGTATCAATCCTCTCAGCTTGTCCACGTCCATCGGGCTTTTCTCCGTTTTTGCTCCCCGGCTGACCGGTGATCGCCGGTTAGGGGTGGGTTTAGAACCTTATGTCAAAACCTTGGTACTTGCCTTGGTACTTGCCCCATTGCACGGTGGCGTCGGTCACGCTTGCCGAGCTGGGACCGACTCTGACCTCTTTTATGAAATCGACGATCATCCCGCGGAGACCTTCCACCTCCAACTCCACGTCTCCATCGTACAGGTTTCGCACGTAGCCTTTTAGGCCGTGTTCCTGGGCCTTCCTCATCGCCCACCAGCGGAAGCCGACTCCCTGAACGTATCCGGTGACCACCAGATGGGCGCTGGCCGTTTCCTGGGACTTGTCATTCATGACTCACTTCTTGACGCTTTGGCCCGATCCAGTGCGATGCTGACCGCCTCCGCAGCATTCTTTGCCTGTATTATTTTATCCGAGACCTGCCAGGTCGAAAGCCCCACGATTGGTTTTCCCATTCTTAGAGAAAAGGCTATTTCCGAAAGGGTGCCGAACTCTCCCGGCAGGGCGATGATCGCATCGGAATTACGCACCACCAACAGGTTTCTTCCCTCTCCCAGACCGGTTGATATGGGATAATCCACAAAGGCATTGGCCTGACCTTTGTCCGTGCCCGGAAGGATTCCCACCGTAACACCATTTTGCCTCTTGGCGCCTTTGCAGGCCGCTTCCATGACTCCGCCCATGCCGCCGCACACCAAAACGGCGCCGGCTTTGGCGATCCCCTCCCCCACATCCCCGGCCAACCTCGACACTTCGTCAGAACAGACTCCGGCGCCTATCACTCCGATGAATATCTTGTTGTTGGGCATTTGCCACGAACTATGAACCACGAACCGGTTCTCAAATCGGGGCGGCTGGATTTGAACCAGCGGCTTCTTGGTCCCGAACCAAGCGCTCTAACCAGGCTGAGCCACGCCCCGATATTACACTATTCGGAAGCCCATTCTATAGTCTTTGAGAGGAAAAGTCAACAAAATAATGCCCGCCGGGCGAGCGAGGCGAAAGGCGAAAAAAATCCCTGGTGCCATGGCGGACACCAGGGATCGATCTTCTCTTCTGGTTACATGGTCAGTCCCCGATTAGGGGCAGGTGTGTCTTTCCTTTATCTTAGCAGAGTCATCCTTTCGGTCGACTCGAAGCTCCCGGCTTTGATGCGGTAGAAGTAGACTCCGCTGGCCACGTCGGAACCTTGCCCGTTCCTTCCG
>CAZPRG010000136.1:0-7011 GCA_964588675.1 uncultured Ignavibacteria bacterium
CAATCTTAAGACCGGTTGGGGATTTTCCTGCCTGGTTGAGGCGGACGGAATGAAGCTGCTCTTCGACACCGGAGCGGAAGGCCCGCTTCTTCTGGAGAACATGGAGAAGTTGGGAATTAACCCCAAAGAGATCGACGCGGTGGTACTCTCGCATGCTCACGGGGATCACACCGGTGGGCTTGACGATTTCCTTAGGGCCAACTCCGATGTGAAGCTTTATCTGCTGACATCGTTCCCGGATAGCTTCAGGAAGAAAGCGGAATCCTCGAAGGCGGAAGTGGTCGAGGTTAGCGATCCGGTCGCCATATCCGAAAGATTAAGCACCACCGGCGAGTTGGGTACGTCCATCAAGGAACAATCCCTGATAGTGAAGACCAGCGAAGGCTTGATGGTCATAACCGGCTGCGCTCATCCCGGCATTCTGGATATTCTGAAGCGCGCAAAGAAGATCACAGGGGAAGACATCTATCTCGTTCTGGGAGGCTTTCATCTGTTGGATAGAAGCGAAGCCCAGTTGAAAGATGTGATCAAGGGCTTCCGGGAGCTGGGCGTCAAGAAAGTGGCTCCCTGCCACTGCTCGGGAGAGCCAACCAGGACGCTGTTTCAAAAGGAATACAAAGAGGATTTCATCGCAAACGGTGTGGGTAATGTAATCCAATTCTGACGGTGGTGTGGGGTGAATGTAGCCGCCCGTATGGGCGGGGGTCTAATGAAGTGCGGTTCCGCAGGCTGAAGCCTGCGGCTACAAAAGTGATCCGGCGGAAGACAAGATCAGGTGTGTAAACTGACCACTAGGCCGATGCAACTCGCACCCTGAACCTAGTAGAATCGTTAAGTGGATTAGCTGAGAATCAAACATGCCGAATCCAAAATCCAAATCAATCCAGGCCAAACTCAGACAACTCCCCAGCGTGGAGAAAATTCTCGAATCGCCGGAACTGGAATCCGACATCATTCAGTTCTCCCATCCTCTGGTTGCGACGGCTGTGAAGCAAGCGGTTCAGGAAGCAAGAGACAAGCTCAAGAAAGGCAAAGGCTCTGTCTCGCTTTCGGAAATCATCAAGGCCAGTAAAGGCATCATCGCCGAGTCGACTTCCTCATCCCTGAAACCAGTCATCAACGCCACGGGTGTGGTGCTGCACACGAATTTGGGACGCGCTCCCCTGGATGAGGGTACGCTCTCGTTCATCGGGGAGACAAGCTCGGCCTACAACAACCTGGAGTTCGATCTTAAGGAAGGCAAGAGAAGCAAAAGGGGTATCTTTGTGGAACGGCTTCTCTGTGCTCTGACTTCCGCCGAAGCGGCCTTGGCGGTCAACAACAACGCTGGGGCAGTGCTTTTGATACTGACAGCTCTGGCCCAGGGCAAAGAAGTCATCGTCTCCCGAGGCGAGCTGGTGCAAATCGGCGGTGGCTTCCGCATCCCGGAGATTCTGGCCCTAAGCGGAGCGACCCTCAAAGAGGTGGGAACCACGAACCAGACAGCTCTCAGGGACTACGAAAAAGCCATCAGTCGCAACACGGCCATGTTGCTGAAAGTGCATCAGAGCAACTTCAAGATGGTCGGCTTCGAGAAAAGACCCATCATAAACGATCTGGTGAGTTTGGGTAAGAAACGCAAGTTGTGCGTGGTGGAGGACTTGGGAAGCGGCGTTCTGCTGCGAACCGAGGACTTCGAGCTGGCCCACGAGCCTACCGCTTTCGAAGCGCTGTCCGCCGGTGCGGATTTGGTCTGTTTTTCCGGGGATAAGCTTCTGGGCGCACCTCAGGCCGGCATAATCCTAGGCAGAAAGAAGTACGTGGACGTTTTGAAGAAGCATCCGCTGCATCGCGCGCTAAGGCTGGACAAGATGTTCCTCGCCGGATTGGAGAAGGTGCTCCTGTATTATCTCAAGGGAGAGGCCACCCAGAAAATCCCAGCCTGGAAGATGATAGGCACGCCCCTGAAGACTCTGCAGACCAGGGCGGAGAGGATCAAAGAAGAATTGGGAAAAATGGGTATCGAAATCACCATAAAGGAAAGCCGGAGTACTGTTGGCGGAGGCTCCCTCCCTGGCGAGACGCTTCCCACCATCGTTTTATCTGTTCAATCCGCTGATAGGTCTCTCCCTTCGGCCGACCGGCAAGCCAAGCTCTTCAGGGAGCAATCGCCTCCCTTAATCGGCCGCATAGAAAATCATAGATTCGTCTTTGACTTGAGAACGGTCTTTCCGCACCAGGATGAGATTCTCATCTCCGCCATCGAGAACGTTTTCCACAAAAGAAGTTGATTCTGCGCTGCGCCGGGGTTATAATTCCGCCTGTGGCTGCAACGACTTTCGAAACCTCACCCCCTGTCCTACGGATCTTCGATGTCCCCCTCTCCATAAAATGGAGAAGGGGGATCGAAGGGGGAGAGGCAGACGTGCGATCCCGGCCACATACTTCAAGGATTAGAAGAAGGACAATGGCATGTTTGTATTAGGTACGGCCGGACATATCGATCACGGAAAATCCAAGCTGGTGGAAGCCCTCACCGGCATCGATCCGGACCGGCTTCCCGAGGAGAAGGAAAGGGGCATGACCATCGATTTGGGATTCGCCTGGCTTTCCTTGCCCGACGGAAGCGAAGTGGGAATCGTGGACGTACCCGGACACGAAAGGTTCGTCAAGAACATGGTGGCCGGAGTGGGTGGGATCGATGCCGTGCTGTTTGTGGTGGCGGCGGACGACGGATGGATGCCCCAGAGCGAGGAACATTTGCAGATATTGGACCTGCTGAAGATACAGACCGGCATAATAGTCATCAACAAGATCGATCTGGCCGACCCGGACTGGCTGAATCTGGTTGAGGAGGACGTCAGGGCAAAGGTGAAAGGAACCATACTGAGAGATGCTCCTGTGGTGAGAGTTTCTTCCACGGAGAAGACGGGAATGGACAAGCTGTTTCAGGAGATCGTGGCCATGATCGCCAGGCTTAGGCCGCGAATGGACGTCGGCAAGCCCAGGATTTACATCGACCGGGTGTTCACCATGGCGGGCAGGGGGACTGTGATCACGGGCACGCTCAGGGACGGGCAGTTCAAGTTGGGGGAGGAAGTAGAGGTTCTTCCGCAAGGAATTCACGCCAGGATACGTGAACTGCAGTCGCACAAGAAAATCCACAAGGAGGCCGGTCCCGGAACCAGGGTGGCAATGAACCTTGCAGGAGTGGAGAAGGAAAAGCTGCAAAGGGGAAACGTAATCGTCAGGCCGGGTCAGGACGAGACCACGGAAACGTTCGTTGCCCGGCTGGACGTGGTGTCGACCGTGAAACATCCGGTCAAGCACAACGCCGAACTGTTGGTCATACTGGGAACCACCGAGATGCGATCCAAGGCCCGGCTTTTGGACAAGGATCAGATCATGCCGGGCGATTCGGGTTTTGTCCAATTCATGTGCAAAGGCGATCTTTTGGCCCGCATCGGAGACCATTTCATCGCCAGGCTGCCCTCTCCGCAAGTTACCGTGGGAGGCGGAATCGTGCTGGATATCGACTCCGGCATTCTGAAGAGGAAGGATGATAGACTGATCCCCGATCTTCGGACAAAATCGAGCCTCCAACCTTCGGATTTGATCCTCTCGGAGCTTTCCAAAAGAGGATTGGTGTCGCGCAAGGCGGTCTTGAAATCCGCCAATCTGAGTGACCAGCAAATCCTATCCACGTTGAGCCAATTGGAGAAGGAGGGTAGGATACTGGTCAAGGGCGACTTCGTGGCAGACCTTGCGCAATGGAATAGTGCTGCAGAGAAGATCGTGGCCGAGATAGAGCAAACTCACAAGACTTCTCCATTCAAGATAGGGGCAAGATTGGCCGGCCTTTCCGCCCGGCTGAAATTAGAGGAAAACCTGCTAAATCATGTGGTGGAACAACTCGTAGCGGAGAGAAAGGTTCTCCAGCAGGGTGCATATCTCAGCCTTCCCGCTCACCGGCCGACTCTCTCGTCCCAACAGATGAGCATATCCGAGGAGATTCTGCAGAAGTTCGCCGCCTCCCCCCTGACGCCCCCCACAAAGGACGAGATACACGAGTTGGGCTCTGACTATGAGCTGGTGATGGCGTTTCTGATCGAGCAAGGGAAATTGGTGGAGCTGAAGGACGGGGTTCTCTTCACCGATCGCGGCTTTGAGCAGATCAGGACCAAGGTGGTGGATTTCCTCCGCCGGAACGGACAGGCCACCGTGAGCCAGTTGAGAGAGCATTTGGGCACCACCAGAAAATACATGGTGCCTATCCTCGAAAAACTGGATCAGTCCGGGGTCACGCAAAGAGAAGACGACAAGAGAACGCTTGCAGAAAGGTGATCTTCTTTGACCTCACCCCCTTGGTCCCCCTCTCCCCCGCCTTTGGCGGGATCTTCGACATGAAATGGAGAGGGGGAAATCGAAGACTTGTAAAACAGCGGGTGAGGTTAGCTCAAAAGGCCGACGATGAAGGGACTGCTTCTACTGAACGGCAATATCTACACCATGAACACCAAGTATCCCAAGGCCGAGGCTGTGGCTGTAAGGGACGGCAGGATACTCGCCGTTGGGAAGACCTCGGATGTTGAGAATCTCGGCGGAAAGGACTGCGAGATCGTCAACCTGGAGGGCAAGGCAGTAATTCCCGGCCTGACGGACTGCCACACGCATTTCCTGTCGTTCGCTTTAGGCTTGAGGCGGGTCGATCTCCACGGAATCACTTCATCCGACCGGCTCTTGTCGACCATCGAATCCTTCACGAAGAATTTGAAATCGGATGAGTGGCTCCTGGGAGCAGGATGGGACAAGAACGTCCTGGGAGATGAATCGCTGTTCACCAAAGGGACTCTGGACGGGATTTGGCCGGGTGCTCCTGCCGCGCTGCAGAGCAAGGATCAACACGTCTTGTGGGTCAACTCGAAGGCTCTGGAAGCGGCCGGGATCAGTCACCACACCGGCGATCCGGACGGAGGAGCAATCCAGCGCGATCAGAATACGGGAGAACCGACGGGACTTCTCAAAGAGAAAGCCTGCAATCTGGTCTGGGATAGGATTCCTCCAGCTTGCTTCGAAGCTTCGAAGGATTTGGTCACAAGAGCCATGAGAATCGCCAACAGCTACGGGCTGACCGGAATCCAGAACCACGACGAATCCAGGGCGTACGATCTGTTTCAGCGACTTCAGGCGGACGACGAGCTGACGCTTCGGGCTGCATTTTGGATTCCCATCCAGAGACTGGATTCGGCAGTAGGCCAAGGACTGACTTCCGGCTCGGGCGACGATTTCGTCAGGTTCGGGGGCGTGAAGATGTATGCCGACGGCTCTCTGGGATCGCAGACAGCTCTGATGTTCGAGCCTTTCGACGGTTCGACAGACAATCTCGGCATCCAGGCCACATCACAGGAGGAGCTGACCGAGAACACCATCAGAGCCGGGCAGGCGGGAATTAGCGTGGCCATACACGCCATCGGCGACCGGGCCGTACACCAATCTCTCAACGCAATTGAACAGTCCAAACAGCAAGTGAAACATGAGAGCCGATTGCGGCATCGGATCGAACACGTGCAACTTCTTCATCCGGAGGACGTGGAGAGATTCGCAAAGCTCGGCGTTATCGCCTCAGTCCAGCCCGTACACGCTCCGGCGGACATAGACATCGCGGAAAGATACTGGGGCAAGCGCTGCAAATTCGCTTATATTTTCAAAACACTTCTGAAGACCGGGGCCAAAATGGTTTTCGGCTCCGATGCACCCATCGAAAGCATCGATCCCTGGAGAGGCATACATGCTGCAGTCTGCCGCAAGAGAATCGGGGCAGAGCAAAGCTGGTATCCTGACGAGAGACTGACCGTAACGAAAGCCATGTCAGGATTCACTTGTTGGGCAGGTTATGCTTCGTACGATGAGAATCGGAAAGGTTCGATCGAAGTGGGGAAGCTGGCCGACATGGTGGTCCTTTCGCAGGATCCTTTCCAGGTTGACCCGGACGAAATTCCTAATACCAAAGCAGAGTTTACCATCTTAGGGGGCAAAATCGTCTTCCAGCGGTGAGAAGGCGCAGGATGCCACATCCGCTTCGTGCTCGAAGCGACTTCTACCCGAAGGAAACCAGGAACGCCCCGGAGAATGCCAGTAGAATGGCCAGCACGCGAATGAAAGTTACCGGCTCTCTCAATAGAAGCACCGCCAGGATGAAGACAAACACGTTACTGGTCTGGTTCAAGGCCGATGCGATGGAAGCCTGAGTGTACTTCATTCCCCCCAGCCAGATAATCATAGACAGATAGGCTCCGATGAAGGAGCCGGGCAGCATATATCGCCAGTTCTTCACCAAAAGCAACGAGTCCATCATTTGCTTCCGCCTGGCGTGAAACAGTACGTACACCGCCAATCCCACGCAACCGGCGAACAAGCGTACCTGGGTGGCCCACAGAAGCGGAGTGTGATTCAGCGTTGGCTTGACTATCACCACGCCCACTGCCATGCTGGCCATAGCCAGTACGCCGAACAGGATTCCCAGAGCCAGATTTCGGCGGCTTATGTACTTTCTATTCCCCAACCCGGAAACACCCCATACGGCTGAGACGATCAGCACCACCCCGATCACCTGAATGAAATCCATCCTCTCGTGCAGGAACAAAACGGAAAGTCCGATGATGAAGGGACTGTAAAGACAGTCCACAATAGCGGAAAGCTCGGCGCCCAGAAGATTCAGGCTCTTGAAAAAGAGGGTGTCGGATATGGCAATGCCCAGGATTCCACTGGCCATGAGCAGGAGATAATCGCCAGTTGGTGTCTGCGGAAAGAGAGGCTCGCTAAGCACCAGGGAGGTGGGCACGAAAAGAATAAGCGCCAGGGTGCTTTTGAAAAAATTCAAGGCCACAGGTTCCACCGTCTCGCCGCTTTTTCTGAACAGAATAACGGCCGTGGCCCACAAAAGGGCGCAGGAGACGGCGAGGATTTCACCGAGATGAGGCAGATCAAGCAGCATAGACCACCCGGGTCAAGTGACAAGAGCTTTGGAAACGA
>CAZPRG010000137.1:0-6922 GCA_964588675.1 uncultured Ignavibacteria bacterium
TGGAGCATATGCGATGGGGCAGCTTGGGTTGATGGCAATTGGGGCATTCCACCACATTGGGAACGGCAAGTTTCCAGTGGGTTCGCCTTTTGGCGCCGCGTGTCTTGGAGTGTCTTCTTTTGGGTAATGGCATCTGGTCTTCCTCATTTGGCCCGGGCCAGGCCCGCTGCCATAGTCTCCTGCTATGGTTAAACTTCGACGGACCGGATCATCGCATTCCCGGCAGTGTCGTTCTTCTCTTCGCGCTTTCCTCGTTGGGTTAAGGTCTATCCCTTCGGAAGCCGGAGCGGGCTTGTGCCTTGTTCTTGAGCAAACCCCTCAACTTGTCCCATCGATGATCCACGTTTTCCCTCACGCAGTCGCATGGGGATCGGTTTAGATCTCCTCCACAGACGGGACACAGCCCCCGGCACTGCTCCGAACACAAAGGTTTAAAGGGCAAAGACAGCAACACGGCTTCCCGCACCAGATGGTCGATGTCGAAATCCGCGGCGGCCGGGTCTACCACAAAATACCCCTCCTCCTCGGAGGTTTCCCGGTCCGGACCTCCGGCTAAGTCCACCACGAAAGCCAAATCGGGGCCAAGCTCTGCCGCGTATTCTGCCAGGCATCGAGAGCATTCCAGTCTCACCCGGGCTTTCACCCTACCTTTGCAGATGAATTGGTCCTGACTTTTGGCCAACGTCAGCTCCACCTTCACCGGATCTTCGAAGGTGACCCCTTCCGCCTCCAATTTCAAGGCCTCGGGGCTGTCCTGGAGGATCTGCTGCTCGACGAAATCCTCCGAGGTTCTTCTCAGTTGTACCTTCATCGCGCTCCATATTAACCAACCTGTCGCTGGTTGTCAAGACAAAAATCCTCGCTCCCGGCAGGTTCGGCTTGGTTCGAAACTTGTATACGGCCGGAGGCCGGGGAAATTTGCGGTAAGGCGGTCGTGCTTTCCGCCGAACATCTGTATATGAGTCGCCTGATCGGGCTTTACGACCAGGGGAGCAGAAACTGCTATATGCGAAGGGTTCGATCGTGGGACGATTTCGGCTTGCTTTATTCGGGTCTTCAGGTATATTGAATTTGAGTCTCTTGAGAGCGCCGCGTCGTTCCATACGGCCTCTCTTGATCTTGCTTGCCGCTTGAGTTTTCTGCTTCAAACGGAGGTAAAAAAGTGCGCTATCTGATGATCGTCTCTGTGATCCTGTCCCTCGGCCTCTACGGTTCTGCACGGGCCAGCTCTGACGATGCAGCCAGGGTGGCCGAGCTGCAAAAGATAATCTCGGAGTGTCGGGATCCGCTTGCGGTTCCTCCGGGCATCTTCAAGCAAATCAAAATCCTGCAAGGTGTGGAGCCGCGACCCGACACCAGAGCTCTCCGCGGGGTAAAAGACGCTGGCCTGGTTCACGTCTTCGTGGATTCGGCAGTGTCTGCTGCCATCCAGGCCAACCTGAGCCAGTTTTTGTTGGACCTTCAGGCCGAAGGCTACTCGACGGCTTTGACCAGAACCTGGAACCAGACGCCGGAGGAAATCCGGGCCGCTCTCCTGTCGGAGTACAACGCCTCCGGGCTGGTGGGGGCTATATTCGTGGGAGACGTGCCCGCTGCCTGGATGAAAACCTTCATGTATTATATATCGCATTTCCCCACGGACTACTTTTACATGGATCTGAATGGGACCTGGGCCGACTATGACGCGGACGGTTTTTACGACAATTTAAGCGGCAGCCTCGAGCCGGAGATCTGGACCGGCAGGATAACGCCTTCCGCTTGCATGTTCGGCGACGAGGTCAAGCTGCTTAACCAATATTTCGAAAAGAACCATGCCTATCGAACCGGAAGCTTGAGTCTGCCGGACCGCCTCCTGGGATACATGGAATGCAACTGGTATCCGGAGATGGAGACTTATTTCCACTGGGTTTACGACGATGTGACCTACGTGGACCAAGCCGACACCACCACCGCGCTGGACTACAAGACCCGGCTGACCGAGGGCTACGAATGGGTTCATCTTTTGGCCCACTCCTCTCCCTGGGGCAGCACCTTCTACATGCACAACGACACCTATGGCGGGGGAAGCGTCTTCAGCTACGAGATGCCCGTCTTGAATCCCCAAGCCAACTTCGTGGTACTGAATGCCTGCTCCAACGCCAAGTACACCGAGACCGACAACCTGGGGCAATCCTATCTATTCGGAAGCGACCATGTGGTGGCCGTCATCGGAGAAACCAGAATCATGTATGGAGACGACTTTGAGGATTTCTACTCGGGCCTGCAGATGGGCAAGAACCTGGGCGAGGCGTTTCTGGATTGGATCTGGTGGAACTACGAGTGGTTCTGGGGTTGCAACATATTCGGCGATCCCACTCTCAAGCCGCACGGGCAGGGGGCTTCTTCCGGATTTCCCGGACTCTCGGCGCAGAGAATGCCCGCAAGCACCATCGAGTGGAGCAGTTCCCCCATAGATCCGTCTCCATTTACCGACGGCAACCCAGCCGCTTGCGCCGATCACGACGGCAACGTCTGGGTGGCCTGGAACTCGGGCAGGGACATTCGGGCCAACATCTGGACCAGCCGCCTGGAAGGCTCCGCCTGGTCCCAGCCGGAGGAAATAGCATTTGCGGTTCCCTGGGATTTCCATCCCAGCATGTGCGCCGACAACTCCGGAAAGGTCTGGATTTTCTGGCAGAGCTATCGGGACTCGGATAACGGCATAGACGGTTGGGACATTTACGCCGTGTATAATGACGGTTCGTCATGGTCCGACCCGATAAAGGTGACCGATGCCGATCCCTACGATGTGGAGCCCAAATCGGCGGTCGACAGTTCCGGGAACGTGTGGGTGGTATGGCGGGCCGAGAGAAAGCCCGATTCGGATATCATGTACCGATACTACAACGGCTCGGTCTGGTCACCGGAGGGATACCTGACTTCCTCTTCGGACGAGGAGCGCGATCCGGTGGTAACCGTAGACAAAGAAGGAAACGTCTGGGTGATGTGGTACGCCAGAAAGTACGGCAACTGGGACATTTACGCGAGATATTACGATGGCGCCGCATGGTCTGGCGAGATTCGGGTCACCGACGATCCCGGCTACGACCTTGAACCGTCGGTCGCGGCCGATTCGACGGGCAAGGTATGGGTAGCATGGCGAAGCAACCGAGACGGGAATCTGGATATCTATGCCAAGTACCATCTCGGAGCCAGTTGGTCTGCCGATTATCCCATAACCACCGATGGGGGAGACGATCTGTATCCCAGCGTCACCTGCTGCAGCGGTGACCAGATCGTGGTGGTTTGGCGGAGCGACCGGGACGGGGATTGGAACGTGTACCAAAGCGTGTACGACGGAGACTGGTCCATTCCGTCACCGGTGACCACGGGAGGCGGAAACCAGATAGACCCGGTGGCCCTGTGTTCTGCCCAGGGTGGGCTCTTGCCGATTTACTCGGGCGATACGGACGAAAACTGGAACATCTATTGCAACCTCTCCTTCATCCACGGCGACGTCACCGGGGATGGGGTCGTCGACTTGGCCGATGCCCTAATCATCTTGAACTTCCTCTTCCGGGCCGGGCCGGCACCTGCTCCCTTCGAAGCCGCAGACAACAACTGCGATAAAGTAGTGGATCTGGCCGACGCTCTCTACCTGCTCAACTATCTGTTCAGAGGCGGAAATCCACCCGGGTGTTGAGTCTGTAATCGAGATTGACCGACAAAGCAGGCAGGGGAGACCGAAACTGGGGTCTCCCCTGTGTTTTTACGACGGGAACAACGGGGCTGAATCTGGTTACGTGGTTGGCTCGCCGCCGTCAGGCTCGTTCCCACCGTCTCGAGAGGGAATTAGGGGGGCGAAATTCTGCGGTTTCTTTGATATCTGTCTCTACTTGAGCTCCTTCTTCAATTCTCTTATTTCCTCCTTCAACTGCTGAAGGTCCCCCTTCAACTCGTCCAATTGATCCTGAAGCCCGGAAGACGACTCCTCCAGCCGTAACGAATGCGGGGCATGCGCTTGGTCCATGAACACCTTGAACTGGTCTAAGTCACCCGAATTGCGGGAGTGCCATGAGGGGCCCTCTTCCACTTCCACGTCGAAGGTCTTGGATGTGTGATCTCGAATGACCGTGATCTCTGCTTTGTCGCCTTTTTCTTTCTCCGATATGGCCGCGATCAGATCTCCCGTATCCTGGATGTCATCTCCATCCACCTTGACGATCACGTCGCCGGCCTTCAGCCCGGCTTTCTCCGCTGGCGTATCCTCCTCCACCTCGGTGACCAAAGCTCCCTGGCCGTCTTCCACGCCGAAGTAGCTGCCCAACTGCTCGGTCAGGCTCTGCACCCGAACGCCTATCCGATTGCCCGAGAACATGCCGAAGGAATAGAGGCCGGGTGCGTTCGGCACGCCGGAAAAATCAAGCAATGGCGTCGTTTCATGGCCGCCGAGGATTTTGTCCTTGGGCTGCTTGCCCAATACCACGGTTAGGGTCTTTGTCTTGCCGTCGCGCACCAGCTTGAGCGTGATCTCATCTCCCGGTGAGTGCTTCCTGACCAGCTTGGTCAGCTCAGAGCTGGTCTTCACCCGGGTGCCGTCGAATTCCGTGACCAAATCCTCCTCTTCCAGACCCGCCTTCTCTGCCGGACTGTCTTCCGCCACTCCGGCTATCAGCACACCCTCCTCCGATCCCAGATCCATGGCTTCTTTAAGATCACTGCTCAGGTTCTGAAGATACACGCCCAGCCAGACCCCATCGGAGCTGCCTTGATACTCCTTCACCGCCACATCGTATTTCTGCGCCCTGGCCGGGATCAAGCCCACAAACAGCGTGGCGCAAGCCGCCAGAATCAAAACCGCCGTGATTCTCTTGCACATGATTTTGTCCTCCTTACGAGTTTTTCGTTACTTCGGATCGTCTGCTGTACTTCTACACACACGCCGGCGAAAAGTTCCGGCGGCCGAATGCGCGCACAAAAAAAGAAATCCGGCCCCGATGGTCGCCGTCCAGGTAGGTTCTCGGATGGAGGCCTCACTTTTTGGCGCAGGAAGGGGATAACTTCGAAGAAAACAGTGAGAGAAACGGTGGACGCATCAGCCGTCGAACCTTGGAGCGCCGTTAGTCGACGGTAATCGGTACAAAATGTCAAAATTCGCGATTCTTGCGCTAAAGGATTTTGCGATTATGCCGAGCATATAAGCAGAAGACAATATGCGGAAGCGAGCCGACCTGACATGCGGGCCTAAACAACGAGCATGGGGTGCAAGAAAGGCTCCTCCGCCAACAGAGTGACGATAAAAAGACAGATCCGTCCCCGAACAAAACCGTCCCCAAAAAAGCATGAAAATGCTATAGGGAATTCGGATCTGTCTCTTTTTTTTGTCCAAAAAACCACACCCCACCATTCTCTTCCAAGACTTATCCCCCGACATTACACGACACATATGCCAATTCAGCTTTCGGCGCGACTCAAGATGCAGTCGCGGGCATGAAAAATCCCTTCCCCTAAACGGGAAGGGACTTTGCTGGAGTATAGATTATGGTGGAGCCGACGGGGCTCGAACCCGTGACCTTCTGACTGCCAGTCAGACGTTCTCCCAAACTGAACTACGGCCCCACAGCATGTGTCAAGGCGTCCTCAAAGAATCCATGTAATGTTAAAGCTTTCCATCAAACAGAATCGAACTTCTCTTGTCTGCTGACCTTCCCGATTCCCATCGGGACCTTCTCCCAAACTGAACTACGGCCCCACAGCATGTGTCAAGGCGTCCTCAAAGAATCCATGTAATGTTAAAGCTTTCCATCAAACAGAATCGAACTTCTCTTGTCTGCTGACCTTCCCGATTCCCATCGGGACCTTCTCCCAAACTGAACTACGGCCCCATGGGAAACCCCGGCAGGATAGGATGCGTCGATCTTTCCTGCCTCTGTGGGCACAGAAAGATACGGCTCTTCTTACATTTGTCAAGAGAAAATCCGCCAACTGCGTCTTCTGGAAAACAAACCTGGTGATCACTATTCCTGTCTTGTTCAGTGCACCTTGGATAAGGGACTGGAAAGAGGCGACAGGAAACCTGGTGGGACATTTTTGTCTGTCCCTACAGTCAGACAGGAATGTCTGACCCACCTACGGCCCCTCTCCTTCTGCAGTCTCTCCAAAAGACCTGCGCGACAGAAGATGCCCCACCCTCTACTGGAGACTAGTTCAGCATAATGGTGGAGGAGAAATACGGAAACTTGGAAAAGCTTCTTGGAGTAACGCTGTTTTGTCCGACCCCGCATCTCGCGGGAAGGAACTTTTCAAAAACAGATTTCTGAGGAAATCCTGGAGGGCCTATCTTATTCTTTCCCGGACTTGGCCTTTTTCTGCTCTTGTTCCACGAACTGCTGGAAACTCATTTTATCATAGAGATCGCTCTTTACCCAGTTGAGGATGTAGAGAAACTCGTCAGCGCCGCAATAACCGGATTTGGGGGCGATTCGTTCGCCGGACGGTTTGAGAAACCAGGTCATGGGATACGCCCTTACCCCGTACGACCCTGCCACCCGACTCTCCGGAATGTCCTTTCCGTCCACCTTCACCTTCTCTCCGGACTGGCCGTTCACCCGGATGGACACGAAATCCTCGTTCAGGACTTTCCTCACCTGCGGGTTGCTGAAGGTATTGGCGTCCATTCTCTTGCACCAGCCGCACCAGGTCGCATAGAAATGCACCATAACGTGCTTTTTCTCCTTTTGGGCCTTGGCCAAACCCTCATCGTATTTGTACCAGGTGAGCGAAGTATCCTTCTTCTCCGACGATCTTTCCTTTTTGTCGTTTTGCGGAGAATCGGTGTCCGCGGCCGGAAGGCTATGCATTCCAAGGAAAGAAGCGATCACAAAAATGGCGATGGCAATGGCGTATTTTCTCATATTTCTCCCTTCGGGGTAAGCTGGACCTG
>CAZPRG010000138.1:0-6901 GCA_964588675.1 uncultured Ignavibacteria bacterium
GAGTGGATTGGAGCACCTTCGAGTTCTACGAAGACGGCGTTCTGATCTGCGACGGAACCGATTGCACGGATGATGCGGTCACGATCGACACCGAGACCGGGAAGATCACCTACGATCCTGCTTCCGGCGGTGCGGAGATAGAGATCAAGGTCAACGACATGTCCGGCTGCAACTGGGCGTATCAGAAGTTCCAGGTCGGTTACATGGCGAGCGATCCGCTGGTCTTCAACGATCCGCACAACTATCCCAACCCGTTCGATCCGAGCGATGGTTCGGTCACTTACATCTATCCCGGACTGAGCAAGACCTGCTACCTCACGGTGAAGATATATGACTTCGCCGGAGAGCTGGTCCGAGAGCTGCAGAACGGCAAGTCGACCGGCACCAGCGCCACGATCAAGTGGAATGGGACCACGGACGATGGAACCAAGGTGGCCAACGGTACCTATCTGTGCTACCTCTACGCCAACTGCGACGGCAGCACCAAGACAGCAGTGATAAAGATCACTGTTCTCAGGAAGGATGAATAAAGTTTCGATGGGTGGGTCCCCGACAGGGGACCCACCCTGCAGGACATAGAAACTTTGTTAATCTAAAGGGAAAGGAGAAGATTGACGATGTTAAGCAAAACAGCAAAATTCCTAGTGGTCTTTTGCCTGCTGTCGGTAGTGTGCTTCTCCGGTGCCTGGGCGGACGACAACCACATGCTTCCCATGTTGAGGATGGGAGTGGGCGCCAGAGCTTTGGCCATGGGAGGTGCGCAGGTGGCTGACGTTCACGACGCGTCTGCAGGCTACTGGAACCCGGCAGGACTGGCGGATATCAAGTGCGTCAGCTTGACCGGAATGTACGCTGCACAAATGGCAGTGGACCGGAGCTACAACTACTTCGCCTTCGGTTGGACTCCATCCCAGGTGACCAATTACGGAACGTTCGGAATATCCTGGATGAACTCCGGAATCGACGAGATTTCGAAGTACGACAACAACGACAACCTGATGGGCACCTTCGACGACATGAACAACGTGTTTCTGCTCTCCTGGGCGATCAAGAACGAATTCAAGGAGAGAATGTTCTCCTTCGGATTCAACCTGAAGGTGGCCCAGCAGAAGATCGACGATTACAGCAAGACCGGAATCGGCGGAGACGCGGGAATCAAGTTCGTGATCGATCCGAGGGTGGCTTTGGGCCTGATGGTTCAGGACATCGGCACCAAGATCCAGAACGAGACCGTTCCCATCACGATTCGCGTGGGTCTGGCCATCTATCCTCTGGGCGAGGATCATTCTCTGGCTATTCCCATAGACTACAGCACCGTCAGACACCGGGACGATAACACCCTGCATCTGGGTGCGGAGTATCTGTGGGAGTTCGCCGAGAATTGGGCCGCGGCCCTCATGGCCGGCATGGATGACGGCAACTTCTGCATCGGCACGGGTCTGAAGGTATCCAATTTCAGATTCGACTATGCTTATGTCACGGAGAAGGCTGATTTCCTGAACCAGAACCATCGCATTTCGCTGACGGCGGAGTTCTAAGCGAAATTCGCCTTTAGGCAAACACACTAGGAAAAGATTTGAAGGCCCTGCCGGAAACGGCGGGGCCTTTGAATTTCCGGGGGCAAGATGGAAAAGATGACGCAGGCTGAAGCCTGCGGCTACAGAACCCTTGCGTTTGGTCTTTGACGGGCAATGTAGCCGCACCCTTTAGGGTGCGAGGGTTTTTTCCCGCTCATCCTGACCTTCCACGGGTTCCTCACAGCAGATTAAGCGGATTAAGCTGATTCCTGAGTAGATGGTTCATCCGTTCGGTCAGCTTACTCAGCTGTGAATGGTCTCTTTGCCTACTCATCCTGACCTTCTTCCCCTCCGGGGAGAAGGGACCTGACATTTAAGCCCTGGGAGTTGATCCGTCGAATCAAGCAGAAGGTGCACGGGAAGGCATAAAAAAAACCGCCCGGAGGCGGCGAGTCGTGGCTACCGAAAATCTCTCAGTCCGACTTGCCCGGCCAATTGACCCCCAAGGTTTTCATCTGATAGCGCAGCCGCGCCTCCCCAATTCCCAGAATGCGCGCAGCCTTGGATATGTTTCCCCCGGCCTCGGCCAGAGCCTTCTCTATCTCTTCCCTGATATACTGCCTGACCCTCTTGGGAAGTGTGTCCTCCTCGTCGGATTTGCCGTTAACCGTAAGCTTTTTGAGTATCCCAGCCAGTTTTTCCTCGGTGATCATGGGTTGGCCATCGGAGAAGATGGCCATCTGCTGGACCAGATGGTCCAACTCCCTGATGTTCCCCGGCCAGCGATAGCCGAGCAGAAGCTCCATCACTTTCTTGTCCACCGTCGGTATGGAAACCGACCGTTGACCGTCGCAGGCGTCGTTTTTGTTCACCTCGTTCCGGCAATGTTTTTTCAAGAAATGCTCGACCAAGAGAGGAATGTCGTTTTTTCTCTCCCTCAGCGCAGGCAGTTTGAATCGTATGCCGTTCAGCCGGTAGAACAGGTCGCTGCGGAATCTCTCCTGGCTGACCAGCTCGTCCAAGTCCTTGTTAGTGGTGGCTATCACCCGGAAATCGACCTTCTTGGGCTTGACCTCGCCCAGCCGGACTATCTCTTTCTCTTCTATCGCTCTTAATAGCTTCACTTGAACCGAGGGGGATACATCGGCGATCTCGTCCAGATACAGCGTTCCCCCGCGGGCCTCTTCCACGAAACCTCTTTTATCCGCCACTGCGCCCGTGAAGGAGCCCCTTTTGTGGCCGAAAAGCTCGCTTTCGAGAAGTCCTTCGGCTCTCTCGGCGCAATTTACGGCAACGAACTGCCCGTTCCTCCGGTTGCTGGCGCAGTGAATGGCCTTGGCCAACAGGTCTTTTCCCGTTCCGGTTTCGCCCTCCAGCAGAATGGAGATGTCCGAATCCTTCACCTGCCCAACTCTCTCCAATATCTCCAGGATAGCCTCGTCCTGCGTGATTATGCGGTCAAGACAGTTGTCCTCCGCAGAGTCGCCGACTTGAATCGAATGTCCGCCGCCGATTCCCTGTTCCACCTTCTGTTCCAGGGGGGAGAGTATTTCCAAATCCTGCTTTTCATCGAGCTTCCGGAACACGTCTTTGGCCTTGGAGAGAAAATCACGGGCTTGGTCAAACTTCTCCTCCCCAAGGAACGTCTCGGCGAAACCGACATGGACCTTGGCCAGATAGTAGGGAGTGTCCAGCCGCGATGCCAGATCCTCCGCCCTCCCCAGGCATTTCAACTTCTCCCAATAGGTGAAATCGTCACACCCGGTCATGAACAGGTAAGTCTGAGCCAGCTCGTGCTTAACGCCTATGTCCTCGAAGATTCGGATGGCTTGGTCGAAGTTGTCCCTGACCCTGTCGGGATGCCCGTTCTGGCTGTAGATTCTGCCCAGGGTCCGGTACACTGCGGCTTCCTCAAGTTTCTCGCCGATGCTCCTGGAAGCCAGAAGCGATCTGTCGCAGGAAATCAATGCCTCCTCAGAGTCACCGCAGTCGACCTGAAGCTCGGCCAACAGCCGGTAGGCCTGACTGATTATGGCTCCCTTGGGCCCCAGTTGCTCGCCGATGCGGACCGCCTCTCGGAAATTGCGGATGGCCGAATCCTGCTCTCCCCGCGCCGAATCCAGGCTCCCCTGATATTCGTGGAGTATGGCTAACTCACGAAGATAGTTGTTTTCGTTGATCAGGAGCGATGCCTTCTTGAGGTATTTGTCGGCCTTTGAGAACTTCCTCAGCAAACAAGAGAGATAGCCCAAGGAGAGAAGTGACTTACATACGTTGAGCCCATCGTTGAGTGCTTGGTTGGCCTCGAGGCTCTGCAGCAGATGCTCTTCCGCCTGGCCCCATCGGTCTCTGAGCATCAAGATAGTGCCGAGATTGCCGGAAACCCACGCTACCATCTTTTGATCTTTTGTCTCGTGGAACAAATGGAGAGCGTCGGTCACGTACTCCGTAGCCCTGCCGTATTGGGAACGTATGAAGCACACCCGAGCCAGTTCATTGTAGGTTTCCGCTATTCCCTTCTGGTCCCCGATGCGTCGGTAGGTGGATGCAGTGTCCGTGAATTGAATCTCTGCGTTTTTAAGCTCCCCCAACTTGGAGTAGATTCTCCCCATCAATTGCTGAATTTGCGCCACCTTACGGTTTCGCTCGGTATTCCTCAAAATCTCATACGCCTGCTTCGCCTTCGTCAAGGCCTGCTTGGACCTTCCCAGCTTGTCGAGTACGAAGGCATTCAGGTAGTACAGCTCACCAGCCTGGATGGAGAATTCATCCAACTCGGCGCACGCCTGGAGCTCCTCAATCTCCCCCAGGGCCTGCTTGAAATCACCTTGCTCCAGCAGCGAACCGATGAGGTCGAGCTTGGAGTCAAGATTTTCGATGTCCCGTTCGAAGCTTCTGGGCATGGGTTTCTATCTCACTCCGAATCCGTCACCCCAAGGATCGTGTCTGTCAACCGTAACCCTGGCCGCTTCTTTCAGCCTTATAGGACCGCGGATGATCACTACGTTGGTTGGCCAGATCACGAACACCAGCGTTGGAGCCGACAGTGGAAGTATTTCATCGTCATCGAACGGTGCGCCGGATTCCTGCCACGGGTGCTCGTCAGCCGGCGGCATGAAGTTGATGTTGTGCCGGTTGCTCTTTGTAGCCTGGCTTGGCGCTGCCAAGCAAAAGACGACCATCAGAATGGCCAAGCCAGCGATCACAGCTCTGGTTTTCATCTTTTGTTACCTCCTTTTGGCGACGGATACCATCAGCCGAAACCAACTATATCAACACACGTTTTGGGGGGGCGGGTGGCCTACCAGAAGTAGTCGGCCTGGAAAACGAGCCGCACCGGGTCCGAATCGGGAACCCTCAGAACTCCTCGCTGTAGCGGATCAGTCGGTGGCAAAACAGCTCCTTCCGCCCGAGAAACGGTCATCCTGACTCTTCCAGGGGAAGACCCCAGCCACGTCAGCAGCGACAGCTGTCCCCTCTCTACTGTCGATCAAATTATAATACCCGGGGGCCGGCTTTGTCAAGCGAAATTTTCGCAGTTTCTTGCGATCGGTAATCCACAGCAGCAAAATTGTCGGTCAAACCCGGTTGATTTGCCCGGTAAACAGCCGTGGGAATCCGGCGTGCCTTCTCATCGGCGGGCGTTTTTCCGTGGTGCGATGAACCGTTAGTATGATACCGAACATCACAGAAGAGATGCAAATGTATCCGGCTCATTGCCGTGTTCGGAAACGGTCGCGTCCCTTACTACGGTCCTGCCATCAGCGCAACCCGAAACGGCCCAGCGGCTGCGAGCTGACCCATGCAGAAAACCAGCTTGCCAACCGGGAGACTTTCGGTTATAGTTATGGCGAGGTCGGAGTCAACGTCGGAAGTCAACCGATGCCGCCGGCATCCGGGACGTTCATCTCAATGGGAGACCTGGATCGCTGTGAAGAGGAAATCGAAGAGCAGGCCAGGAGGCGGAGACCAGCACAGGTCCATCAGGGACAAGCTCAGGTCCCACAAGACCATCATCAGATTCTGCCTGACCTTCCTGGCGCTGTTAGTGATCCTGGCCTTGGTCTTCCCCTTCCTGAGCGACAAGCTCAATCCCCAGTTGACCTGGCTGATGGCAGCGACGGCGGGGATCACGGGCGGGTGCCTGAGGCTCTTGGGTCTGGCGGCCAGGGTCAGCGGAAGGATAGTCACCCTCCCCAACTTCTCCATCGAGGTCGTCGGCGAATGCACCGGACTGTACGAGATGCTCATCTTTCTGGCGGCCGTGATAGCCTATCCTGCCGGTTGGAGGAAGAAAATCCTGGGAGCAGGTCTGGGAATTCCCCTGCTGTACGTGATCAACATCGTGCGCATGGTATTCATCACGGCAGTGGGAAACTGGTCCCCCGGCACCTTCGAGTTTATGCACCTGTATTTCTGGCAGGTGGCCATGATTCTGATAATCGTCGCAGTCTGGGTTCTGTGGATCGAGAAAGTGGTACACCGTGAGAGAAAAGCTGTGGTGGTTCATAGCTAAGTTCGTCTTGATCTCGCTCCCGCTGTTCGCCCTCTGGGTGTGGAAAGCAGAAGCCTGGTATTTGGCGTTCTTGGGGCAATCATTGAGGTTTCTGGTGATAGATCTGGCCGGCTTGAAACCCGCGTGCTTCCCGGCTCCCAAACCCATCCTGCTCAACCTGATCCCGTTTGTGTCCCTGATTTTGATAACCAGAGGGATGCGTACGAAGATCAGGGTTATCCGCACGGCCGAGGGAATCCTGATTCTCTTCGCCTGGCACATGGTCTTGACCGAGTTGGTCTATCTTCTGCTCGACTGCCAAGCCACCACCCCGATCTACGAGAAGCTCAGCGTGCCATTGTATCTGGTCAGCGGAACCATTCCTTTCATCCTATGGATGCTGTTTGCCCCCAAGCAGGTGGCGAGTTTGTTTTCTCGTGGCAAGAAGAGGGCAAAGTGATGCGGAGATGCCGACGGTAAACTTATCATAACTCTTACCATCCAAGCGCAGCGCCGCCCAGTCAACCGTCAGGAAGGAGAAACGCATGCCAGCCGAGTCGACAGAGAAAAAGGAATACTACGTCACCGCCTCCAATCTCAAGGCCAAGGCGGCCGAGTGGAAAAGGGAGATTTCGGGCTACAACCTGCACTGCATGAAACCGGATCCAAAGAAGTCGTGTCTTCTGGTGGTGGACATGCAAAATTACTTTTTGGATTCCCGAAGCCCAACCTTCACCCCGGGAGGATTGGCCATCCTGCCGAATGTGAAGAAATTGATAAGTGCTTTTCGACAAAGACGGCTTCCCGTGATCTTCACGGCTCACGTTCACAAGAGCAACCGGATGGACGGCGGGATATTGGGTTGGTGGTGGGAGGGAATGATCCTGGA
>CAZPRG010000139.1:0-6882 GCA_964588675.1 uncultured Ignavibacteria bacterium
GTGAGGTTTTGAGATTGGAGCCGAAATCGGTGGTTTCCTTTTCAGCCAAGACCGGTCAGGGAAAGGATCAGATTCTCAACTGGATTCGACAGGTGACCGCGTAGACAAACTGCGCTGAATATGAAACAAGCGGCCGTTGGGGCGCATACTGTTTGGAGGAAAAAATGCCCAATCGATTAGTGGTTGGTACTCAGTGGGGTGATGAGGGGAAGGGGAAAATCGTGGACATCTTAACCGAGGATGCGGATATCGTGGCGCGGTATTCCGGAGGCGCCAACGCCGGTCACACCGTAGTGATAGGCGACCAGCAGTTCATACTTCATTTGGTGCCCACCGGCATTCTGCACAAGAAGAAGGTCTGCCTCATGGGCAACGGGATGGTGGTGGACCCGGAGCACTTCTTCGCAGAGCTGCGCGAGTTGAAGAAAAGGAAGATAGACTATCACAAGCGGCTGTTTGTCAGTCCTAATGCCCATCTGGTCATGCCCTATCACAAGGCGGTGGAAAAACTGGAAGAGCGGGCCCGCGGCAAGCACAAGATCGGCACTACATTGAAAGGGATCGGCCCGGCTTATCGTGATAAGATTGCCCGAAGCGGCATCAGAATGGTCGATCTGCTCAACCCGGCTTACTTCAAGCAGCGAGTGGAATGGAATCTGAGGACAAAAGAGGGTTTGCTTTCGCAGTTGCCGCGTCGTGAACGGCTCGATCTGAAGAATGAGAGCCTGGGCATTCTGAAGCTTGCCGGTAAGATCAAGCCGCTTCTGACCGATGTGGGTCTGTATCTTCACAGGTCCGCGAAGCTGGGCAGAAGCATCCTGTTTGAGGGAGCTCAAGGCGCCCTGCTGGACGTGGATTTCGGAACTTATCCCTATTGTACCTCCAGCAACACCACTATTGGTGGGGTCTGCACCGGTCTGGGGGTCAGTCCAAAACTGATCGGCGAGGTTATCGGCGTGGTCAAGGCTTATACCACCAGAGTTGGAGACGGACCATTCCCTACCGAACAGAAGAACCAGATCGGCGAGACCATGCAGTGCAACGGCAACGAATTCGGTGCTACCACCGGCAGGCCCAGAAGATGCGGTTGGCTGGATTTGGTGATGCTCAGATACTCGTTTCGTATAAACGGGGTTTCCCGAATCGCGCTTACCAAGCTGGACGTGCTGGACGGTTTGGACAGGATCAAGGTGTGTATGGCATACAAGCACAGAGGCAAGACGCTAAACGACTTCGTCCCCGACGTGCGCACATTAGAGAATTGCCGGCCTATCTACAAGGAGTTGCCCGGTTGGCAGGGAAGGACCAGCGGCCTGACCAGCTTCAAGAAGCTGCCGCAGGCGGCCAAACGATACGCGGACTATATATCCAGCCAACTGGACGTTCCGGTTTTCATGATATCCACCGGGAATAGACGAGATCAGACCATTACGTTACGACCAGATTCTCTTCTGACGCCGTAACGTACTAATGTAGCAAGGGCGGAGCTTAAGCTCCGCCCTTGCTTTTGCCGGTCGAATTTTCTCTTCCCTTTGACGCAATTTTGTTTATATTCCAAGCGTAGAAAGAAGAGGAAAACCTGCGCCCATAGCTCAACTGGATAGAGCATCTGCCTACGGAGCAGAGGGTTGGGGGTTCGAATCCCTCTGGGCGTGGTTTTTTTGTAGCTCAAGAAACCACTGAACCGTTCGGGATTGTGATCCCGGCGATCTCGCAAATCCTACCTCTTCCCCTATTGTCCCCTTCTCCTTATTATGGAAAGGGGCCAAGGGGTGAGGTTGACTCAAGCGCTCAGGAACTGGAGCAATCTTCATGTCGACCAACACAGACTTGTCCAAGTACCGATCCGAGTTTCCGTTCACCGAGAAGACCGTCTTCCTCAACCACGCCAGCTTCGGGCCGATTCCCCTAAGAAGCTGGGCGGCCACGGAAGACTACTACAAGTATATGCGACTGGAAAAGATCGGAGACTTGGATGAGGAGGCTTTCAATAAGCTGGATGACATCCGGGTCATGGCCGCCGGGATGATCGGCGCCAGGCCAGAGGAGATCGCTTACGCCACCAACACCTCTTACGGGCTGAACGTGGCAGCCTGGGGTGTGGATTTGAAACCCGGAGACAAAATCCTTCTCTCCGACGTGGAGTTTCCGTCCAACACCTATCCCTGGACCAACTTGAGGCAAAAGGGAATCGTGGTGGAATTCCTGCCCAGCAGGAACAGGTTCTTTGATATGGACAATTTCGTTGGGGCCATAGACGGCAAGACCAAGGTGCTGTCTCTAAGCTTCGTCCAGTTTCTGAACGGATACAAAAACGACCTGAAGACCATAGGTGAAATCTGCGCACAAAAGGACATATTCTTCGTGGTGGACGGAATTCAAGGAGTGGGCTGTCAGGAGATAGACGTAAAGGAATGCAAAATCGACTTCTTGGCCTGTGGCGCAGCCAAGTGGCTTCTTTCTTCTCTGGGCGCGGGTTTCTTCTACCTTTCTTCGGAGGCCAAAAGAAAGGTGGAGCCGGTCTTCTCCGGCTGGCTGGGCGTGGATTGGAAACTCAACTTCTCCGACCTTCTGAAGTTCGATCTGAAACCCTTCCCCACCGCTCGCAGATTCGAGATTGGGACATATCCTTATTCCGTCGTCTGGACCATGCACTCGTCTCTACAGCTTCTGACCGAGGTGGGAATCAAAAACATCCAACTACACACCTTCGCACTTCTGGACGTGCTGGTCGACGCCTTGCAGTCCAAAGGCTACCGGATAACCAGCTCCCTTGATCCCCAACACCGGTCCTCCATTCTCTCCTTTTCCGGAAAGGACATAAAGCAGCTCTTTGAGCGACTCTCCCAAAACCAGGTGAAGGTTTCCCTGCGTGAAGGAAGCATCCGGGTTTCGCCCCATTTCCACAACGACGAGAACGACCTGGGAAGACTCATCGACCTTCTCCGATAGGATGATCCCCGAACAACGCAACCCTCCTCTGCGTATAGTTATTCGAACGGATTTTTACGGGAGGAATAAATGTCCGCACACAAGCCCCATGTCCGACCCAACCGATTTTCCCTGCTGGCAGTTCTCCTCATAGCTGTCTCTTTGGCATCATCCGCCCGCGCCCAGACCTACACGTTGGAGGATGGGAAGAGGCTGATGGACCAGTGGGAATTCGAGAGAGCCAAGGAGGTTCTGCTGAACGTGGTGGAGGCCCAGCCCGAAAATGCAGAGGCCAACTTTCTTCTGTGCAAGGTGTTCGTGGCCCTGGGCGATCACGACAACGCCATCAAGTATGGCAACGAAGCGGTCCAGCTGGATGATTCGGTGTCGAATTACCATCTCTGGCTGGGAAGAGCCCACGGCATGCAAGCTCAAAAGGGAAGCAAGATCAAAGCCGTTTTCCGGGCCAACCGGGCGAAAAACGAGTTCGAAAGGGCGGTGCAGCTGGATTCGACCAACATCGATGCCCGGCTTCAACTGGCTGAGTATCTCTTGATGGCTCCGGGAATCGCGGGAGGGGACAAACGGAAAGCCAAACAGCACGTGGAGATCGTGGATCAGATGGACTCGCTGTACGGGGCTTTCGGCTGGGGGTACTACTGGCAGATCATGGGGGATACGGTTAAGGCCGAAGGGGCTTTCAGAAAGGCGGTTCGACTGGATACCACTTACAATCATCAGGCCACTTACACCCTGGGTTTCTTCATACAGAACCAGAAAAGATATCATCAAGCAGCTCAGGTTTTCGAAGAAGGGTTCGACAAGTACCCGGATGACACGGGCCTGCTTTACCAGGTGGGGCGCAGCTACGTCTATTCCGAAGACAGCCTGGATAAGGCGGAGCGCTGCTTTAAGCAGTATCTCCAGGTGGAGCCCAAGAAAAGTGCACCGGACTGGGCCGCCGCCCACTGGAGACTGGGCATGGTCTTCGAGCTTAAAGGGGAAATGGAGCCGGCCCTGGCCGAACTACAGGAAGCAGTCAGGCTGAACCCGGAAAACGCGGACTACCAAAATAGGCTCAAAACCATCCAAAGGAAAATCCAGGAGAAGAAATAGAAGTCGGCGGTGCTCTGTGCTGTAAATCAGAAAAGTCTCACCACGAACTTAACTGGTTCCTCCCGAATCATCCCCCTCTTGGTCTCCTCATCTGGTCACTCTTGTGAGATCCGGATATCCTCTTGTGTTAGAAGGAAGGAGGACCGGCCAGCGTCTCTAGTATTTTCCGCAGCCCGGAGTCGGGTCACACTGAGGTCTATGTGTGGGAAAGCTGCGGCAGGTTGTAGATTGATTCCAATATTCTGTGCCTCCTCCCTATTCCAGGAACGGCGCTCTGTCGGCACCCGTCCGCGGGATTAAGTCATTGCGTCATAGGATGCTGATGCGCCGATTCGGTGGCGTGAGGAGAATCGGCACGTAGGTTGCATGGAGTCGGCCGAAAAACGTAGAAAACCGGAAACGGCAATCGTCTTGAGAAGGGGGTATCACTTCACTAAGATTTTCTAAAGAACGTAGCCCATTTACCGATAAGGTTCAACAACGGGGGTGTGGAGGGGACGGCCGCGGTAAAATCAGGGAGCAGTTTTCTCGCCCGCGGAAAGCACCTCCCGAAGTGGCAGACGTAAACGCCATTAGGGGGATTCGCTTTCGGACTTCAAAAGATCAACGATATAAGGCAATGATCGGGGCGCTGATCCGGCCCGGGTAACCGACTTGGTTTCCGAAGCCGCCCTCAGCGTCCGCCCGGACTGGCTTTCGATGATCGCCCCCGGGGAATTGTCACGATCGGAAAACCAAGAAGTCAATACCCGCAAACCCAAAAAAACAAAAGAAGGGGGGTGAAAAAGAATGAAGGCTATGCGCAAGCTTTTTTCAAACCAGGCCGGTTTTACGCTGGTTGAGTTGGCTATCGGACTGGTCATCATCGGTCTTTTGATCGGAGCCATTCTGGGAGGTGCCCAGATGATCAAGAACGCCAAGATCAAAAGACAGACGGCCGACATGCGAGGTCTCTACGGAGCGGTCTACACTTACTTCGACAGGTTCCTGCAACTGCCGGGAGACTCCGATGCCGACGGTTACTTCGACTCGGATTCCTCGGTGTGGACCAATGTGGAGTCGGAGGACTTAGCCTACGAGACCAAGCGGAGTCCCTTCGGTGCCAAGTACTACTTCGGCGCCGATACGGCTGCAACTCCCACTGCTCACCGAAACGGCAACTACATCCGGGTGAGTCTGCCTCCTGACGTGGCGGAGAGCGTGGACAAGCAGTTGGACGATGGGATTGACAGCACCGGTTACGTGGTTTCACCATCGACCTACACCGGCACGGCCAAGATCAATCTGTACTACTTCCTCGACTAACGGTTGAGGATCGGTTGGGAGAGGACATTGCTTTTCGGGCAGCGTTCTCTCCCAACCGGATTTCCGCTTTACGTGAAGGTCAACTTCGTTCGGCGGACACGGGCAGGAAGATACCACGTCTTTTGTTGAGTTTCCTCTATCGTGGATCTGGCGATCCGCTTGAGCACGCACACTCAGGACAAACATGAGCTTCTCGGGTTATTGGAGAGCCTTTGGGCGTTCATGCGGGGGCTTCACCCTCATGGAACTGGCCATAACCATGGCCGTGGCCGGAATGCTTATGGTCTCGGGTGTGGGTCTCTTCACGGCCATGAAGAAAAGAGAGCGGGAGACCAAGACCAAAGAGGAGATGGGGGGCATCAAGGAGGCCATCCTGGGTTACTATCGCAACCACCTGGTTCTGCCAGATCCCGACTCGGGCTTTACCCTGCCGGTGGAGGAATTGGACCTCTCGCCCAATGCTCAGAGAGACGAAATCTACGCAGGCAAGTACTATGCTTACGTGGCCACCAATTACGGCGATCCCTTGGCCGAGCTGGCGGTGGACGGGCAGTCCATCGGCAGCACCGGCATGATCTTGATTTCCAGGGGTTCCAACTTGAAGTTCGAAGAGGAAAACGTCAACCTGGCCAATGGTAACTACACCCAGGAGGGCACCTCCGCGGGCTTCGACGACATACTGGTTTATCTCTCGGCCAACGAACTGGCCTCCTCCACCGCCTGGAGGAGGGAGATAGAACAAGAGACGGCGGTGCTGAATCAGGCGGCCAGGATCCTGGCGGAGAACGATGATGATGGAGATGGGTTCGTGGATCAGGATTCCACCGACGCTCCGGGCAACTCGGACGGTAACACCGACTGGGGTCTGGTGACCGGGGTCGGGTCCTTGGCCAATGCGGGCCTGTTGTGGAATCCCGATCACCTGGTCGATCCCTGGGGGGTGGAATACTGCTGGGACTCATTCAATCACGAATTCTATTCCGCCGGCCCCAATAAGACCGACGAGGGGTGCGGCGGCGACGATATTTGTCCCTAACGGGAGCAAAAGACAGATGATGCTCTGCATGGATCAAGCCGGCGATCAGTTTCTGGTGGTCGGCCTGGTAAAGGAAAAAAAGAATCTCAAGGTGTGCGCCTCGCTGACGGTCCCCATGTCCGATCTACCCCGGTTCTTCGGGGAAGAGATCAAGAATCTTGCCGGAGGAGTGGACGAGATTCGGGTGTCGGGGCCCTTGGAGAATACCTTCCACAAGATATTCGTCGTTCCCGATCTGAAAAAGAAGATGCTTTCCGCCGCTATGGAAACCGAAGTGCTCAAAGCTTTCGGAGCCGATTACCAGTTCAAGGAGAAGGACTTAGGCCAGGTGCCGGGCCCGGGCACCAAGGTCAACCGAAAGATGATGGCCGCTGGAATAAAAAGGGCCGGCTTGGAGGAGCTGTACGGGATGTTCGCCCACTCCCGGACCAAACCCAGTCTCTACACCACCTATCCGGCGGCCGTGCACAGCCTGCTGGACAAGCTGCAGGTGC
>CAZPRG010000140.1:0-6865 GCA_964588675.1 uncultured Ignavibacteria bacterium
CTTCTGGACAACTCGTACAGCATGGGATACGACACCAGAGACGGACCGGTGTTCAAGTTGGCCAAGGCAAAAGCACAACAGATATTGGCGCAGCTTGAGGAAGGCGACGAAGCCAGCCTGATTCTGTTTGCATCCCAACCCGAACCGGTGACACAGCAGCCCACGTCTGATTTCAA
Source organism: uncultured Ignavibacteria bacterium (assembly GCA_964588675.1). GTDB lineage: Bacteria > Zixibacteria > MSB-5A5 > MSB-5A5 > SM1-73 > SM23-73-3. Next base: position 177 of record CAZPRG010000140.1, read on the forward strand.
GAATCTAGCCAGGCATTTGGAGGAGACCGCTTTGTCGGCCGAGATAACCGACGTAGGAGCGGCCCTGCATCTGGGTTACCGTATCCTGGGAGATTCCAAGAATCTGAACCGGGAGATCTACCTGATCACCGATATGGATCAAGCGGGCTGGTCTGACCTGCCCACGAACCCTGCCGGCTCTGAAGCTCAGAATGTGAGACTCTCTGTAGTGGACGTTGCGCCGGGGGAGAAGCAGAATCTCTCTCTGGAGAAAATCGACTTCGGCAATCAGTTGATAGAAAAAGGAAGGCCGTTTCAGATATCCGCTCAGGTGGTCAACCATGGCCCTCAGCCCGCCAAGAGCATTCTGGTGGGCCTATACCTGGATGGAAAAAGAATCAGCCAGACAGACATAAATGTGGAAAAAGAGGGCAAGATCACGGTCAGGTTTGCGCCCACCGTGGAGCAGGCCGGCATTCACACCGGATTCTTCGAGCTGACCGACGACGATCTGCTTATCGACAACCGGAGGTTTTTCGCCTTCCGGATTCCGGAGAAAACCCGGGTTCTGTTGGTCGGGCAAAGCGATAGGGACACCCGCCATCTTGGTTTGGCCCTCAACCCTTTGCAGAGCGGCGATGCCAGCAAGGAGGTCACCCGGGTGGACTTAAGCTCCCTGCCGGGGGTGGATTTCAACAGGTACCAGGTGGTGATCCTTTCCAACGTATCCCGCTTGTCGGAAGTCCAGTTGAGCAACCTGGAGAGATTCGTGCAAAAAGGAGGGGGAGTCTTTTTCATGCTGGGAGACAATGTCGATCCGGAATTTTACGGAAAGGAAATCGCCGGGAAGCTGTTCGGTTTTGACTTGGGAGATCCGCTTACAGCCACCAAGAACTCGGGGGGGTTCTTCAGCTTGGATAAGATCGATTTGGAGCACCCTATCTTCCAGGTCTACCGGGAGGTGGAAAGGGGAGATGCTCCAGCGATCAAGTTCTCCAGCATCTTCGAGCTGCCGGAGAGCGGCAAAGATACCAAGACCCTTATCCGCTTCAATCTGGGGAAGCCGGCGCTGGTGGAAAAGAGTCTGGGCAGAGGAAAGCTTCTGCTTCTGGCAGCCCCGGTGGATGAAACTCAAGGCGATCTGGTGATACATCCCTTCTTTGTTCCCATGATCAACCGGTCTGTGGAATATCTGGCTTCCGATTTGACCCGTTTGAACGAAAACATCCTGGTCGGCTCGGAGGTCTTCCGGGAGCTTCCCGCCGATCTGGCCGGAAAGGAGATCGAGGTGGTGGACCCCCAGATGAAAAGAACTAGCCTGCATCCGTCATTTCAGACCGACAAACTGGTTTTGAACGTAAGCGACGTAGATCTTCCCGGGATATACAGCATAAGGGTTTTGGGTTCCTCTGCCGGTCAGCCGGAGACCGTGGATCGTTTCGCGGTGAACGTCGATCCTCGCGATTCCGACCCTGGTAAGATCGAAATCTCCCAGCTTGACAATAAACTACAAGGAGTCTCCTTCGCCTACCTGAAAGCCCAAGACGACTTGGAGAAATCGATTCTGCAGGCCCGGTACGGCAAGGAACTATGGAAAACCTTGCTGTGGGTTGCGTTTGGGCTGGTGGCCCTGGAAATGATTCTCTCCAGGAGCAGAAGGAAGGAGACGGCGACAGAAGAGAAAACCTGAACACTCCTCAGGCACGACCCTCACTCTGCGATTTTTTCCGTTTCGGGCCATCGGGCTTGCCGTCGATGTAGCACAATAGCCCGGGTCAATCCACTCGGGAATATGTTGACCAAACCGGCCGCGCATGTTATCCTAGCAACGTGCGCGTTTGTTTTTTCGACGGTTCAGAATAGATGATGACGCCATGACCTTATTGAACTTGAGAAACCTGACCAAATCCTATGGCACCAACCTGGTGCTGAACGGCATTACCTGGCAGATCGAGGAGGGCAGGAAGATCGGGCTGCTGGGGTCCAACGGTGCGGGCAAAACCACGCTATTCGGAATCATCACCGGCGAGTTGGACCCGGATAGGGGAGAGGTCAGCAGAAGCAAGCATCTGAAGATCGGCTTTTTGCGCCAGGAATATCAGCTGGAAGACGATCTGACTTTATTCGACGAGATGCTCAAACCTTTTTCCGATCTTCTGGGCCTGCACGACCAGCTGCGCGAGCTGGAACAGCAGATGTCTTCGACCGAAAACTCGGGAAAGATGCTGAACGCTTATGGCAGACTGCAGCTCGAATATGAGAATAAGGGCGGATACGGCTACGAGAACAAAATCGAGACGGTTCTTCAGGGATTGGGATTCGGGAAGCGGGATTTCGACAAACCCATCAGCATCTTGAGCGGCGGAGAGAAAAACCGGGCCGCCCTGGCCTCGGTGCTTTTGGCGGAACCCAACCTGCTGCTTTTGGACGAGCCCACCAACCACCTGGATATCGGAGGAACCGAATGGTTGGAGCAGTACCTGTCGGAATTCGACGGAACCGTGGTCATCGTCTCGCATGACCGATACTTCCTAGATCGAGTCATTCAGGAGGTGGTGGAGCTAGAGAACCATAGCATAACCCGGTACGTGGGTGATTTCTCCTCGTTCGTGGAACAGAAGGCCCAGAGATTGGAGAAAGCGCTTAAGGAATACGAAGCCCAGCGGGAACAGATACTCCGTACCGAGGACTTCATCCGCAAGAACATCGCCGGACAGAAAACCAAGCAGGCGCAGTCGCGCAGAAAAGCCTTGGGGAAGCTGGAGAGACTGGAGGAGCCCAAGACCAGAGCCAAAAGAATGAGACTCACATTTGCGCCGACCCAACGGACTTCCCGGGCGCTGGTGTGGACCGAACATGTGGGAAAGAGATTCGACGGAAACCAACTCTTCGAGAATGCCCACTTCGCCATCGAAAGGCACGACCGGGTGGGGTTGATCGGCCCCAACGGCTGCGGTAAGACCACTTTTCTCAAGATCCTCATGGGAACGGAGGCCCCGACCACGGGACGAGTCCAGGTCGGCGCCAACGTCGACGTGGGCTATTACGATCAGGAACACTCCGGCCTGAACCCGGAAAACTCGGTCCTGGAGGAGGTATGGCAGGTCGGACCCCGTATGCTTCTGGGCGAGATACGCAGCTTCTTGGCCAGGTTCCTATTTCGCGACGACGATGTGTTCAGAGAGGTGAAGAGTTTCTCCGGCGGAGAGCAGAGCCGGGTGGTCCTGGCCAAGCTTATTCTCTCCAAGCCCAACTTTCTGATTCTGGATGAGCCCACCAATCATCTGGACATCGCCTCCCGAGAGGTGCTGGAGCAGGCCTTGGCGGAATTCGCAGGCACGCTTCTGGTGGTCTCGCACGACCGGTATTTTCTCAACAAAGTCGTCAGTCGGATCTATGCTTTTGAGGAGGGTGAACTGAAAGAATATCTGGGAAGCTACTCCTATTACGAGGAGAAAAAGCGGGAGCAGAGAGAGAAAGATCAGAAAAAACGAGAGCTTTCCAGGCGACAGAAAGACAAGGTCCGGGCAAAGAAGGCTCAGCGAAAGCCCAAGAAAAGAAACCTGTTTGAGATAGAAAAAGACATCACCCAGGCAGAACAGAAAGTTGAGGAGATTGACTACCTGGTTGCTACAGAGGAGGTCTACACGGATTGGCAGAGACTGCTTGACCTGAACAGGGAGAGGGATGGACTGGTCGAAAAGCTGGAAGAGCTTTACTCCGAATGGGAGGACTCGTCCAAAGAGTGAGTTAAGCTCCCTCGGGCGTGCCCAATCAGTTCAGGCCAGTCTGCAAAATGGGAACCCTTGCCCGTCCGAGTTGCTACTGGCCTGGCGGCGGATCGTAGAAAGGTTCTTCGTCGTAAAGCAGATTGATCCCGGTTACGATCTGGCTGCCGCGAGAAGTGTGCCCGTAGAAGGTCAGAAAATCGCTCCCGATGTTTTGGATGAGCGAATCGGGCGAGCTCTCGAACTCACCGACGGAGTTGTGGTCGGCGACCATCGCTTCAGCTTCCGCTGAAGAAGCCAGGAAGAAACAGGCCAAACAGAAAAGCGCTGCGCCGACATGGCCTGAGACCAGCTTTCCGCGCACGATACCTCCCGGAAAGATCGCCAAGCGGCGAGAGGCTTGAATGAAGCAACTTTTCTTCTTTACAAAGTAAACCCAGAGACGATTTTGTAAAGCCAAATTGTCAGCGATGGTAGCGATTCTCTCAATCGGAGCAAACGAAGTTACGGTGATTCAATCTCATTAGAAGAAGAAAGCGGGGCGGTAGCCCCTCCGTATACTCCGCCGGACTTGAGGAAATCAACCCGCTCCGCCTCCCGAGCCACCCGTTCCACCGCCCCCTCCTCCTGAAGCACCCCCACCAGTTCCAGAAGCCGAACTTATGGTAGTTGTGGCGGCGGTCATGAGTGAGGAGAGAGCTTCGCCAAAACCGGCCGGCGAGAAATCGGCATGAGGATGGTTGACAGCATACCAGGGAACATAAGTGCTTTGTTGGCCTTCCGGTACCAGTTCCGCCATCCTCTTAACCACCTCCGCAGACAATCCCAGAACCACCGCGTAAGCCAAGAATCTGCCGATGTTCTGCAAAAAGAACCGGCTGTCTGAATCTCTGAAATGATATTTCTTCAGATACTTTCTCAACCCTTTCCACTTCATCGCTTCCAACTCGGACTCCGGGGTCCGTCTGGGGATAAAACCAGAGAAAATCAAAAGGACGATAGCGCTGATGCCCGGCACTATAGCCCATGCTCCGATGAAGATCACCGACAGGATCGTGACCGCGACCAAAAGCATCCCCACGAACATCCCCTTCTTGCTGGCTTTCAGGCTGTCTTCCTCCCAGTAGTTCTGGTTCTTGCCCATCGCTTGCACTTCTTTCTTCCATTGCCTGAACCAACTGAGGAACCTGGAGCGGCTCTTCTTCAGAGTCGCAAAATCGATTTCATCCCTGCCTTCAGCCAGATCATCGAAAATGAACGCCAGGAGACTCTCCTCGAAATCTTTCAAGCTTCCTCTGTTCTTTGCATAGAAGTCACGGGCGAATTGCAGAGTATAAAGACGCTTTTTGGAAGATCCGAAGATTCCTTTCTTGGTCTTCATCTCCTCCTCGATTTTGAGGAAACCGCGCCGGGCTAGGTCGAGGAGAGTGCCTACCAAAGCCCCTCCGCCCAACTGTCTCCGATATAGAAGATAACTCAGCAGGGCGGGCGGGATGTCCGATGGAAGTTCGGAGTAAAAGGTGTCCGGAAAGGAGACTTTATGTCTCTTTCCATACCGTTTGTAAAGCCGGGCTACCCTCCAGAACCCGAGTCCACTCAATATCAGAACCACCCAACTTCCATATCCGGTAAGAGCCTTTCTGGTTCTTTGCTTTCTTGTCCATTCCTCTCTCTTTTTGTTGGCCTCATCCGCCCAGGTTTTCTCTTCTGCCAGGATTTGTGCAACCACCCTTTCGGGAATTACGTTCATGGTCCCTGAAAAGGGACCTGTAGGATATATGGCTCTGATCTCCCAGAAGGTGTGTTCCGGCAGACTCTGTACTTCAGCCACGAGCGATCCGTCATCCTTGATCCGGATTGTGCCCCACGAGGGACCGTGAGCCCATGCTTTTACGTCCTTTCCGTCGATTGACTCTGGAGGATAAACGGTTACACTTACCTGTTGGGATGTTTTATCCCAACCGGTCCCGACGAACTTGTGATACAAAACAGCGGCGTCCTGAAAGCGCCTCACCGCATCCAGGATTCTGTAAGAGAGAATGAAAACGCGCGTTTCATCCTTAGCGTCGAAGAACCACTTGGCGTCAATTGCATCGGGGGTTTCAGCATATTGATAAGTTCCCGCCACCGCTTGGGATCCGCGGGAATAGGCCCTGCTTTCCTCACCTACGGTGAAATCGACCACCCCACCGGTCCTGTCGGTCGGCAGATGGTAGGTAGCCCAGTGGAAATGTCCCCGGAACAAATACGTCCTTGTCTCCTTTATGTCCATGCTGCCGTCGGCCTTCAATCCGGCCTGGATGGTTACATCCGAAATGTAGTAGTCCTTTGTGGCCAGAGTACTCCGAGTCCAGGCAAAGAGAATAACGACGACAAGGCACAAAACGGGAAAGACCCTTCCCGGTTGCTTCAAAGGCCCGGCATGGTGGTTCACATTCCCTCCTCTTTCGAGCAGTATCGGTTTTCCGGCGCTTTCCCAAAGGCAGTAGTCGACATTTGGCTTCAGGCAAATATATCCGCTGTCACAGCCTGGGGTCAAGGAAAATCCATCACCGGAGCTTGGTGGATGTCGATCAGCGTGGCCGGATGTTCATCGAAAGTTCAAAACCGGAAAGGTTCTGTTCGCATGAAGAAAGGGCCCCAGCTCAAAGAAGCTGGGGCCGACTCGTGTTCCATCAACGGACCGGCGGCTATATGCTAGCAGCTCGGCTGCGGGCCGTTTCTGAAAAGATAGTTCAACAGAAAGATGGCGTCCCCCAGCTCGACCGTGCCATCGCAGTTGGCATCGCCCGCCTCCAAAGGATCAGGAGGATCATCGTTTCTGAACAGGTAGTTTAGCAGATAGACCGCGTCCTCAAGATCTATTGCTCCATCCCCGTTCGCATCGCCCAGCGTATATGCCGAAGGCACGTAAACATAGGCATAAAGTCTGTCGTCTACTATGGAGTCTACGGTCACGACTATTCCCGTGGGACGGGAATA
>CAZPRG010000141.1:0-6824 GCA_964588675.1 uncultured Ignavibacteria bacterium
GCGATCCGGGCGAGCTGTCGGAGGTGTTCCTAAACATGATAACCAACGCCCGGGATGCTATGAGACCCAACGGCGGCACGCTGACTATAAGCATGGGCCACACGGGCGACGATCTTCGGATCACCTTCGCCGACACCGGCTGCGGAATCCCGGACGCCATCAAGGGGAGAATCTTCGAGCCGTTCGTGACCACCAAGGGGGCGCTGGGGCAGAGTGAAATACCCGGAACCGGTTTGGGCCTGTTTTTGTCCATCGGGGTCATCAGCGGATACCATGGTAAGATCGAGGTCGAAAGCCGGGAGGGCAAGGGCAGCGCGTTCACCATCAGGATACCTGTATCCGAAAACCAGATGACCCCCGACGAGGTTGAAGCCGCGAAAGAGGAGCCGGTCTCTCTTCCCCGAAACCTGAGGATCCTGCTGGTGGACGACGAGGAGCCCATCTGTAATGCCACCAAGAACAATCTGGAGGCGGATGGGCATTCCGTTGTGAGCACCACCAGCGGGAAAAAGGGGTTGAAGTTGTTCAAAGGCGGTGCCTTCGATCTGGTCCTTTCCGATATCACCATGCCGGATATGGATGGTATCGCGCTGATATCTTCACTTAGGAGTCTGAACCCACGGGTGAAACTGGTCGTCCTGACGGGACACGTGCAGGAGGACAAGCTCTTCGCCGCCAGAAAGGCCGGAGCGAATAACATACTCACCAAGCCATTCAAAAAGCAGGATTTGCTCCGAGCCATAGGCCGGGTCATGTCCTCCGAGGCGTAGCGGAGAATAGAATGCCCATCCTCTCTTTGGCCGGAGGCGGATGGGCGCTCAGGGGCGGGAGAATCCTGGAAACGTTCGCTATTCGCGAACCGGGAAGATTTCGTCCAAGCTTGTCTTGGACTTGAAGGGTTGAGAAGTTGGTGAGATATGTTCTATTTTGGATAGATCGTAGGAAACCGTTCTGCCGCAATCCTGAGAGAAGCAGAGAACTTTCCATTTCGGACCGCCCCATATCAACGCCACAGGTTCGGCCAAAGTCTCCACGACGTGGTTCCCGCTGGTTCTCAACCCAATCCCAACTGCTTTTCTCTGGTCAATGGACGCGGCCAGCAGTCTGCACATTCCGAGAAACGCGCTGGTCCCATTGCCGGACGCGGGATCTCCGTTTGCCGTGCCGTTCAACCTGTCCGATCTTTCCGATTCGGGCTTCTTCTTGGCCGCCTCCAACTTCGCCTGGATGCTTTTCCCCAGTTGCATCATCGAGGAGTTGGACTTGATGGGAGAAAGCTCCAAAGCCAGTTTCAGCACGGAAAGCTCCTCCTCGGTCATGTTGAGCGTGGGAAGGAAGGCTCCGTCCAGAAACTTATACCCGCGGTCATAGTAGATGGGGAATCCGGCGGCAGCCAGGCTGTTGATGTCGCGGAAGATGGTCCGCTCGGACACGCCGCATTTCTCAGCCAGTTGCCTTGAGGTGAGATTGCGGCAGGATCTGATCAGCGTGATCAGATGAAGAAGTCTCTCTGCTTTGGTCATGCGTGCCGCCAACCTCCTCTCTGCCTGCACTCGGGAATCAACTTCCCTCTACGAGGAAAACCCGCTGCCCGTTCCCTGTTATTAAAATGGGAAAACCCGTCTGTCATTCCCATACAGAGTTGTCGTGCACTTCGGTGAACAAGCAAACTCCATGCAAACTCTGCCAATGTCCGCAACCGGCTGTATTTGAGTCGGATAGCGTGACATGCTTCGAGAATGGGTTTCCACAGAATGGGACGTTTTGCGACACCGGAATGTGGCAGAACCATGCCAAGTGCCGACACCATGCGCAGAAAGTGAACAGGGCCATTTGGCGACATGCTGTCGCGCAATGTCACAGGATTGATTTGAAGGGAGATGTTCGAAATCGGGGAGCAAAAAGAGGGTTCTGACCGGATTCAGCCCAAGCTACTGCATGCCGTACTCCTTGAGCTTCCGGTATAATGTCCGTCTGTCTATGCCCAGGACGGAGGCCGCCTTGTTTTTGTTTCCGCCGGTCTTCTCCAGGACCATGCAGATGTACTCCCGCTCCAGATCTTTTAGAGACCTACCCTGCTCCTTCGCGTTTCTGACCAGCGTCTCTTCCGGATACCGGAGCTGGTGAGGAAAGTGCTCCGGCATGATGCGTTCCGAATCGCAGACCAACGCCGCCCTCTCGATGGTATGGTCCAATTCCCGGACGTTTCCGGGCCACTGGTATTCCAACAGCAGAGCCAGAGCATCTTCCGTAAAGCCGACGATACTTTTTTCCATGGAACCGGCATACTTCGCCAGGAAGTGCTCCGCCAGGAGAGGAATGTCTTCTTTCCTTTCGGTGAGCTCCGGCAGATGTATACACAGTACGTTGAGCCGATAGTACAGGTCTCCCCGGAACGAACCGTTGCTCACCTCCTTTTGGAGGTCCCGGCTGGTGGCGGCGATGAGCCTCAAGTCTACTGTCTCTCCTCTGGTGGCTCCCACCGGAATGATATGGTTGTCTTCGATGGCCCGGAGCAGCTTGATCTGAGTGGAGGGCTCGATCTCGCCGATTTCGTCCAAAAACAGCGTGCCCCCATCGGCCTCTTGAAAGAACCCCGGTTTGTCTTTCAGTGCTCCGGTAAAAGCTCCTTTGAGGTAGCCGAAGAGTTCGCTTTCCAAAAGGCCATGAGGTATGGCGCTGGAATTGACCACCACGAAAGGCTGGTCCTTTCTCTCGCTGTGGTTATGGATGGCCCTGGCCACCAGTTCCTTCCCCGTGCCGGTCTTGCCGGTGATCAGAACAGTGGAGTCCGTTCCCGCCACCCGCCGTATCATCTGGAACACGCTCTGCATGGCCTGGCTTTTCCCCAGGATGTCGTCCAATCTATGCCTTTGCTGAGCCAACCTGGTCAGATCCTCGACCTTCCTTCGCAGGTCGCGGTTCTCCAGGGCCCGGTCGATGACGATCAGGATCTCCGCGGTATTGAACGGTTTGGCCACATAATGGAAGGCGCCGAGTTGGATAGCTTCCACTGCCGAATCGATGGTGCCGAAGGCGGTCATGATTATGACGTAGGTGGAGGGAGAGAGTTGCTTGAGGGATCTTAGCACCTCCATTCCGTCCATCCCGGGCATTTTCAGATCCACCAAGGCTATGTCGAATTGATCCTGCTTGGCCTTGGCCAGTCCGTCCGACCCGTTGGTCGCGATTTCAACAGCAAAGCCCTTTTGGCTGAGGATATTCCGCAATACCTCCCTCAACCTGCGGTCATCCTCAATGACCAGTATTTTGTCTTTTCCCCTCATCTTATTTCAGTGGAATTCCGAAGGATAACGAGTGGTGTGATGAAGTCTGATTTTATCATTGTCTCGTACTGCTGCGCCAACACGATAGCTTTACTCCGGTTTTCACGATAACGTTTGAACTCTCCGTCGCCTCTTGGGCAACCAGAACCACACGGGTGACAGCGGCTGTCAGTAGTGCTGCATAGCACCATGAGTGGCGCATTGAATTCGGATGACAAACCGATGCCGGATGACTGCGGCGACCGGAGATGAGGCCGGGAGGTGAACCCAGTCGGATCCTGGAAGCGACCGAAGGGAGATGACACGAAGCATCGACTGAGTCGGAGACAGTTGTTCGGCCATGCCCGGCGAATTCATAAAGCTGCTCGGGAATCGGCCGATGATATGAATGTCTGTAAAGAAAACCAAAGTCGTACCACAATTCCGTCCTCATAACAGGTCCCCACTTAAAGAAAGCGTTTGATCCGATCGAGCGGACGCTGCTCGACGAGACGAGTTCCGACGCTGGCGTCGCGCCACGTGTCGAACCCGACCAGACCAGCGCGCCAATTGAGGATTTCCGAATGAACATCTCGGCAACGGAGCAAAAAGGACCGGTTGCAGGATCCGGAGGCGCAATGCGCCTGCGTGGTCCCAACATCCTGGTGGTGGATGACGACCGGGCGCTGCTTGACCTGCTGGGCCGGGTATTTCGCAAGCTGGGGTTTCGGGTGGCCCTGGCGGACAACGGCCGGGAGGCCGTAGACCTGGTTGAAAAGACGGCGCCGGATGTCGCTTTGATCGACATCCACATGCCAGGGATGGACGGCATCCAGGTGCTGAAGGAGATCAAAATGCAGGATCCGGATATCGAGGTGGTGATGGTCACCGGTTACGCCAGCCTCGACTCCGCAGTGGAGTCTCTGAAGTACGGTGCGTTTGACTACATACGGAAACCCTTTGACAAGTTGGACCTGGTGGTGGATGCCGTCCGCCACGCCTGGGAAAGAAGAAGACCCTGCCTGGAGAGAAGAAGCGCAAGAAGCAGCCTGGAGAGAAGAATACATGAGCTCAAACTTCTTTGCAGCATAAATCGCCTGGTCGCATCCTGCACCGACCCCCGTGCTGTCGTGGTCCAGATTCTGGAGTCGCTGACGAGAATAATCGATTACGACCTGGCTATGGCCCTGCTGGTTGCGGAATCGGGGAAAACCAAGATAACCTTACAGGTGAATAACCCGTGCACCCGTGACTTCGTGGATCAAGCCAGATGCAATCTGATCGACGCCTTCAACTCCGCCACCCATTCGAACCTGTCGGATACGGCAGATTTCGATCAGATCATCGGGCGGGAGAACTTCATGACGTTGAGGCCCGATTCCGCCGTCCAAGCGACCGATCCTCAAGCTGCCAGAGAACCAGGCGAAACGAGGATGGCGGACAGGCTGAATTCGTTTCTTAACGTACCTCTGATCATGGAAGGAACCATGTTCGGTATGGTCAACGTCAGCAGCCACCGGGAAGATGTGTTCACCCCGGACGTCATCAGCCTGATCTATGCCGTAGTCAGCCAGTTGCCTTCCGTCATGCAAAGGCTGGAAGGCGTCCGGGCGGTGGAGATTCAGCGAGCCGGCAAGCTGGCCGAGATCGTGTCGGAGGGCGTGATAATGACAGACGAGAACCTCAACTTGCTGCTGATGAACAAAGCCGCTCAGAGCATCCTCGGTGCACAAGAAGTGGACCTGTCGACCATCGAAGGCAGCCTGAGGATCGATCTTGCGAGCCTCAAGAAGCAGGCGGAAAAAGGCACGCTGGACGTGGTGGTCAAACAGATGAAGCTGGATTCCGAGAGCTGCGAAGTGAAGGTCTCGACTATGAAGGGCAACGAGGGAGCGTTCTTGGGTTTTGTCATCTCCTTGCGCAAATCCAACCGAGAATCCAAGAAACCATAGTATCCTCCCTCTCACAGGCAGAGACGGTGAGTTAGTAGAATCACTGAAATCTATCCGACCGAAAACATACTGCTCACGATCCCGGTTCTATCCGAAACTGCGCGTCAATGTTGCCTAAGAGCGCACTGGCCGTTAGTCTACTGCACTCGCCTCTCAGCGGACACAGAGTAGCAACACTACTTAGACCGCCACAATCCCCGCTTGACAGAATAGCCCAAAACGACTTTCTTGGTAAAAAAGCTCGTCGCGCTCTTCGAGAGGGCCGAACGCAAAGCTGCGTCCTGGCCTATTCAACCGCACCGTGCTGGATGAGTGTCGGTGGGCGCAATTTGAAATCGCCGCCGATTTGAGTCAGCCGATTTCGCAAGATACATGGAATCCAACGTAATCTCCAACTTATGAGAGGGGGAGCCAATATGCTGTCGCCGGTTCTCCGAGGTAGGGTGTGGCTTGTTGTTTCACTGTTCGTCTGGTTGCCGATTTTTGTCGTCCTGACAGGCGGTGGCGATTCCCGCGCAGCGGAATATGCGGTGGATCAGGGAAGCAACATATATTCTATCGCAGCCGGAGTGGTCAACGCCGGAGGCGATCTCTATGAGGATGGCGACGGCAACTCTTTAACCGCCATTCTGGTTATGCCCAGTTACGCCCATTTCATTAACCGTGGTCTGGGTTTCGGGGGCGACCTGCTTCTGCTGCATTTGACGCAAGGAGATGCGGGAGAGACCATTCTCGGTCTGGGGCCAAAGGTGGTCTATTTCTTCGGCGGGGAAGAAAGCAAATCTTATCCCTTTATCACTGCAGGATTCTACTATGTTAGAAATACCGAGGACTTTGGCAAGTCCACGTATACAATCGACGGCACCAGGTTCAAGTTCGGCGGAGGGGTCAGCATCATGGCGAGTGCTCATTTGGGCGTTCTCATGGAGGCCTCCTATAACCTCGATAGCCTAAAGGGTGAAAACTCGAAAAAATCCGTGTCGGGGAATATGGTCGTTGTTTCCGTAGGCTTGGTCGGTTTCAGTTTCTGAGGTCAGAAAAAGCTGTGTAACTTGGAGGACTCGGCCAACAAGAGGAGGAGGAGTCAAAGCATGAAAGCCCGAAGCGCCCTGCGCCTTGCTTTGTGCGTCCTGGCGGTGTCATCGTTTGCGGTGCGAGCGGCGGCACTGGCGTCAGATAGTTATACCTTAAAACCTCTGTTCCGGCTGCAGAGCGGAACTGGAATTGACCGGTTCCGAGTCGCGTTTGCCCCCGCCCCATTTGCCCCGTTCTCCGGACTCAAGCTTCCAGTTGGTGTAACCGGCATTCAGGTGCTCGTGGACAACACAGGAAGCTTTTACCTGTTGACGGAGAGCTCAAGGATCACGAAGTTCGACGCTGACGGCAACGTGCTTGCTGAGATAAACGGGGTGCCCCCCTTCACTGTGCCCATGCGAATCTACTTGGACGGAGAAGACAACCTTCACGTAGTATTCCGCAACGATACAAATGTCGGCAGCCGAATGAGATACGCAGTTGCCAAGTTCGACCGAGACGGAAGGCTTCTTCACTGGATCAAGGGCGTAGAAGACGGATTTAGGTGCATATTCGCAGACGTGACCATCAA
>CAZPRG010000142.1:0-6751 GCA_964588675.1 uncultured Ignavibacteria bacterium
GCGAACAAACCGATGCAGTAGAACACCAGAGCTTGCGAGGTGGCCACCGTGTCTAAGAAATCGAACCTGCCGTGCTGGAACAGAACCGATATGACCAGTCGCGAGGCCACCGCCAGGAAAACGGCGGAAGGTATGCTCAGGAAGAACACCAGTTTGAGTGAAGAGCTGAAGGTGCCGAGCAGTTCCCCCTTTTGCTTTTTGGCCGCATAGGCGGATACTATGGGAAAGGTGACCGTGGCCACCGCCACTCCGAAGACCCCTATGGGAAACTGCATCAAGCGGAAGCTGTAGTTCAGATAGGAGACGCTTCCCTGGGGGAGAAGGGAGGCGATCAGGGTGTTTACGAATATGTTCACCTGGGTGGAGGCCAAGCCCAAGGTGGCCGGTGCCATGAGAAGCAGAATTCTTTTGACTCCCGGATCGCGCAGGTTGATGCCGAACCGATACCTGAAACCTATTTTCCGCAGGGACGGAATCTGGATGGCCATCTGCCCGAATCCTCCCAGAAGCACGCCTAAGGCCATGCCCATGATGGGAGGGTCGAAAAGCGGCGACAGCAGAACCCCTCCCGCGATCATCCCCAGATTGAGCATGGCCGGGGCCAAAGCCGGAATGCCGAAGCGCCTGAAGGTATTTAGGATTCCCATGGCCAGGGCTGCCAGGGCCACCAGAAGAAGGAAGGGAAACATGATACGGGAGAGCGAAGCGGTAAGCTGCTGCTTGCCCGCCTCCTCGGCGAATCCGGGAGCGATGACCCGAACGATGTAGGGCGAGAAGATGATTCCCAAAAGCACGATCACCGAGACCACCAACACCAACAGGTTCAAAACCAGATTGGCCAGCTCCCAGGACCTCTGTTTGCCCTGGTTATGGAGGTGGTCGGTGAAAACCGGTATGAAGGCCGAGGAAAGCGCCCCCTCGGCGAACAGGTCCCGCAGCAGGTTGGGTATGCGAAAAGCGGCGATGAATGCGTCGGTGGCGAAGCCCGCCCCGAACAGGTAGGCGAACACCTGCTCCCGCACCAGCCCCAGCACGCGCGAGAGAAAGGTGGCCGAGCTGACCACGCCGGTGGATCGGGCGATATTGTCGTGTTCGCTGTCTGCGGCCATCAAGGTCAATTAACTCAAACCGGGCTTCTCGTCAAGTGCGAATATGCCGAAGAGCGCGGCTACAACCACCGGGTCGCGTGGAGGTTGGTTCCTCCTCCCCCTTTGGGGAGAAGGTCAGGTTGAAAATCCCGCCGGAGGCGAGGATCGGGGGGAAACAAGAAGCCAGCGCTCTCTTTTATCCTCCCCAAAGGGGAGAGGAAGAAAGATTCCTCTGTTCCTGGATGAAACACCCTTGTTCGTCACGGACGCCCTCGTCCGTGATGCTTTCTGGTAGCGGACATCGAAGATCCGTCTGGCCGGACGGCCCGTCTGGGATGATCTCCGCTACCACCATGAGAAGCTATTCCAGTGCAAGCAAGATCAGCCTGTAGTACCCCGAAGTATGGTAGCTTGCCCGACCACCCGCATACGACACGGCGACTTGTCCATGTCCGGTCACAACGGAAACTTGCGTGGATGTCAGACCTTGAAGGCTTGCACTGCAACTTTCGTCCGCAGTCCGCACGGCGGTGCTGACTCTAACGGCACCGGAGCCGTCTGAAGATGAAGAGAACCATAGCTCGGAGATCACCTTGGTGGTGCCCAGGTTGTGCCCCAACGTGTAAACTTGGCGCGGCTGCACCGCAAACCAGCCGCTGTCGTAGACCTTCAGCGAAACGGAGTTGATGCTGCCGTCGACGGTTAGGTCTCCTGTGACATGGACGTTGCCATCCACTTCCAGCTTCTCGGTTGCCTCCGTCGTTCCGATCCCGACGTTTCCACTGAAATAGCCTTTTCCGTCGAACCAACCACCCCAGAATCCTTGACCAAGTATGCCGATATAACCGTTCCCCTGTACGCCCTCATGACCGCCTTCTCCTTGTATTCCGGTTCCTTCCCAGGCCGTGGCTATGGCCTTAAGTCCGGTTCCACCTCTGGCATAGATTGCATAGTCTCCGACCATGGAGTCGGACTGGACGAAGAGCTTGCAGCTATCCTCAGGTATGGTCCCAATACCCACATTGCCGGCGAGACGATAGATGTGAAGACCCGATGTGTCTGCATCCCAATCTCCATCGGGAGGGGCCGTTCGTGCGTACCGGGCAGTATCTGCTTCTGATGCTCTGTAAGCATACCCTACGCTCACGATTGCTCTCCTCGGTGTCATCTCCGGATCGTCCCCTACCTTAACTCCCAGGTAGCAAATCTCACCGTTGAATACAGAGTCGGGAATTGAGTCGACACTTCCCAAGAGGACACTGAACACGCCCTCGTTTACCTGCACAGAAGATTGGGTTTCAGCCCACAGGGGACTGATGCTCATGGTGTCCGAGTAGATCGAGAACGTGATCTGGATGGTGGTATCCACGCAACCACCCTGGACGGTGGTCAGCTTTCCCTGGTAGTTGATGAGCTTGGGAACTTCGGCTTGAACGGCGACGGTGAAGCATAGGAGGATGACCACAGTCAGGAGTATACTGGTACGTTTCACGTTTTTTCTCCTTTTTTGAAGTCTAGTGGTTCGGCGGTGGACCGCCTTTGAAAAGGTAGTTCAGCATGTAGATAATGTCTCGGACGTCGATCATCCCATCACCATTTGCGTCTGCGGCTTCCGGCACGCATGGTCCGGGACCTTCTTTGAACAGATAATTGAGCAGGAAAACGACGTCTGCGATGTCCGCCAGGCTATCATTGCTCGCGTCCCCGGGAACCGACCAGCAAAGCGAAAGCTCACCCGGATGATAGCGGAAAGGAACCAGGTCGCCCTGCGGGTCAGACAGATAGTTGCCTACACCGGGAAACACGTAGAAAGCTACATTTCGGTCACTTAACCTATCGGAAACGCACAATACGTCTACCCCGAATCTGAGAAGCGTTTCATAGCCGGTGTCTGGCGGGACGGGATCGCCTAAAAGAGCGAATCCTACCATTTTGATCCGCTTGCAGTCCGGAAGAGTTAGATCTCCGGTATCACCATGGCAATAGATCAGCCCGAAGTTGCTTACCAGAGTGCCCACGGTGTCGATGTGGCAATATCGCATCGAGACGACATCCAGACTATCCACCCAACACGAATCACCGTGTGGCGGCGGACCCGTGCAAGTGTCAACCGGAACTATCATCGTTTCCACGCCGATGCTGTCGGTGTGAAAGTTGACAAGATCGGGATTACTTATGGTGATGTGGAACTGGAAAGCGGCAATCGGCACGGGGCTTCTCAGCAGCATCTCCAGTTTGGCGAAATGACCAGGGTAGGAACTGACGCACATGATAGCCACGTCTGCACTGTCGGGGGTCATCTGCGCAGAAACAGGAAAGGCCCAGAAGAACAGGGCTGCCACGCAGATCGTCCGAGTGATCGGGTAACGTTTCATAGAAATAACCTCCACTCTCACAGGTTTGCAAAGTCCTCGCTACGGTTCGCACGGCGGCAGGCCGCCCTGAAAAAGATGGCTATGGAAGGCATGAGGCCTCCCGGCTTCTTTACATAGAGAGAAGGGTGGTATCTCATCTTGGACTGCCTTATGAGGAATTGTGCTTATATTTGTAAAATAACCACATTTCAGGTATTGGCAAGAGGATTTTGCCCGTCATCAGCGGGACATGAAAGCACCCACTCGTTCCCCGCAAAGTAAGGGAATCTGGCGGGCGCAGAACAACCAGACAACCAATCGCAGTCGGGGCTCCCAGCCCCGACCTAATCGGATGGGCATGGCTGCCCGCTCTACGCGGTGTCGTTCCTTCTCCCCCTTGGGGAGGCCTACGGCGTAGCCAAGGCTGGGATGAGGGGAAAGAAGCCATTCACAGCTGACTAAACTGACGAAACGGATAAACCATCCGGTTGGAAATCAGCTTAATCACAGTAATCAGCTGTGAGGAAGTCCTTTCTTTAGCGGCTTCTGGCCGTTTCTAACCCAAGTCGCGTCTTGATGGAAACTCCGTTTTGAGCTTGACAAAACAGGCTCCAACTCTATATTTGGGCTATCGTATGAAGGTTAACGTCAAAAGGAAGGAGATACAATTTGCCCACGCACAAGTCGGCCGACAAAAGGCTGAAGACCTCCAAGAGAGCCAACGAAGTCAACAAGCAGATCAAAACCCACATCAAGACCTTAATCAAGAGGACCGAGGCCTCGCCCGAAGAGGCGTCGTTTAAGCAGACCGCCTCGGCGCTGGACAGCGCCGCCCGCAGAGGTGTCATCCATCCCAACAAGGCCGCCCGCATCAAATCGCGACTGGCCAAACTGGGGCAGAAAAAGGAACCGCCCGCCGGCCAATAGACCTGGCCGACAGAATCACCACACCAGATGTCTCAAAAGTGGAAAAAGCCGGCGGTTTGACTTAATGATGGTCTTTATCAAGGCTATGGGCTGGATCGAGTGAATGGTCTCGTCACCCAGATAATCCCCCAGGAAGCGAACCACTGCTTCGAAATCCTCATCGGTCATCTTCAGATATATGGCCCGGCAGAATGAGTAGAACCGAAGCTCGCTTCCTTTTTCCTTCAGCAGCTCATCTTCGTATTTGTTCAGCCCTGAAAAAGAAGATTGGCCGTCTTTCACGAACCGGCTGACGGTCTTTCCGGCCAATTTGCCCGACAGCAGGGCATTGGATATTCCGGCGCCGGAGAGGGAATCCACCACCCGACCTGCGTCTCCCACCAGCAAGACGTTCTCCTTCACCAGATCCCTTTTGCGGTCATAGCAGGGCACCGCCCCCATCATGAATTCCATCACCCGGTGTCTGTGAAACCTCTTGGAGACGAACAGGTCCAAAAGCTCCTTGGCCCTCTTGACGCTGCGGTGCGGTGCGATGGCCAGTCCCACGTTGGCCGAACCTGGACCTTTGGGAAACACCCAGGCGTAACCGCCCGGAGCCACGTCCCGTCCCAGATGAAACTCCATTGAGTCCGGCTCCACCTCCACCTGGCTCAGCAGATACTGGGCGGCCGAGTCTACCTGCTCCAGCCCCAGTGACGAGTCGATTCCCGCCCATCTGGCCACCAGCGATTCCACCCCGTCCGCGGCCACGATCACCCTGGCGCGGTAGTCCTTCTCCCGTCCGTCCTGCAAGACCCGGACCCCGCCGAATCCCCGGCCATTGGCGGACAGCAGGCCCACCGCGCAGGAGTTGGTCATCACCGTGGCCCCATGGGAAGCAGCCGCCTCGGCCAGCCTCCGATCGAATATCTTGCGATCCAGCACGAAGCCCGCCCGGGGATGATTGACCAAAACCCTTTGGTTGGATGGGGAAACCAGAAGCGCTTTGTGTATGTGGGCGCTGATCCACTCGGGCTGGGGATCGACGAACCTGGCCAGCCCCGAATAGCTGATCCCTTCCCCGCACTGAACCGGCACGCCGATGCGGGGATGTTTCTCCAGAAGCAGGACTTTGATGCCGGCCTGGGCCATGGTTTGGGCGGCCATGGAGCCGGCCGGACCCGCTCCCACCACTATGCAGTCGAAATCCTCAGCCATTCTCGTGTAGGAGCGTCCGCTCTGGCAAAGCCTCCGTCCGGCTGTCCGGGTCCCGAATCATCAGTGCGCCGGTGGGACAGAAGACCACGCAGTCTTCGCACAGCGTGCACAGGTCTTTCCTGACGTGCAGTCCGGAGGGCAAAAGCTCCAAAGCCCACAGGGAGCAAACCGCCACGCATCCGCCGCACTCTCCGCACAGCCGTGAATCGAAGCACAGTAGTTCTTTTGCGTTGCTCTTCATCTATCGAAAGTCGTGGACTCCTCGCCCGGCAACCCAAAATCTGCGGACCCTGACTATCCTGGTACTTTCTTGCTTCACTGGCCGACCAAAAGGACCAGGTATGGGATGCGGCCTGCCCGGCCTCGCGTCGAAACTGCTCGATGCCCTCGCTACTTCAGGAACACCAGGCGTTTGGTCTGGCTCTGTTCTCCGGCTTTAATCTGATAGAAGTAGACGCCGCTGGATACTTCGCTTCCTTTCTCGTCCTTGCCGTCCCACGCGATCGTATGCGCGCCGGCGGGCATCCGCTCTTGGGCCAGCCTTCTCACCCTCTGCCCCAGCACGTTGAAGATGGTCAGCGTCACCTCTGCCGGTCTCTGCAGATTGAATTCGATTATGGTCTCGTTGTTGAACGGGTTGGGATAGTTCTGTTCCAGCTCGAAGAATCTGGGCCTCGACCCGCCTCCCTGGTCATCTTCCACCGCGCTGGTGGTGGGGCAGATCATGACCGCATACTCCACCTCGGTCACGTGCAGATCCTTTGCGCCCTCAGGCGCAGGTCTGCTGTATGGGATAAACTCCTCCGGAACGTTCATGCCGGTGAACTTGCCTTTGCTCCACTGGTAGTCGATCTCCCAGTTGGGATTGCCCGGACTGGGATTGGAACTCTCCAATGTGCTCTGGTACATGTCCTGGGACACATAGGAGGGATCATTATGCAGGATGTGGTCGCCGGGATGTGGCGGATGTAATACCGGTCTGACCCTCCCGGGCCAGCCTCCTTCCGCCGCGTCGTTGTTTGGATCGCTGACTGCGATCTTCAAGGATTCCGAGCACACCCCGGCCATGGTGACAAAATGTCCGCCCTCTCTGTACCACTGCTGGCCACTCTCGTCAAAGTACCAGGACCCCAAGAGGAGAATTATGTCCTGGCACTTCTTGAGCGAGTCCTCCATCTCGAAGAA
>CAZPRG010000143.1:0-6739 GCA_964588675.1 uncultured Ignavibacteria bacterium
AATGGCGGAGAGGCCGGGATTCGAACCCGGGGTGCCTTACAGCACAACGGTTTTCGAGACCGCCCCGTTAAACCACTCCGGCACCTCTCCGTTTGTTTGTCACACTTCACAAAGGTTTTTCCGCCGTAGGCAGTCAGACGACCGTCCGTCTGGACGGACCCGTCTGGGCGAGACCGCCCCGTTTCCGCCATAGGCGGATCCCGCCAAAGGCGGGACAATCAGTTCGGCATCTCTCCGATGCTATAGGGGAAACTGTATATAGAAAACGGTTGACGGCAAAAGAGCCTCAGACTCCTCTGCTGGACTCTGGGGGGCTTGACTCCGTCAGAAACGAGCTGATTTGTTCCTCCTTCGGCTTGAATACGAGAAAGCAAAATAGCGTAATGGCGGCAAAGAGCACAAACCTTTCCAGGCTCCCGCCCAGAAGGTAATATATCAGACCGTAAATACTCGGCGCCAAAGCCAACGAGAAGGTGATGATGCCCCACTGTATCAGAGTGCGTTCGGCACTCGGTTGCGCGCCAGCTCTCGCCGAGACTCTTCCTCCCCTGAGCAGGATCCTTCTGACCAGGTAGATCGCCGGTATTTCGCTTATGGCCACCGCCAGCAGCGCCCAAAAGAGCGTCTGTAGCTCGGTATTGCCGGTCAAAGTTACACCCTGCGCTCTGAGGAGTCCGCCCACCACAATCAGCATCACCGGAGCGAACACGTTCATCAAGAGCCCCAGGTTGAAGAGCCTGGAGTGTATCCTCTCTATGTCTACCGGTCTACCGACCTGATTCACCAAGATATCCTCTCTTGTCGGCCGGATTCTTGCGGCGTAATTTCTCGAAAAAAGCCTGAAGCAGACGGTTACACTCTTCTTCCAGCACGCTGGAGACGACCTGAATCTGGTGATTCAGCCGGGGGTCCTGGACTATGTTGAACAGCGAGCCGCAGGCTCCGGTTTTAGGATCTTTGGTGCCAAAAACCAGGCGATCGACTCTGCCCAGCACCAAGGCGCCCGCGCACATGGCGCACGGTTCCAGCGTAACGTACAATGACGCGCCGGAAAGCCGCCAGGAATCGAGATACCCGGCAGCCGCCCCCACGGCTATGATTTCGGCGTGCGCAGTAGGATCTTTGAGAGACTCTACCTGGTTGTGCCCCCGCCCTATGATCCGATCCTCATACACCACCACCGCGCCGACCGGGACCTCGTCCTTCTTAAGGGCCAGCTTGGCCTCGGCCAGCGCCTGTCGCATCCACTTTTCGTCTTCCGTCTGGGGCATGATTCCTGAAATCATCACTCCTCGTGCAGCCGGAGATCACTTCTTTCTCAACCCAGCAGAATATAGCAAAGGTTCAGGCATTTCAAAGCACTTTGTGAACCATTCTGGGCGGAAACCGAAAGGCGTCCGGCCGATAGAAAAAAAGCGCAAAATTCCTTGACTTGGCGAAAAGGTTTCCTATATTCAGCCTACAATCTCCGAGCCATCCGGCCTAAGGAGCAATCTACGGCGGCTGGCCGATAGGGTTCTGGCGGAAACGCCTTTGCCTCCCGTGCTTGGAAAGGAGATAAGAAACGCAGCATAACCAGGCTACGGAGGCCTGGTATTTTTTTTCGAAGAAAGGAGGTCGAATGACCAGTATCCGTGCGAAGGGGTGGCGGCGAAGGGGCTTTTGGTATGGTTCGAGACCGGCCGCCCTGCGGTCTTGCATCTCGAACCGATGATTTGATCCTTGGAACAGCCATACTTAAAGAAGGAGTATTCGCTATGCGCATTGCTCAACGCGTTTTCTCAGTCTGGTTTCTCTTGGTCCTGGTAAGCATTTTTTTGACACAGACTTCTTTCGCCGCGACCCACGTTTTCAAACCGGAAGATCATTCAGTCTACCTGGACCAGCGGGATCCTGACATAAACAAATCCGATAAAACCGGCATCCTCACGGCTTCGACGCTGAACGAGAATTCCAGGATCGTCATACACTTCGATTTTGGCGGATGGGCGCCAGATCCTGCTTCCATCACCCAGGCCAAGCTCCATCTGTATCACTATCGGGGAGGCAGCTACACCGGCACCAGGACCTTAAATGTGTATTCCCTTACCACTGGATTCGACGAGACCACAGCCACGTGGAACTCCCCCTGGACTGCGCCCGGCGGCGACTACGACAACAGCCTGTACTCATTTGCAGACGTGCCCGAGGCCTGGAACAACTGGGTGGAATGGGATGTCACCGATATCCTTAAGAATCGACTGAGCAACGTGATGAGCTTCGGATTCCTCATCCGAGACCCCATGGAGGACGACACCGGCGACGGACCGTACGTGCGGTTCCGCAGCCATAGGTATGAAAGCGAGTACCCCCAGGAGGTACCCTATCTCGAGATCGTCACCACCGGGCAGGACGTTCCTACTCTAACCGAATGGGGTATGATCATTTTCATCGCGCTGCTGCTGGGTTTCATAACCTGGATGTTCTTAAGAAGAAGACCGGCCGTGTCGGCTTCGGCATAACGCCGGGAAAATCGACCTGACCGTTTCGGCTTCCCTTGGGAGTCAATCTCTCCGCCAACAAGCCTGGCCACGGCTGAACGGAGAATCACAGTCTGGTGTTTGAAGGAAGGAGGAAACCGATTCGTGCAACTGACGACTAAAATCGACTCAGTCTTGCTTCTGTCGATCCTGACCGTACTTTGTTCGACTCGGGTTTCGTCGGCTACCAGCTATGTCTTACGTCCCGAGGCCCACTCGGTTTACGTGGACCAGCGGGACCCGGACATCAACTTCGTGGACAAGAGGGGAATCCTGGTGGCCTCGGAATCGGGCGAGAATGCCAGGTCGGTGATACGGTTTGACCTCGGCGACTGGACGCCGAACGTAGATTCCATCTCCAATGCCCGACTCTACCTGTTTCACTACCGAGGGGGGAGCTACGCGGGTTCTCGAACTATCGAGGTGTATTCACTGACCAACGCCTTTGAGGAATCCACCGCCACCTGGAATTTTCCCTGGACCACGCCCGGAGGAGATTACGACGTTAGCTTCAGCGCGTCTGCCGAAATCCCGGAGGCTTGGGAGAATTGGGCGGAATGGGACGTCACGGACATTCTCAGGAATCGATGGGGCAATGTGGCACAATATGGATTCCTCCTTAGGGACCCAATCGAGGACTCGCCTCCTCCGGACGGGCCGTATGTTCGGTTCCGCAGCCATCGGTACCAGGACGAGGCTCCACAGGAGATCCCCTATCTCTTGGTGCAGATCGGTCGGCCTTCGGGAGACGCCGACCAGGACGGAACGGTGATTCTGAGTGATGCGTTATACGTTCTTAACTACCTGTTTCGGAACGGCCCGGCGCCCGATCCGATCGAGGCCGGCGACGCCAATTGCGACCACCAGGTGGACTTGAGCGACGCCCTTCGCATACTGAACTATCTGTTCAAAGGGCAATTCGTTCCGGGCTGCGTGGGTCCTCCGCAGTAACTGATTCTTGAGGCGGATCAACCGAATGTCGTTCTGTAGCCATACCGGACTACCGGCTTGCGTAATCCCTGGCTGTGAATTGTGCAGCTGGATCGTGCGAACGAGTTGTCAGCGAACTTGTAAACCATAACCTGAGAACGGAGATCTGCCCGCACCGCGAAAAAACCTTGACCCGGGGCAGGCATTCTGTATATTTGAACGAAATCTCCGAGCCTGTCCGCCTACGGAACAATCTATGGCGGCCGGCCGATAGGGTTCTGGCGGAAACGCCTTTGCCTCCCGTGCTTGGAAAGGAGATGAAGTCAGTCTATGAACCAGGCTAAAGGAGGCCTGGTGTTTTATTTTGGAGAAAGGAATTCGACCATGCGTCTTGCGCTAAAAACTACATTTCTGTTTCTGTTGACAGTCTGTGCAGCTTCCTCTCCGACCACGCGCGTCATTGCCGCGACCTACGTCGTGGGACCGGAGGATAATTCAGTCTATCTCGACCAACGGGAGCCAGACGGCAACTTCGTGTCCGGAAGGGGCCTTCTAGTTGCGTCCGAGTCGAACGAGAACGCCCGGACGGTTATTCATTTCGACTTGGAGGGGTGGTCTGCCGATTCTATCTCCCAAGCCAAGCTGTGCCTCTATCGCTATCGGGGTGGATACTACTCGATCTCCCGGACCATCAACGTGTACCCCCTGACTTCGGCATTCGACGAGTCCACCGCCACCTGGAACTACCCCTGGACCTCGTCGGGAGGGGATTTCGACAACGGCATCACCGCTTCTGCCGAGGTCCCGGAGCTGCCCAACGAAGTGGCGGCTCTGGTGGAATGGGACGTTACCGACATGGTCAAGAACCGATGGAGCAACATCGCCGATTGCGGGTTTATGGTAAAAGACTGGGTTGAGGACACTCCGACCGACGGACCCTACGTTCGCTTCCGCAGCCATCGTTACGTCAATGACGCCCCCCTGGAGCTTCCCTATCTTGAGATCTCGACCGGCCAAACGGGAGTGGAAGAAGCCGGGGAGGACGAAATCGGAGGCGGATTCTCCCTGGGCCAGAATTTCCCGAATCCGTTCAATGACAGAACCGTTCTGCAGTTCGAATTGTCGAAGCCGGCCCGGGTAAACCTGGTGATATATAACCTGCGAGGCCAGAAGGTGAAAACTCTGCTGGATGCCACCAGGGAGGCGGGCAGATATGCGCTCGAATGGGACGGGACCAATCAGGCCGGAGGATCCGTCTCCAGTGGACTGTATCTTTATCGAATGCGGACGGCGGAATTCTCCGACACAAAGAGACTCCTGTATCTGAAATAGCCTGGAACCAGCGACCAGCTTCCATCCGTTTCCAAGATGAATCGCAAGATCTGCCCACATAGAACAGATAGGCTCCGGAGCACCATACCCGGTATTTTAAGAGCCTTGGTTTCGGTCTTTCTGCTTCTGTTGATAACCTGTGGCTGCTCCCGGCCGATTAAACCAAAATCGGATTTCATCACCGTCAAGCTGGGCGATATGACCTTCACCCGGTACTTCGACCTCATGGAGAAAGTGGAATTCGAGGGAGAACAGGCCATCCGGCTCTCGGATTTCATCGATTCCGTGATAACGGAGCGCCCCGCCATATACGCCTATCGGGTCGTCGGATCGGACGGCTTCTACGCCCACATGAAGGGAAGCCCGGACAACCTCTGGGAGCACATGCAAAAAGGTTACCTCAAGCTTTCCAACAGAAGAGCAGCGTTCGAGCAGAGTCTGGGGCTGGAGGGAAGGTATTACGTCAAGGATGTGGCCGGCATCGAGTTGCTCCGGAAGATCGAAACCCGGTTTGAGGGCGACGACAATTTCGGTTTCTCCTTGATCGCGGAGACGGAGACGGCCACCTATTCCGATCCCCAGGACCTTTTCTACGACGGGAGATCGGGTGTCAGATTGGCCGATTTCGTGGATACTCTGACCTCCGCTCCGGAAGACTACTCCTACGATTTGGTCTCCGTGGCGGGAGAGAAAAGGAGCTTCTCCTGGGCCGAGCTTCAAACCGGATGGTGGCTTCTCGACCTGGACCTGACGAAGTTCTATCCCGATCTGGGGCCGGATTCGAAAATCCCATACCTGCAGACGATAGCGCTAATCCCCCCGGAAGTTAAGTGAACGATGAAGAAACTGCTTACCTTGTCAATACTGACCCTGTGCTGTGCATTGACCATCTCCGAAGATGCCTCTGCGGACAAGGCCGATTCCACCAAAGGCGATCTGCCGATTCACTATTTGGGAGAAGTGGTGGTGACGGGCAAGAGAATCGGCCGGCCTCCGGCGGCCGTGGCTGAGGTCACGGCAGGCACCATCGAGTACCAGGGAGCCGCTTCTGCGGGAGAAGCGCTGTCGGCGGTTTCAGGGGCCTGGGTCTCCACCGGCGAGAAGAACTCCACCGAGATCAAGCTGAGGGGGTTTGACTCCCAACACGTGCTGATCCTGGTGGATGGCCGTCCGGTGAATCTCCCCTACTACGGAGATCTGGATCTCTCCTCCCTGCCCGTGGGCAATATATCCAAGATCAACGTAGTCAAAGGTCCTGCCTCCTCGATCTACGGCGCCAACACCATGGGAGGAATCGTCAACATCGTCACCAAGAGAGTCTCCCAAAGGCCGGTCGGCGACCTGGTCTTCTCCTTGGGGACCGGGGAAGCATGGAATTCGGTCTTCAACTACGGCTCCAGAATGGGCCGGCTGGACTACTGGTTATCCGCCGGCAAAAGCAAATCCGACGGTTTCCGCCTTCCCCGGGACTTCCAACCGGGAAGATGGGAGGATGGGGATCTGAGAGATAACAGCGATTATGACAGACTCAACCTGGATGGGAAGCTGGACTACAGGTTCTCCTCCTCCACCGACCTTTCGCTTTCTTTGGGCTATTTCGACGGCGACAAGGGGCTTCCCGGCGGCATAAACGAGGAAATGCCCAGGTATTGGAGATTCGTGGATTGGAAAAGGCGCTACTTGGACCTGGCCGGAGAAAGCTATCTGGGAGATCGCTGGTATGTGAAGGCCAAGCTGTATTACGACGGCTGCAAGAACCGGCTGATAGATTACGATTCCACGTATCTCTATGAAAACAGGAACTACGACAGCATTCACGATAGCTGGGATTTCGGCGGAAGCCTTCTCTGGACGCTTGATTGGAGGGATGACAACCGAACCACCTGGGGATTGAACCTGAGGCAGGACGGCATCCACAAGAGAATGGACATAGACGAAGAGTGGCTGACCCACAAGAC
>CAZPRG010000144.1:0-6712 GCA_964588675.1 uncultured Ignavibacteria bacterium
GGAGGGCTGGCCCAGGACATACCGGAAGGATTCGAAGCCAAGGTCAGAGAGATCGCGGAGACCTTTCCCGATCGCTTCGACGACTACGAGCGGTTGCTCACCAGGAATCGAATATGGCTGAACCGGACTGTGGGTGTAGGCAAGATCACCGCCGAGGAGGCTATTGATCTGAGCGTGTCCGGCCCCATTCTAAGGGCCAGCGGCATAAAGTGGGACATCAGGAAATCCAATCCCTACTCCGGTTATGAGAAATTCGACTTCGACATTCCTACCGGCAAAAACGGCGACGTCTATGACCGGTACCTGGTTCGGGTGGAGGAGATGAGGCAGAGCATTCGAATCGTCAAGCAGGCGCTGGATGGCATGCCGCCCGGCGATTACCTGGCCCGGGTTCCGGGAGTGGTTCTTCCTGCCAAGGAAGAGGTCACATCCAATATCGAGGCTCTGATATTTCAGTTCAAGCTGGTGGTGGAAGGATTCACGCCGCCCGTGGGCGAAGTCTATCATTCCATCGAGGGGCCAAAAGGCGAGATCGGCTTCTACATCGTCTCCGACGGCGCCAACAAACCATATCGGGTGAGAGTCAGACCGCCATGTTTCGCCAACCTAAGCGCCCTCTCCAAGATGGTCGAGGGGCGGCTGCTGGCGGATGTGGTGGCAGTCATCGGGAGCATCGACATAGTGCTCGGGGAGATTGATAGATAGAGAAGGGTTCGAGGATTCGAGGGTTCAAGGGTTCGAGGGTTCAAAGGCTCAAGGGTTTAAGGGTCGAAAGGTCGGAGAGTCCAAGAGTCAAAGGGTTTGAGGATCGTCTTGACGTTGAATGAAGCTGCTCAGAAGAGAATCGCGGAACTGAAGGATAAGTTTCCTCAGAGGCGGAGCGCCGTACTCCCGGCCATGCACGTTGTGCTGGAAGAGGTAGGCTACCATAACCGGGACATCGTCAGACAGGTGGCGGACCTTCTTGAGCTAAGCGAGATGGAGGTCAACGAGACCCTTTCGTTTTATACCTACTTCCCCAGGGAGGGAGTGGGCAAGTATCACATTCAGGTCTGCACCAACGTCTCCTGCATGCTTCTGGGTGCGGAGCAACTTTTGGAATATCTGGAGCAGAAGCTGGGAATAAAAGCGGGACAGACTACGTCCGATGGCCTGTTCACTCTGAGCGTGGTGGAGTGCCTGGGATCGTGTGGAACTGCGCCGGTAATGCAAATCAATCAGGAGTATCACGAGAAGCTGACCAGGGCCAAGGTGGACCAGATATTGGATGCCTTGAAACAAGACCGGAAGGCCTAACCGCAAATGGAAAGAATCCTATTCCGACATATTGACGTACCGGATCAGCACAAGATCGACACCTACATCAAAAACGGCGGGTACCGGGCCTTGCCTGAAGCTCTAAAAGGGCTGAGCCCGAGCGATCTGATCGAGATGGTCAAGAAGTCGGGACTGAGAGGACGGGGAGGCGCAGGTTTCCCGGCGGGTATGAAATGGGGTTTCGTCCCTAAGGACTCGCCCAAACCGAAATTCCTCCTGTGCAACGCAGACGAAGGAGAGCCGGGAACCTTCAAAGACCGGGCGCTTATAGAACATGATCCTCACCAATTGATAGAGGGGATCATTATCGCCTCCTACGCCATCGGAGCGCATCGGGCGTTCATCTATATCCGGGGTGAGTTCCATTTCGGGGCCAATCGATTGAAGCAAGCGATCGGGGAGTGTTACGACAAAGGCTATTTGGGAAAGAACATCCTCGGATCGGGCTTTGACCTGGACCTGGGCGTGTATAGAGGAGGGGGAGCCTACGTGTGTGGGGAAGAGACCTCTCTGATGGAATCCATCGAAGGGAAGAGGGCCAATCCCCGGCTCAAACCGCCATTTCCCGCATCCGTGGGGCTGTATAAGGATCCCACGGTGATAAACAACGTGGAGACCCTGTCCAACGTCCCGCACATTGTATTAAACGGAGCGGAATGGTACGCCGGCATTGGAATGCCTAAGAGCACCGGCACCAAGATATTCTCCCTCTCCGGACACGTGAACAAACCGGGAAACTACGAGCTGCCTATGGGCGTCACGGTCAGGGAGCTGATCTACGAGCACGGGGGCGGGATCAGGGAGAATCGCAAGCTCAAGGCGGTGATACCGGGAGGCATCTCCACGCCGGTCTTGACCGCCGATATGGTGGACGTGAAAATGGATTTCGATTCCCTCTATGAGGCGGGTTCGCTTTTGGGCTCGGGCGCCACCATAGTCATGGACGAAACCACCTGTATGGTGAAGGTGGCCTACCGCATATCGAAATTCTTCGAGCACGAATCCTGCGGAAAGTGCGTCCCCTGCAGAGAGGGGACCAGATGGATCAGGCAGATCATGCAGCGGATCGAAACCGGCAAAGGCCGGGAGGAAGACATAGAGCTTCTTCGCGACATCTGCGCCAACATCGGCGGCAGGACGGTTTGCCCGCTGGGCGATGCAGCCGTGGTGCCCATAACCAGCTCCATCGAGAAATTCCGGGATGAGTATGAATATCATATAAGGCATGGCAAATGTGCGGTGCAGTTGGGTGAGAGATTCGTCTGATGAGGTCAACGGAGAGGTGTCAACGGATTAAACAGATGGAACGGATAACGACAGCAGCGACGGACTACGGACAGAAAACCGGTCAACGGATTGAACGGATGAAGGCAGTAGCGGCGGACCGCGGACTGCGGACTGCGGACGAGAAGAGCTATCAACGGATTAAGCAAACCAAACGAACAAGATTGTCGGCATAGCATGGTGACTTTGACTATAGACGGAAAGCAAGTGACGGTGGAGGAGGGGACCACCATCCTCAAAGCCGCAGAGAAACTGGGCGTCGAAATTCCCACTTTCTGCAACCATGATAAACTGGAACCAGTGGGAGCCTGCCGCATGTGCCTGGTGGAGGTGGAAAAGATCTGGAAGCTGCAGGTGGCTTGCGGCACACCCGTGAGCGAGGGAATGGTGGTCAAGACGGACACTCCCCAAGTCAGAGCTGCCAGAAAAGGAGTCCTCGAATTTCTGCTGATCAATCATCCCCTGGACTGTCCGGTTTGCGATAAGGGAGGGGAGTGCGAGCTGCAAAATCTGGTGTTCAAATATGGATCGGACAAAAGCAGATATGCGGAGGAGAAAAGACGGTTTGTGGTGGATCCCAAATCCAAACATGATGATCTGTCGCTGGGCACGCAGATAATAAGGAACCAGAATCGCTGCATCCTCTGTCGAAAATGCGTCAGGTTCATAAGCGAGATTGCCGGCGAGACCGATCTGGGGACATTCGGTCGGGCCGCTAAATCGGAAATCAACGTGCTTCCCGATATGCCACTTGATAATCCATACTCCGGAAACACGGTGGAGATGTGTCCGGTGGGCGCCTTGACCTCCAAGTCCTTCCGGTACAGAATCAGGGTGTGGCAGACGAAGGTTACACCCTCGGTTTGTTCGCTTTGCGGGGATGGGTGCAATGTCAAGCTCTGGACCAAAGAGGACAAGATACACCGCATCACCTCGCGCCGGAACGACTCGGTCGACGAGGGCTTTCTGTGCGACAGGGGCCGGTTTGGATATGAATTCGTAAACCATCCCGATAGGCTGACTCAGCCGCTGGTGAGGAAAGGCGGACAGCTCCAACCGGTCGATTGGGACGAGGCCATCGAACTGGTCGCTTCCCGGCTGCAAGCCGCAAAGAACCAGTTTGCATCAAATTCCTTAGCAGGACTCGGTTCGCCCCGGCTCACCAACGAAGAGAATTATCTGCTGCAGAAGTTTTTCCGGGTGGTTTTGGGCACCAACAACATCGACCATCGGGTGGACTCGGAGTATTTGCTGCCGGGCCTGTCGTCAGCGGGCAGGTCATACGGCATGACCAATTCCATCGCCGACATAGAAAAGGCGAAGTTGATACTGGTTTTGGGTTGCGACCTGGAGAAAAAGCATCCCATCCTGAATCTGCGGCTGATCAAATCCGCTCGGCGGGGAAACCGGCTGATTTTGGTGAATTCGGAGTGCACTCGGCTCAACCGTTTTGCCGCAGACGAATTGACTTATCAACCAGGGACTGAAGGCGTCCTCTTGAACGCCCTCCTGCAGGAATTGGGAGAGAAGACGCCGGATTCGAGCTTGTCGGATTTCGCTCAGAAGACCGGAATATCCTTGGAGAAAATCAAAGAACTGGCCGGGATTCTTAAACAGGCCGAAAACCTTCTAATCCTCTGTGGTAACCAGGTAGTCGCTCATCGTGACAACGCACACATATTAAACAGGCTCGCAACCTTGTTGCACGTCACGGGGCACGAGGGTAAAGAGCATAGCGGCGTCAATCTACTCTGGCCACACTGCAATTCGCAGGGAGCGCTGGATTGCGGAGTGTTGCCGGAGAGACTACCGGGATACCTCGCCGTCGCTGACGGCACCGCCAGAAACCGTGTGGAGCAAGTTTGGCAGGCCAAGATTCCCGGTAGCCCGGGTTTGGATTTCAATCAGATGCTGGAGGCGATCGACCGGGGAGAGGTGAAGAGCATGTATGTTGTCGGCTCAGACCCGGTGGGTAGTTATCCTAATTCCGACCATGTGGAGAAAACGCTCGGAAAGCTGGCCTTCCTGGTTGTACAGGACATGTTTCTGACGGACACGGCCAGGTTGGCCCACGTGGTGCTGCCCGGAGTGTCGTTCGCCGAGAAGGAAGGAACCTTCACCAATGTCGAGAGAAGAATCCAGAAGCTAACCCCGGCATTCGGCCCCCTGGGCGGCTGCAAACCGGATTGGTACGTCATCTGCATGCTGGCACAGGTTCTGGGATATGATCTCGGTTATGACTCGCCGGCACAGATCTTCCAGGAGCTGGCCAGCATCTCGCCGATTCATGCCGGAATCAGCTTGAGCGATCTGAGCGATACCGGCCGGCAATTGAAGAGGATTTGACCGAACTATGCTGACTTTCATAATCATAACCGTGGTCAAGGTGGCGGTGGTTATCATTGCCCTGTTGCTGATGATAGCCTACCTGACATGGCTGGAGAGGAAGCTCCTGGGTCATTTCCACATGCGGCTGGGGCCCATGCGGGTGGGACCGCACGGTCTTTTGCAGCCCATCGCCGACGGCATAAAGATATTGATGAAGGAGGACCTAATTCCGGCCAACGTGAACAAAATCATCTTCACCCTGGCGCCGCTTTTGACTTTCATTCCCGCGCTGATAATTGTGGCCGTGGTTCCCTTCGGAAATACCATCAAGCTCTTCGGACAGAGCATCCCGCTGGTCGTTTCGGACTTCAACATGGGCATCCTGTATGTGTTTGCCGTCAGCTCGGTGGGCGTGTACGGGCTGGTTCTGGCCGGTTGGTCATCCA
The DNA here is from genome assembly GCA_964588675.1 of uncultured Ignavibacteria bacterium. Classification (GTDB taxonomy): domain Bacteria; phylum Zixibacteria; class MSB-5A5; order MSB-5A5; family SM1-73; genus SM23-73-3. The sequence continues at coordinate 5,376 of CAZPRG010000144.1, forward strand.
ACAACAAGTGGTCGCTCTTGGGCGGGGTGAGGTCTTCCGCGCAGTTGATCAGCTACGAGGTCTCCCTGGGTCTCTCCATCATCGGGGTTCTGATGATAGCCGGCTCCTTGAGCCTGACCGACATCGTCGCCTCCCAGAGCAGGTTTTACGATTGGTTCATCTTCCGCCAGCCGCTGGGTTTCCTGCTCTACCTGACATGCGCCCTGGCGGAGTTGAGCCGGGTTCCTTTCGACCTCACCGAGGCGGAAAGCGAGCTGGTGGCAGGATACCAGACCGAATATTCCTCCATGAAATTCGCCATGTTCTATCTGGGCGAATACGGCAACATGATCAACATAGCGGCCGTGGCCACCACGCTTTTTTTGGGTGGTTGGCACGGGCCGTTCCTGCCGCCGGTGGTTTGGTTCTTGGGCAAGATGGTTTTGTTCCTCTTCGTGTTCATTTGGATCAGGGCCACGCTACCCAGGTTCAGGTATGATCAGCTTATGAATTTCGGATGGAAGGTTCTGCTGCCTTTGGCTCTGTTGAATATCTTCGTTACGGCGGTGGTAATGATTGTGTGAGGAAGGGTCGAAGGGTCGGAAGGTCGAAAAGTCGAAGGGTTCAAGGATTCAAGGGTTCGAGGGTTCAATTAACGGATAAAGAGATCATGTTCGACATTCTGAGAACCATATTCCTGGCCATTCCGAGAGGGTTGTCGGTCACCTTCAAGTATCTGCTCTCCAAGCCGACCACGCTGAGATACCCGGAGCAGAAGCTGACCCTGCCTCCGCGATATCGAGGTCTGCATTATTTAGCCAGGCACGAGGACGGCTCGGAAAAATGCGTCTGCTGCGGGCTATGCGCCGCCGCCTGTCCCTCCGGCTGCATATACATGGAGCCTGCGGAGAACGAGTTCGGCGAAAGATACGCCAAGGTCTACGAGATTAACGAGCTCAGATGCATCTTCTGCGGATATTGTCAGGAAGCCTGCCCCAAGGAGGCGGTTTTTCTGGGCAAGGAGTATGAGTTCTCCACCGACAAGCGGGAGAAGCTGATCTATAGCAAAGAGGATCTTTTGGTAGCTTACCCGAGCAAGAACTGAGTTGTCAACGGATGGAACGGATTAAACGGATGGACATAGTTGCCACGGACGACGGACGAAGAGATGGCAATTGCGGTGGACGGCCGACCGTGGACAGTAGACGCATAAGGAACGAGTGATATGGAATTGGTGATCTTCGTAATACTGGCCGTGATTGCAGTCAGTTGTTCGGTCATGGTGATAAGCCAGAAGAGCGCTGTGTCCAGCGCGCTGTTTCTGATAGCCACCATGGTGAGCATAGCTATTCTCTTCC
>CAZPRG010000145.1:0-6630 GCA_964588675.1 uncultured Ignavibacteria bacterium
CGTCCGATCTCCCGGAAGCGCCGGTCAACGACGTGATCGTCGATCCCATGAACACTAACGTCCTGTATGTTGGATCGGATGTGGGGGTGTATATGACCACCGACCTGGGTGCCGGCTGGATGCCCCTGGGAACCGGATTGCCCATAACCACGGTCCACGATCTGAGTCTGCATCAGCCCACCAGGAAACTGGTGGCGGGCACGCATGGGCGTTCCATGTTCTCCTGCCAGCTCCCGCCGACGGATACTCTTCGGGGACTTGAACTCACCGGTGCGGAGAGCGTACCCACCATCAACGCCATTGACGTTGAGTTGGAGTTTCTGCTCCTCAACGCCGGTCTGCTCACCGACACCTTCGACGTCACCGTCTCCGCCGATTGGATCGGATGGAGTGTTTTCCCGCGGGAACTCTGGGCCGAACTCGGTGCCGGGCAGACCGACAGCATTCTCATCAGCGTGGGCGTGCCCTACGACGCCGTCTGGGACCAGACCGAACGGATAACCCTCACCGCCAGATCCCGGGGCAATCCCTATTACGTCGACTCCGCCCAAACGCGCGTCATGGTGGATGCGGAAAGAGGAGACCTCAATTCGAATCACCAGCTCAATCTGGAAGACGCCATCTTCCTGCTGAACTATCTTTTCAAGAACGGAGACGCGCCTGCCGAGCCGGAAAGCGGCGATGCCAACTGCGACGGCATCGCGGACTTAGCCGACGCCATCGTACTGCTGAATTACCTGTTCCGGAACGGACCGCTTCCTTGCGCTCCCGGGTGACGTTTTCCGGCTGGCGGAACCTATTGCCTGGACAGGTGGGATTGACCAAGACCAGGCTTAAGCCAGGTCCTGGTCTGCACCCGACTCTCTTTATCCCCCATCGCGGATCGGCCTCCTGAAGATCAAAAACCCTCATCTCCCTGGCTGAAGGAAATGAGGGCATGGGTACGACCCCGTACACGAGCCGGATGGCTCGCGCCGGGGAGGCGGTAGGTCACTCGTTGAAAAGAAAAACCGACTCCTGGTAAAACTTGGCTTTCTTGCTTCTGATTCTGTAGGTCAAAAGCTCTCTCAGAAACAAGTTCTTCTCCTCCAATGATGCAGCGTCTTTCAGTACCGAACAGGATATCTCCAGACCCAAAATTCTCTGAAGCACCACAAATCGGGTAACTCCGAACGGAAACAGCACCCCCTCGGAAGCCAGCTGTATCACCTGCTCTTTGGCGAACACCGGCAGCGAGTTGATGGCCGCGGCGTTTTCGAAATTGTCGAACGGTGAGATCAAACCCTCGTCCCAGCCCGGGTGAAATATCTCGTACGAAGCGTTGTAGATTGCCATCACCCGGTACAAGTTCGTGACCCGGTCCTCCACCGAAGGCTCCCTCTGGGTAACTGCCAGGCCGGAACCATCGCGGAAAAACAGACAACATAGGGCCCTCTGGTCGCTCAAAGCCTCCCTCTTTCGGCCAGGATCGCACGGGGATACGGTCAGGTTCAGCTCCCTGATCTTCGAAATCAAATCGTCTCGGTCGATTTTCAATATCAAATGATCCCAGGAGGTAAGCCCCACGTTCTGGTTCAGCAGTTCCACCTTCTGTACCAACACGTCGGGAACGCCCAGAAGCTTCAGAGCCGAGATTCGGTTGACCCCATCCAGCACCATCAGCTTTCGGCCGGCCTGGCCGGAGGTCGGATTCTGCTCTTGGCCGTCGGGAATGGCCGTCACCAGTGCGGGGTTTTTCAGATTTCCGTCGGCTTCGATCTGATGAGCCAGCCGGCGGACGCGCTTGAAGTCGCAGGCTTCGTGAAAAACCAGATCTTCCAGATGAACAAATCCCAGCTCGAACGAATTCTTCTTCATGTCCTTTCCATCCTCGGCAGTTCCTGAAGTCAAGAAGCGGTCTCAGTGGCAAGTTCAAGCAAATAGCATGCCACTGATCCGCACCACGCGTCGGATGCACCTATTCGGGCGCGGACAGATAATCGCTTGTGGAGTATGGGATTGAACTTGTCGAGTACGGGAACGCCGGATGGGCTCGCCCAAGGAAGCTTAGGCCGGGAAGTGCTGCAGCCGCCTTGCTATGCAAGCGCTTTCATACTTGCTGCAAGCATCGAAAGACCAGGCCATCGGAGATGCCGGGCTTCACTCCTGGGGTGCGACGTTGGTGTAAAGATAGACCTTCTCCCTGGTGGCGACGGAAAACCGGGACCCGTTCCCGGAGATCTTCACCAACGGGAACATGGCAGCCCAGAGATTGTAGGAAACCTCTTTTTGCCAGATCAATCCACCCTGCTTGTCGAAGAGGTAGACTAAGCCTTTGGTGTGTCTTTCCGCCGCCGGCACGCTCCTCCCGTTGTCGAAATCCAGGCCGGCTATTATTCGCTCCCCATCCACGCAGAGGTCCAACGAGACAAATGATAGCTCGGGTTGCTCCAGGCTATGTTGCCAGAGGAGCTTTGCGGTTTCCACTTCGAACAGAAACAGGTCGGCCTTGTCGATCGCGCCCAGGTATTTGTTGTCCGGAGAGAAACACAGTCTTCTCACTGGTGAGCTCGCCTGCTTCAGTTCCCTGGGTGGTTTACCTACCTCCTGCAGCCTGATGGTGTTTCCCGACGCAGCCGCCACGTATTGGCCGGCGGCGGAGACGGCGAACCGGTCGCAGGGTCCCAATCTGCCGACCAGCCTGCCGGCTCGCTCGAAAAGCAGAAGGCCATCCTGGGCGCTGTTGATCAAGACACGCTCCCCGTCCGGGGAGAAACCAACTCCCTGGGGCAACCTGGTTTTGGTTGCCGAAACCAGGTTTCCGTTCGCGCCGTAAAAGTCCACCTCGGACTGCGGCACTCCTTCCCCGCCGGAGATGCCCACTACGGTCTGGGCTCCTGGGGAGATGAAAAATGCCGAGACACCGGGTTGTTGGATCTCCCACAATTTGATCCCGTTGCTCGAGTAAAGCTCGAATTTCTCCGCCGCCAGAAATCCGGGGGATGCAGCTTTGGAGTAGGTGGTGATTCCGAAGAACTCTCCATCCTCTGAGAAGACCGGACCCTGATTCGTCCCCAATGCCGCCTCAAAAGCTCTTTCTCCCCCGGCGGTGAGAACCTGCAGGCTCTCCGGAGAGGACAAGATCAGCTTTCCGTCCAGGATGTCACCGTGAACCGTCCGGCCTTGGGTCGCGATCTCCGAAACCAACTCCGGTTCGCTTGCCAGGCCGTGGCTGAAAAACAATGCTAAGAAGACCACCAACAGACTTATTCTCTGGAGTTTCATAATCTCCTCTCGGATGACGTGAGGTGATGGGAGACCGCTTGCGTCGTACTTGTTTTCTACAAGTATTATACCCTAAACCCTAACCCTGTCAAGCCTCAAATTCTCTGACTCCTCCATCTTCCCCGTCTAAACCAGAGGGCCAAGACGATTCCTTTGACAATGCTGGTGGAGGTTATGGCCAACCACACTCCGTTTACGCCAATGCCCCAGTGGACCGCCAGAAGATAGGCCAGCGGGATGCGGGCCGCCGAGCCGGCGATGGAAACGATCATGGGGGGCACGGTGTTGCCTGCGCCTCCGAAAGCTCCTTCGAAGACGATCTCCAACGCCATGAACGTCTGCGACAGGGCTAAGATCCTCAAGTAGCCGATCCCGATCTCAATCACCCTGGGATCGGAGATGAAAAACGACGCTATCTGCCGGGGAAAGGCGAGAAACATAGTGGCCACGAAACCGGTGACCAGGACCGATATCCCCGCAGTCCTCCATGCGGCCTGGGCCGATCTCTCCGGCTTTCCCGCCCCCAGATTCTGGCCCACCAGCGTGGAGGCGGCCGTCGAGAATCCCATGCAGGTGAGAAAGGAAACCGATTCCATGCGATTTCCGATTCCCAGGGCGGCGATGGCGTCGGTTCCGAAAAGCGCCACGATCTTGTTTATGAACAAGTAGACCACGCTGAACAGTATCCAGGCGGACGATGCCGGGATGCCGATGCGCAGGATGCGCCACACTACGGAAAAGTCCAAATCCCACTTGGGCACCAGCGAGAATTTAAAAGCTAACTTCCCGCGCCTGACCAGGAGAATGAAAAGCAGACTGCCCAGGCACTGGGAGAACACGCTGGCCAAAGCAGCGCCGTCGGTCCCCAATCGGGGAAAGGGTCCCCAGCCGAATATCAAAAACGGATCGAGGATGATGTTCAGCGCCAGGCTGCCGCCGATGACCAGCATGGGGGTCTTGGTGTCGCCGGATGCCCGAAACAGAGCGCTGAAAACGTCGATTAAAAAGAAGGTTATGGCGCCGGCGAATATGATCCTTAAGTAGCGGATCCCCAGATGTGTGACATCCGGCGCGGTTCCCATCAGAACGAAAGCCCATTTGGTGAAAAGCATTCCCGGGACGGTCAAACAGATTGCGAAGACAATGGAGAAGAGATAAGCCTGTCTGGCGCTGAAGGCGGCTTGATCCGGCTGTTTGGCTCCTATGAACCTGGCCACCAGAGCGGTCACCCCTATGGAAACCGCCCCCACCAGGGAGTAGATGATCCAGATCAGAAAGGCGCTGGAGATCACCGCCGCCAGCGAGACCGCACCCAGCTTCCCCACCCAGAACATGTCCGCGATGGAGAAGGCGGTTTCCAGAAACATGGTGGCCACCACCGGCAGGGCCAGGTAGAATATGCTTCTGGTGATGGACCCGGTGGTCAGGTCGTGCGTGGCGTGTGCCTCGGTATCCGACCGTTTCATAACTGACGGCAATATACTCTTTTCCGCAGAATAAACAACCTCCCGTTGGTTGGGAATCACCGCAAAGACCGGCACAGCCAGCATCTGTCGTCGGGATCATGCTGGTCTTCGCACTTTCAGTCCCAAAGCGTTCAGGTGGTCTTCTGGGGTGAGTCGAGCCTTCATGTCAAGTGTCTCGGAGAAAGAAGCCGGAAGGAGGGGAGCCCGTGAGACACGGATTGATGTCGGGACCGATCGGGCGACCGAAGTCGCCTCAGGCCGTGTAGCCGGACATCCGATCTCTCCTACCGGTTGTCACAAGGACTGCAGAAAGGTGTGCAGATTCGCATCGCTGTTCACCAAACCGAACTTCTTGCGTATCTGTTCGCGGTACTTGTTGATGGTCAAGGGGGAGCGATTCAACAGCTCGGCGATTTCCTTGGTGGTCATCCCGCTCTTTATCAGGCGACAAACCTCCAACTGCCGGGGAGAGAGCTTGGCCGGACTCCCTTTCAGCTTCTCCAGAAAGGGAGAGGCGATCTGCGCCACCTCTCGTTCTAAAGCCTCGAGGTTCTTCAGTGCGGATGGAGGACATGAATCCCTCAGCCTGATTAGGACGGGCATGATCGCCTGTTCCATATTGGTCAAGATTTGCTGCCTGAGCGCGTTCTTCTCGGCATCTATCTGGTCCAATATCTCGCTGAGGGCAGTGTTCTTTCTTTGGAGTGCCTCCCGCTCCAGCTCCAACTCCATCGACGATTTCTTCAGCTGGGTTTCCACCCGCTTGCGACCCGCCACCTCCTCTTCCAGCCTCTGATTGGTCGCCTTCAACTCGGCGGTGCGCTGGTCGACTAACTGGGATAGGTGCTGGCGGTAGTGACTCAGTTCTCTCTCCGCCTGCTTTCGCTCGGTGATGTCCAGGCAGTATTCCACCATCAACTCAACCTCTCCGTGCTCATCCAGGATGGGAAACGCCCGAACTTCCACGTCTCTGGGTCCCTTTTGCTTATCGTGGTGGAGGTGTTCCACGACCACGGGTCTTTTGTCTCTTTTTACCTCCTCCAAGGGACAGCGGTGGTCTCTGCCGGAACACGGTTCACTCCTTCCGTGAGTCATGGCGTAACAGGTCCGGGCTGTGGGGCTGCCCGCAGAGCGGGCGGCAAGATTGACCAGCTTGAGACTGTAATCGCTGGTTTTGATTACATAGAACGGATGAGGCAGGGATTCTATGGCCCGTGACAACAGATCCATTCGTCGCGCGTCGTTGCCCAGGTCATCGGAGGGGTCTATGGAGGCAGACCCGTTATGACTCATAGCTAACTCCTTGCGCAGGACAAGATATGATACGATCTACTGACTACTTATGGATTACGGCTATGTAACCAGAAATGGAGCCTAACAAACAGGCCGGCGAAAAATCTAATAACTTCCATCTTTTCAATTGGCTACGGGTCTCCAACGAACATACTGTATAGTTCAGCCAGAGGTTCACGAACAAGAAAGACTCCTCGCCAATGCAAGTAGTAAGTGATTGTATTACAAAACACTTCACTAGTAGCCATATAGGATGACAAGGGATTAGCCTTGCTCTCGAACGAATACCCATTTAATATACGCACTCAATGGGCATTTTGTTCTCATTGACAGATTCCAGGTCGAGGTTATTTTGAGAATATCAGACCAAATTAGTCTTCTTTGTGAACTAACTTTTTGAATCGTCAGGAGGTGATGCTTGCGTTTGTGAGGGAGGAGGATTGTCCGCGGAGAACGAAAAGACCTTTTGGTTCATGTTTGAAAGGAGGTACCCTGATGTTGCGAAAACTCTCTATGTTCGTTCTTGCTGGAGTTCTGGTTTTTGCCGATTCAGCAGCATGGGCTGATTGCGGCAATCCACTGTGCTACCAGATAATGCCCTCAAATA
>CAZPRG010000146.1:0-6611 GCA_964588675.1 uncultured Ignavibacteria bacterium
ACCTTGAGCACGGCCAGGTTGGACTCGTCATCCGTTCCCACCAATTTGCCGGTCAAAGCCCGCCCGTCCGGCAGGGTGATGCGGAAGCTCTTCTTCCCGGAAACCACGCTGGCCGAAGTAAGGATGTAGCCGTCCCGCGAGTAGATTATGCCGGAGCCTACGAAGGTGGAGGGCCCCGCCTTCGCGCCGGTCTCGGCTGCGGCCCGGCTGCCGGTCTCGATGGTCACCAATGACGGCTTGACCGACTCCACCAGACTGGTTATGTCCTGCTCCAGCGACGCCAGCACGCCACGCTGGGCATGGGGTGCCTGCGTCCACCCAAACGCCGAAACGCACAGGGCCAACCCCACAAGAATCGTACTTCGGGGCCTCATCTCCCTCGCCTCCTCCTCAAGTTCGTTACTCGTACGAACTGTTCAGCAATTGTATCGCTAAACGACCCTCCATCAATAATCCGGCCTCTCCGGAATCCGTCTGCTCGACACCACAGGCAGCACGTACCGACTGTCCAACCAGCTTTGCCTGGCGGGAACCGAGGTTCTCTCGATCACGAACCTCTTGGAGAGATCATCCACCGGCATCACTCCGTTCTCCCCTCCCGCACCAGGGAAACTCAGGTTGTCGATCACGAAGGCTTTATCGCTCACCACGGAGCCTTCGTCCAGGCGCCGCATCAGGTCGGCGTATGCCGAGTCGGACAAATCCTGCGATTTTGCGATGACCGGAGCCGACTGCTCGGCCTCCGAGATGTACTCCGGCTGGGTCGGCGATTGCTTCAGAGTGAAGATCAGGGCGAAGGCCACCACCACTACTCCGGCAGCGCCGGCCATAGCCCACCTAAGCCGGATGGACGGAAATATCTCGTGCAGCAGCTCGGCCCGCCAGCTTGCTCTTTGCCGGACAACAGTACCGGTTGGAGACGCCTGCAATCTTTCCAAGAGCTTCTGGTCGAAGTCGGGCGAGGGGACAACGGTCTCCAGATTATCCCTCAGCGCCAGGCACAGCGTCTCGAGCTGTTCCGCCTCCTTGGCGCAGTCAGGACAGGCAACCAGATGAGCTCCGATGGTCTCTGTCTCTCTCGAGGACAGCTCCCCCCTAAAGTAGCCAAATAGGTATCGGCGAACTTTTCGACAGTTCATATTCCTCCCCGAACATGGGTTTGAGCTTATCCCTTAACATCAACCGGGCACGATTGACTCTCGATTTCACCGTGCCCAAAGGCACGCTGAGCGATTCGGCCATCTCCTCGTACGATAGTTGGTTCACCTCCCTCAACACAAACACGGTTCGATATTTGACGGGCAAAGATGCGATGGCCTGATCCAGGGTCGAACTTAGGCCATCGGTCTGCACTTTGGTTTCCACGGCGTACCTTCTATCATCTTTGATAAGGTCTATCCCGAAAAACTTGAATCTTTTCCTGCGCTTCAACTGGTTCCGGCAAAGGTTCAGGGCAATGGTGTATATCCATGTCGAGAATGCGAAACTCGGGTCGTAACTTTCCTTCTCCCTGAACACCCGCAGGAACGTCTCCTGCAGAACGTCCTCAGCCTCTTCCCTGTTCTGCAGCATGCGGTAGAGCAGATTGAACAACTTCACCTTGTATCGATCGACCAGCACCGAGAACGCTCGGGTATCACTCTCCTTGACCCTCTGCAGGAGCTCCTTATCCGAGAGATCAGAGTGATTCACGATCGGCGACTGTCCGTCGGGCGCGCGCTCTGGAGTCGTCACCCTTGCTCTCCTTCTCAAGAAACGTATACAATCCAGGTCCGGAAAAGTTCCGCGGCCTCACACAGGTTGAAACTCGGCGAAACGCTCCGGGCTGGCCTTACTCTTTCTACGGTTCCGTCGACCGAAAACGTTGAAGCCCCGCGGGATGGAGAACTGTCTGAAGAAGGCTGTCCGAATAGAAATCTGACAGGTGTGCCTTGAAAAGTGAAGTGCGATGAAATAATGGAGGGACGGATTATAAGCAGCCTATAGATGGTAGGCCACGGAAACGAATAACCGGTCGGTGGTATACTTCTCCGTCAGGCCTTCGCTAATGAAATTCCGCAGCTCCCAGGATCCGTGCGCCCAAGCCACATCCAGCGTCATAACCTGGTCGATGAGGAATCCGACTCCGGCCGTGACGAAACTGCGGTTCTTGCCTATCAGATCGGACCTGAAAGGCAGGGGATCGCGATAAAACCCGGCCCGCAGGCTGGTGCCGAGCTGCGGGATAAGATACTCCGCACCTACGTGCAGTCTCAGAGCATCCCGGTAAGTTCGCTTGACCTGCCGGTTGAATGCTCCCACATCGTCGAGTTTCTTGTACTCGGTTTGGGTCCAATCGGTGTAGTTGAGGTCTCCAGCCAGGGTTAGTCGGTTGAGGTCGAAGGCCACTCCCGCTCCCATGCTGAAAGGCAGAGAGACCTTATATTCGAAGTTGAAATCCTCCACGGTCTCCACGCCATCTTCTATAGTCCGGGCGTTCCAATCTTCCTTGATGGTTAAGGTGACGGGAGACTCGATGGTCGCCCCAAAAACGACAGCCCTGGTGGGCTGAATCCTGACGCCCAGCTTGGCATTGAGTCCCGAGTAGCGGTCCACTATCCTATCGTCTATCACCGTGTCCGATGCGGGGACGACCGTGGCCCATTCGTCAAACCAGGTGTAATCGTCCTTCCCGTTCCATAGGTTGAGAGCCCCGCCCACGGACACGTTCGGCGAAACGTCCATCCCGGCTCCAAAGGACCAGAGATATATGCCTCCCGATTCCGACTCTATCGCGGTTTCGCTGAAATTCGTCTGCAGGACCGACATACTTTGGGAAAACTGCAGGGTTCGGTCAAAGCTATCCACCCGGTTGACTCCCATGCCCAAGACCAGGCTTCCCCGATAGGTGGGCACGGGCAGAACCAGATTGGCCGATCCGAAGCGGGTGTTGTTCTGGTGAGGTCCGCTGAAGGAGTCGCCGGAAAACTGCCATTGGGTCGTGTTGCCCGTTCTCTGATGGGTCATGCTTCCCGCCAACTCTATTCTGGTGATGCGCGCCAATCCAGCCGGGTTGTATATCAGGGCGGTGGCGTCGTTGACCGCTGCTATAGCCGCTCCTCCCATCGCCAGGGTTCGTGCGCCCACCACGAAGAAGTTCCCCGCCGTGGGTTCGTACACCGCGCTCTCATCCTGTGCCCGGACGACCGAAGGGGACAAAAGCGCGAGCATCGGTACAACAGCCATCCACATGCCGAATCGTCTGATCATTAAGAACACCTCGAAATAGTGATTTCCGCCAGGGGACCTATCCGATCCGTCACTTTCTGCGCCTCTCGGCTTTCTTGTCCTTGGGCTGCTCCTTCTCCTGATCTTGTTTCGGTATGGGGGTGGGCTGAATCTTTCCCGGCTGCTGGCCTTCGGAAGGCTGCTGACCGGTGGCCGTGTTGGGAAGAACGAAAGGAGTGTTGGTGTTGCCCGCCGGAGGAACATAGGGCGGCACCATGCCTCTTCTCCTGTCCGCCTTCTCGGCGCTTTCGGGCGGCTGCACCGTCTCATCGTAGTTGTGTTCACCCTGATCCCACCAGTACCGGTCCCACCACCAGGGGTAAGCGTAATAATGACCCCACCGGGGACTGCTCCAGTAGTAGTCGGGATAGTACCCGTAGTAGAATCCGTAGGGGTAGTTATGATAGTCGCCGTGGCAGTCGGTGCAGTGCTCCCGGTAGTACTCCCCGGTGTGCTCAACCGCCTCGGTTTCCTCTCCCTGAACCATGGGATGGGTCAGCACGGTATAGCAGCCGATGGCGCAGACCGACATGATCGTGAGAAGTATGCCCAGAACAACCAGTCTTTTCTTCATCGTTTTCCGTCACCTCAGTGGAAATATCGTTCGTATCAACAGCCCTTTCCTTATATTTACGTCACCAATCTGATTTTCGGCAGCACCTGCCGCCCGCTATACCGGAGAAACCTAGATTGTCGGAACATTGCGCAAGCCCGGTGGTATCAACCTTGGTCGCCGTTCTGTCAACCGTCAGAACGACTCGAAATATACTATCCGCAACTCCCTGCCCCAGGTGCTGGCGTCCTTTCGATTGAGCAGCAGGTTCTTCAAGTTGAACTGCAAAAACAGCCGGTCCGAGAAAATCCATTGCGCTCCCAGGTTCAGGTAACCATATCCCTTTCCGAAAAGCTCCTGGGCTTTGTCGTCGTTGGTGCCTAAGTCGTACTCGCCGACCACTCCCAGATTATCGCCGAACCGCATGTCCGCGCCAAAAAAGAAGGTGATGTCTTTGTCCTTGTCATCGTTCTCCAGGCTATAGTTGGCACCGGCGTGCAAACCGAACGGGAGATCGCCCATGGCGTATCCCTTACTTATGACACCATAAAAGCCCTTCGACTTGTACACATACCTGTCCAAACTGTCATTAAAAGCTCCCGAACCTTGAGAATCGAAACCTATCGCCAGTGCCGGAAAAGACCAACTCTCGTTGATCAGACGATACTTGGCGGCGAACTCAATCCGGGGATTCCAATCCGGCTCCCCCTCGCCGATCACATTCTCGCCTCCGAAAGACATCCCCACCATGAACCTCTTCATCAGTCCTATGTCCAGTCTGAATATCACCCCGCCTTGGGGGTATACCTTGACGTCGAAATCGAAGCTCCCGCGCGGCAGAAGGCCGGCGGTAGGAACGTCAATCAGCTTGGTGGGCTGCAATCTGTCCATATGTATGACCCGCTCGGAAGACAGGTTTTGTTGCGCCCGTACGGCCGCCCCCTGCAGGAACACAAAAAGGATGGTTAGTTTTGCGATTCGGCCTGTCATCTTTCCCTCCTCTTTCCGATGACCTTAACAGCACATGGTTTGCGTCAATCTAAGCTATGGGAATCTGCCAGTCAACCAAAAAGAAGGCCTTTCCGTTCTAGATGGCGCCACATCTAGTCATGTACCGTTCGGGCAAGACTAATCTCCTGCTGCAAAAGGCAACACCTCGCGTATCGCTTATCCCCAAAAAGCAACGATTGTGCCAAAAAGGAAAAGCCGCCGGTCGTCTTCACAAGCGGCTGCAAGTCAATGAAATGAGGTTGCCGGGATAAACCAAAGCCGCATTCAATCGCTGGCAGATGCACAAAAACCATTCCATCGAGGCAAGTTTTTGTGCAAGCCCTTACCGGTATTTATCGTAAGAGGAGATTGCGTCCAGTTTCATCCGCGGCTTGGGTTCGGGCTGAAACTTGGGATAGCCCAGCGGCATCACTTCCACCACCCTCATCTCCGGCGGCACGTTCAGAAGCCTCTTCACCTCATCCTCCTGGAAGGCGCCGATCCAGCAGGTCCCCAAACCTTCCTCCACCGCTTGAAGGCTCATGTGATCCATGGAGATGGTCACGTCGATGGTGTAGGCCGGCTGTCCGCAGGTCAGCACGTAATCGGTCATGGTAGCACAGCCGACGATCACCACCGGCGCCTCGGTTATGAAGTATTGGTTGTTGCAGGCCACGGCCAGCTTCCGGCGCAGCTCCTTGTCCTTGACCAGGACGTATCTCCACTCCTGGCGGTTCTTGGCCGATGGAGCCAGCCTGCCCGCTTCCAGAACACGGAGCAACTTGTCTTCCTCAATGAGCTTATCCTCAAAAGCCCGGATGCTCCTGCGTTGTCTTATGGCGTCGAGAACGCTCATGGGTGGTTTTCTCCTTCAGAGCTTCAACTTGTCCCAGCGGGCGAACACGTCCAGAATTTCGTCCTTGATCTTCCTGGTGACTTTGCTCATGTACAGCTTGGCCTGTTTGGGGTCGAACTGCGGATACCCTTCCCCCCCCTTATAGATCAATATCGGCCCCGGCGCCGGCAGGCACTGTATGCCGTCTTTCATCCAATAGGCCAGGTCTTTTTTGTACCTGGCCTTCTTCACCAGTTGAGGATCGATGGCCAACATGGCGGCATTCTCGTCCAACCCGGAATGTCCTCCCGATTCTCCGAAGAACTCCTGGGTGAGCTTCTCGCACAAAACCCACCAGTGGATGACCACCACCTTTGTGCTTTTCTCCCGGTGGACGCGCATGGCAGCGTTTTTGAGTTCGTTGAAATGACCGCCATGCCCGTTCATCACCACCATCCGGGAGAATCCCTTTCCCGCCAGGGAGAGCATTACTTCGGTGACGTAGTTTTCGAATACGGGCGAGCTGACGGTCAGGGAGCCGGGGTATGATAGCAAGCTTCGGGTTATGCCGTAATATACGGGCGGAGCCACCATGGCCTTCAGATCGTCCGCGATACTTTCACAGATCCACCGGGGTATGGTCACGTCCGTACCAAGGCTGGCTACCCCGTGGGCTTCAATTGTGCCTACCGGGAGTAAAACAGTTTTGATCTTCTTGGGCACCAGCTCGCCGAATTCCATCCAGTTCAAATTCTCTAATTTCAGTACCATAATAGATCCTTGGTGATTTCTGCGTGTATTCGCAACGACCAGCATGGTCGGTCAGTCTGCAACAAGGCATGCAATCCGGCCTTGGTCCACGCTACTTCTTGAACTCCAGAACGTAAACCGTGGTCTCCTTAGGCAGGGTCTCTTTGGTGAAGCTAACCGAGTTGCCTCCCGTCTTTGTTACATTCTTCTTGTCCT
>CAZPRG010000147.1:0-6608 GCA_964588675.1 uncultured Ignavibacteria bacterium
CCTCGCGCGAGGCCGAGGTGATCAACCTCTACTTCGGCTTAAACTCGGAGAAGGCGCTGACTTTGGAGGAGATCGGAGCCAGGTTCAACCTGACCCGGGAGAGGGTCAGGCAGATCAAGGAGAAGGCTATCCGGAGACTGAGGCACGCCTCCCGCAGCAAATCCCTGCGAGCTTATCTCAACTAGAACATAGAAGTCCTGAAAAAGGGAGAGCCCTCCGCCCGAGGCGGAGGGCTTTCTCACTTTGTCTTGAGTTAGAGAAGTGCGGGCCTGCTTCCCGGATGGTCCCCTGTGGAGGTTCTAGTGAATATCCCGCCTGGGCGGGGCTGATACCGTACAAGCCCCGCTAAGCGGGATTTCCGCTTCGCTCCAACAAGCTTGTGCACTCCTGCTGCAAAACCCACCCTTCTACTTCCACGCGGGGAGCTTCTTCATCTGCTGGTCTACGAACTTCTGGGCCTCTTCCCGGGGCTTTCCCATGCGGGACACGTACAGGCGGGTCATACCTTCGCGGACCTGCTGGCGGCTTTTGAGCTTTCCGGTCTCATCCGTGCAATGGACGCAGTAGGGATTGCTCCAGTCGCCTCCTCCGTGATCTTTAGCCTCGCGCATGGGCATGCCGCAAGAATCGCAGGGACTGATGTCGTTTATCATAGATTCTCTCCTCAGCTCAAGACTGCCGCTTCTCCGCAAGCGTATTTGGGGTTGGAATCGATATTCAGGGGAAGCTCAGCGACGAAATTCTGCATGAAAAAACCGGCGGGCAACGCCGACTGGGGTCATCGGCCGGAGTATTCCACCTTCACCGATCCCAGGCCCACGTCTATGTCGAAGACCAGCTCCTTCTCGGCTTTGCCGAAGTTGTCGCTCTCGTAAAGGTCGTCCTCCACCTCCTCAAAGTCGTCCTGGTCAATGGAGAGCGACGAGAGAAAAGAAGATGAGCTTTTGATCTGCACTCCCGCATCTCCGGGGACCAGGATCTTCAGGCTCCCCAGCCCCACGTCCACGCCCACATAAGCCCGGTGGTCGAAGTCTCCCGAAAAATCCAAAGTAAAATCGCCCACCCCACCGTCGAAGCTCAGCTTCTCGAAATTGGCGTTTCCCAATCCGTTCATCTCCAGCTTGCTGGCCCCCACCTCGATCCTGATTTTCGAGATGCGTTCGGGATTGGGCTTTCCGAAATCCACGTTGATGGAGGAAGCCCCCATATCCATGTCCAGACCATCCACCCTCAGACCGGAGAAGTCGAAGTCCCCGTCACAAGCGCCCACGTCTATCTCGAAGCTCATGGGAATCCGGTCGCCGAACTCCAGGTCCCAGTGGTTGTCTTCCTCATCCACATCCAGCCCCTTATCTCTCCGCTCGCTCACCAGGTACAATTCCCCTCGGTCCCCTTTTCGGTCGTAGCTGATGTCGGTTCGGACTTCTCTCGGATCGTATTCCACCTGGGCATTCAGGATGTCTCCGCCGGTGGTTCTCCTCAGGTCGATGCTGGCGGTCCCGATGTCGATGATCACCGTGACGTGCTTCTCCCCTTCCCACTTGACGGTCTTGTTGATGGTCTTGACCTCATCCGCCCCGGCTTCCGCATGGCCGCCGAACCACAAGCCCGCCAGGATGAAAGCCAGGCAGGCCGCCCGGCAGCAGAGACCCCTCATCGCCTGTTTTGGCATATGGTCGACTCCGTTTCTTAGCTTGAGACCGGTTGTCCCGCATCCGCTGCGCCCGGACCTGCTTGGACCGGCGCCGGCGCTACGTCCTTGGGGCGAGTGCCCAGACGGGTCAGCACGGCGGCTCCGAATCCCACCGTTATCACCACGTAGGCGATCAGCCAGCCGATGAGAGCCGTAATGAAGGCCAGCGGGGAAAGCGGGCCTCCAAACATCCCTATCACCCTGGCGGCCAGCGGAATTAACTCCACCGCCAGTATGCCGATCACCACGGTCATGATCCGGGTATCGGGCTTCAGGCTGGTATGCTCCCCGATTTTCTCTCCGATGAACAACGACACCGCGGCGTACCCCAGAAACAAGGCGGCCAGAATCAGAATGGGCTCTGCCAACAAAGCCACCGGGATGCCGATGATGGTGATGACCAAAAGCAGGAAGATAGGAAGGATCAATATCTCGGCTAGAAATCCCACCAGGCCCGATTTAAGAAAATTCTGCCTGATCTTGGCCTGCACCTTGTTCACCTGCCTGGGCGCCACCGATACCACCACGATTCCCACGAATACCAGAAGTAATATCTTCAAAATCCGCGCCAGAAGGGCTACCGTCGGCACGTTTACCCGGGTCATCACAAAGGGAGGAAACCTGATGGGCTGGCCGCGGAAGAGACCCACCGATATCTTCTCCCCTTCCACCACCGCCCCGCTCTGTTTGGTCACACTTCCGCCCACGCTCACCGCGTTGCCTT
Organism: uncultured Ignavibacteria bacterium; assembly: GCA_964588675.1. GTDB lineage: Bacteria > Zixibacteria > MSB-5A5 > MSB-5A5 > SM1-73 > SM23-73-3. Next base: position 2,418 of record CAZPRG010000147.1, read on the forward strand.
CCACCACTCCGGTGGGGTAAACGTCCACGTCCCCTCCGATGGACACGGCGTCGCCGGAGACCGCGCCTTTGATCGTGACATTGCCCCACAGGGCAACCACATCTCCGTCTACGCTCTCATCCTCTCCCACCACCACGTCGCTTCCCATCCTGAAGATGCCTTCTCCGGTTTGCGTCCGGGGAGTGATTCGTATCTGGGGGATTTTGACCCGCGGCAGCTTCTTCAAGTCTTCCAGATCCTTGAGATCCGCCAGGTCGATTTCCTGGTCTCCTATCTTGATCTTGCCGCCTTCCACCACAATCTGGTCAAGACCCTCTGCCCCTTTCAGCACGAAGTCTTTGCTCCGGGCAACGGGAATGCGGATTTCCCCGTCCTCTCCCACCAGGAACTCCTGCCCATCTTTGGTGCGGACGTAGATCTCCTTCTCGCTGATCCTGATCTCCCGGGCCTGGAATCCGAATCCGGCTTTTCCTGCCTTCTCCGTTGACGCCGACTCCTTGGGTGCCTTGTTCTTGGCGCCCTGAGCCAGAACCGAAGCCAGCAGGACCAAACCCGACAACCAGACTAAAATGCCCAAGCCAAGCAGCGACTTTTTCATCTCATCCCCGCGACTTTCGACTCCGCATATTCTCCCCGGCCGTGAAATCCAGACAATCTCGTCCTTCGAACATCTCCTTTATCGGAGCGACCGCAGCTTCTTCTTGAGCAGCTCTCGTGCCCTGAAGATACGCGCCTTGACGGTTCCCACCGGAATGCCCAGTATCTCGGCGATCTCCTCGTACGACTTGTCCCGCTTGTGACGAAACACTATCACCTCGCGATATTTGGGCGGCAGAGAGTCGATGGCTGCATCGATGGAGAGGGAACGTTGTTTGGAGGTGAGATCGACCTCCGGGTTGTAGGTCCAGTCCGCAAGCTCAATGGTCACCTCTCCGTCTTTGGTCTGCAGAGGCCGATCCAGCGAAACCGAAACCAGCCTCTTTTTTCTCAAGAAATCGATGCAGTTGTTGGCTGCGATCTTGTACAGCCAGGTGGTGAACCGGTACTCGCACTTGTAACTGGAGAGAGATCCGAAGGCCTTCATGAAGGTCTCCTGCACCAGGTCCTGGGCTTCGTCCGGGTTGTGAACGATCTTCACGATGATCCGATGCACTGCATCTTTGTACCTTTCCAGAAGGACCTTGAAGGCGTTCTCATTGCCCGCCAGCGCCTTCTCAATCAGGATCTGATCGTCCTCTCTCGCCAAAAGGATCCCTTTCAGTTAGTACTACGTCCCGGCCCGCGATTGGTTTCACCAATCCAGCCGAAGATACCAAAATCGCGCGGCCAAGACAACGGAAAAGTTGCCCGAAGCTTGCAGCCAGGCCAAATCGGAAACGACTCACGCCACAGCACCGGATTTCGCAGGGCCATCCTGGCAGACCCCATCAGAACCTCGGCTCGGGGTTCCCTGGCGCGGGAATTCGAAACCCGCAAACCGCAATCGCGACGCCGGTGCCCGATCGTGCTGTTCCGGCAAATGAGAAAAACCAGGTTTCCCCCAAGCGCAATCTGGCATAAGGGAATAAACGGATGAAAATACTCCCAATTACCGATTCGCGCAACTGCTTGAATGTGCATAAGATACAAGATAAGAGGACTAGCTTTGTCCTCTTATCCCGGGAAATGCTTTTTTATGCTTGACAAACTTTTGCACGCGCCGTAGTTTTTGTGACAGGTGGAAGGAAGGGAAGAAATGCAAAACTCCAATCATCTTAGCTTGCGCAGGCGGTACACCTTTGATTCCGCGAGGGGGCGGTAGTCAACTGGTCTTTGACGTGGCTTTAGCTTCACCACCTTCCTGTTCCATCTGAAGCCGAAAAAGCAGAATTCGCGCGGCCTCGAGTATGGAGGTCGCAGCGCCGGATGAGCACAGCGGCTATCGACGGCCGGACAGGCAAAGCGGGCAGAGCGCTTTTCTCGATCACAAACCGCAAAGGTGTTGCTGTGAAGCTACACATTCTGGTGGGTTTCCCACAGTTTCCGGAGGCCGGACTCCGCGCAGGAACAGGAGGATGATTCTCGTGCCCGGCTAACTTCAAGCAGACTGGGAGGTTATGGCGCAGGCACGGTTGCAACGTTCACTTTTCGCTTTGGGCATAGCAATTGCATAAAGCAAGCATGAAAAAGGTCCGTGTAGGAATCAAGGTCAATGCCGATAAGATCAGTGTAGGCACCTTCGGTCCGCCTGCTCCGATCTTTGAAGGCCAGTGGGGGGGACCAGAAGAGATGCCGAGAAGACGAAGAGTCGACTACAAGAAGCCGGAGAAGACGTATTGGCACATATACAGCCTGCAAAACTTAAACTCCGAGAAGTTCATCAAAGTGGTGAACAAGATCCTGAAGAAAGAGTTCATCCTCATCAAGTAGCACCACCTGCCCTCGTGTTGTTCTCTCGCCTTTATTACATCCGATAAAAAAAACCTTGACAAGTCCCGGCGGGCGGCTTATTATGGCTTAATTTGGGCTACCCGAATTCGAGGATGAATTCGAACATACTTTCTAATAGGACTAGAAAATGAACTTCAAGAAGAGGTTTTCCGTTCTGCTCGTTCCGCACAACAAAGGTGAGGTCGTAGAAAAGAAGATCTCCGCAGGCTTTCTGGTCTTGCTGCTGGCCGGATTCGTCCTGGTGTTTTCCTCCGGGGCGGTATTATCCTTAGGCGGCGTCAGCCGGGCGTACGATAAGTTGAGGCTGCACAAGCTGGAGAAGGAAAATCGGTTTCTGCAGGCCAAGCTCAGCGAGCTGAGGGCCACCACCGATAATCTCAAGGTGCAGATGACCGACCTGATAGAAAAGGAAAAGAAGGTGCGGATGGTGTTCGGGCTGCCCCAGGTGGATGAGCAGATTAGGAGGTTGGGAGTGGGGGGACCCCCATCCCAAGGTCCGACGGAATTCGGCAACGACTTGGATCAGCTGCGGGTTGCGGAGATAGAGGTGGATGGGCTTCTAAGGCAGGCCCGCTTCGAGAAGGACAATTTCGACCAGATATACCTGGCCCTCTCCGAGAAGAAAGAGGTGCTAAACCATAGCCCCTCCATTCGACCCACCGATGGATACTTGAGTTGTGGTTTCGGCATGCGGATCGATCCCTTCACCGGCAGGCGGCAGCTTCATCGGGGAGTGGATCTGGCCACCGACATCGGCACGCCGGTGCATGTCACCGCCGACGGCGTGGTCAGGGAGGTAAGCCGGGACGTGGGGCTGGGCAAGTTGATCAAGGTGGATCACCAGTACGGTTACACCACCATCTATGCTCATCTTTCCCGCATCTCGGTCAAACCCGGACAGCACGTCAAAAGAGGCGAGGTGATCGGAGCGGTGGGCAACACCGGCTATTCCACCGGACCTCATCTTCACTACGAGGTGCATCTTGAAGGTCGACCCCAGAATCCCATGCGCTATTTTCTGGGTGCGGCCACCATGGATTGATCGCGGTTCAATCTCGCACCCTTTCAAACGAGACCTCGATGATGGCATCGGGGTTTTTGTGTTTCTGAGGAGAAATGTCTGTGTCCGGTAAAGTGCGGTATCTCGTCTCCGCCTGCCTCTGCGGCATTCCCTGCCGGTATGACGGGACAAGCTCGCCGAACAAGGAGGTAATTGAGCTTGTTCGGAAGGGACGGGCCATTCCCGTGTGTCCGGAGGTCCTCGGTGGGTTGCCCATTCCCCGCATTGGTGTGGATCTGGTGGGCGGAGAAGGAAAGGAGGTATTGGATGGACTGGCTACAGTCATCTCGCGAAAGGGGGACGATTTGACCGCTTCCCTTCTACGAGGAGCTTTGGCGTCGTTTCGAATTGCCAGGAAGTTCCACATCGAGAAAGCTCTGATGAAGCAGAGAAGCCCTTCATGTGGGTGCGGGTTGATCAAAAGAAAAGGCCGGACGGTCAAAGGCGACGGGGTGACCACGGCTTTGTTAAAGAGGGAGGGGATAAAGGTCGTTCCTCGATAGCCGGTTGTCGGGCAGTCTGACGACAGCCCGACCTACAAGCTGCCGGACGGCCCGTCTGGGAAGGTCGTGGCAATAAATTGAAGCCGGTTGTCGGGCAGTCTGACGGCAGCCCGACCTGCAAGCTTAATCATGCCTGCCTCTCAGCATCAATTGAATCGTCTGAAATGAGACGAGTTCTCCGGCACTCCATTTGCATTT
>CAZPRG010000148.1:0-6594 GCA_964588675.1 uncultured Ignavibacteria bacterium
TCAGACAGTATGGGCAGGCGGTAGCCACCACGGGAGCGCCGGTGGAAGCTGCCTGATCCACCCGCATGTGGCTGATCCGGGTGCCGATGGTCTCCTCCATCCACATTCTTCCGCCGCCAGCGCCACAGCAGAAGCTCTTTTCCCGGTTTCTCTCCATTTCCACCAGCCTGACCTTGCCCAGGCTGTGCGCTACCTCTCGGGGCGCATCAAAGATTTGGTTATGTCTGCCGAGATAGCAGGAATCATGGTAGGTCAGCGTCATCTCCCCGCCGGACTTGGGCCGGAGCCTGCCGGTTCGGACCAGCTCCAGCAGCAATTGAGTGTGATGCAAAACCTGGTACTCGCCGCCGAACTGATGGTACTCGTTCTTGAAGGTATTGAAGCAGTGCGGACAAATGGTGATTATCTTCCTGACTCCATAGTTCTTGAAAAGTTCCACGTTCTGCTGCATGAGTATCTGGGCTAAGTATTCGTTTCCCATTCTGCGGGCAGTCTCGCCGCAGCAAATCTCCTCAGCACCCAGGATTCCGAAAGACACTTTCGCCTTGTTCAGGAGATTGACCAGGCTGCGCGCCACCTTTCTGTTGCGCTCGTCGAACGATCCGGCGCATCCCACGAAGAGAAGATACTCCGCATCGCTTTTCTCGGACAGCGTCTGCACCTCGAGACCCTTGGCCCAATCTCCCCGGGTGGAGAAACCAATGGTCCAGGGATTGTAGTTGGTCTCCATGTTCTTGAAGAAGAGCTTGACCTCCGGCGAGAACCTGCTTTCCATCAGCACCAGATAGCGCCTGAGATCCACCGCCTTGTCGATCACCTCGATGAAAACCGGACAAGCCTGCTGACATGCGCCGCAGGTTGTACATGCCCAAAGCTCATCCTCGGATATGACGTTGCCCGCGATGGGCGGGACTTCTGTCTCTTCTTTGATCGGCTTTTCGGCTTGGCTTGTCAGATGGTTTTTCAGGTCCTGAATCACCTTCTTGGGCGAGAGCGGCTTACCGGAAAGATAGGCCGGGCAGTTATCCTGACATCTGCCGCATCGGGTGCAGGCGTCGGTATCCAGCAGCTGTTTCCAGGTGAAGTCCTGAAGTTTAGCCACTCCGAAGGTTTCCTGATTCTCGATGTCGAGAATGGGCTTCACTTCCCCTGTCGGAGAGAACGATCTGAAGAACTGGTTCAAAGGAGATGTAATCAGATGAAGCAGCCGGGAATAGGCCACGTACCCGATGAAGCCGAACGCCAAAAATGCATGCACCCACCAGAGGGCGGCATGCGCAGGTGCGCTGGGGGAGCCGAACAATTTGCTGATCTGCCAGCCGACAAACGAGTACCGCTCGAAATCTGGCCGGGTGATTGCGATCCTGAGTCCTTCACTCACAAAGCCGGTGACCAACACGAGAAAGATGAGAACCAGGCTGATCCAATCCTCTGGCTTGTTGTCCAGTCTCTCCGGTCTGAGAACGTATCGACGGAAAGCCAGCAGTATCACGCCGATGATCGCCAGCAGGCCGAATAGATCCAGCACGAAAGAAAAGATCAGATAGAAGCTGCCATGCAGAAAGGTCCAGTTGAAAAGCAGAAGGGTGATGTCCTCTTGGAAGAAGATCAAGATGGTGCCCAGAAGCAAAACCACAAATCCCCAGAAAAGAAGAAGGTGTGTGATTCCGGGGAAGAGTTCTTTGAGGATTCTGCCGTGAAGCAATCCGAACCGGAGAAAAGAAACGATCCTCTGACCGATTTTGTCGGTCCTGTTCTCGGGCTTGCCGAGCCTCCACAGTCGGATTCGCTTGAGAAGGCCCAAGACGAAGATGACGATTACGATCAGGCCCAGACCGTAAATCGGCCAGCGCGCCCAGCTTCCCACATTCCAAAATATCTCTCTGGTCACTTCCATGATGGAATTCTACTCTGTCGCTTTTAGCCCTGTGCTTTGAGTTTCTTCACCTCTTCTGTCAGTAGCGGCACCACCTTGAACAGGTCGTCCACGATTCCATAATCGGCCACCTGGAAGATGGGCGCCTCCGGGTCTTTGTTGATGGCCACGATGTATTTCGATGTTCGCATTCCGGCCAAGTGTTGAATGGAGCCGGATATTCCGCAGGCAATGTAGAGATTGGGATTCACCACCTTGCCGGTCTGCCCCACCTGTTGATCATGGGGGGCAAATCCGGCATCAACTGCCGAGCGCGAGGCTCCCACCGCCGAGCCCTCTCCGAAAGCGGAAGCCAACTCCTCTATAATCTTGAAATTCTCCTGGCTGGCCACCCCCCTGCCTCCGGAGACGATGACCGAGGCCTCGGTCAGGTCGATCTTCTCCCCTGCGGTTCTCACTATCTCTTTGATTTTGGCCCGCACGTCCTGCGACCCAATCTCCACCGTCACCTTCTCAATAGTGGAGCCGCCGGAACCCTTCTCCGGCATCGGCATCACGTTGGGCCTGACACAGGCCATCTGCGGCCTGGCCTCAGGCGTCGCCGTGTCCACCATTGCTTTGCCCGCGAAAATGGGCCTTTGCGCCACCAGCACACCCTGGTCGTTGATCTCCAGACCCACGCAATCGGAAGCCAAGCCGGTGTGGAGCCGCGCTGCCACTCTCGGAAAGAGGTCCTTACCCAAAGCCGTGGCACCTCCCAAGAGTATGGCCGGGCTGTGAGCTTTGACCAGATCCACAATCGCCTTGGCGTAGCCCTCGCTGGAGTAGTCCTTCAGAACTTCGGAATCACAGAGGAATATCCTGCTCGCTCCGTAGCCGTCGAGTTCAGAGGCCAGGCTTTCGATTCCGTGGCCCAGAAGTAGAGCAGCAAGCGAGCCACCGGTCTTCTCCGCCAGCCTCTTTCCTATTCCCAGGAGTTCCAACGATACTTTCTTGAGTTTGCCTTCTTTCTGTTCGGCTACGATCCATACGTCGTTCGACATGCTCGATCCTTTCATCGATTCCGGTAATGTTCAAGCATCAGATCAACTTCGCTTCCTCGTGAAGCAGTTTGGCGAGTTGGGCGGCTGTCTCCGCGGGCTCGCCTTCCAGCTTCTTGCCTGCCTCTCTTTCCGGCGGAAGACGATAGTTCTTGGTCTTCAGCTTGGAGCCTTTTTCCCCCACTTCTCCGGAGTCCACTCCCGTCGCTGCCAGGTCGATCTTCTTGATCTCTTTCTTCTTGGCTTTCATGATGTTAGGCAGCGATGCATAACGCGGTTCATTAAGTCCCTTTTGGGCAGCTATCAGCGCCGGCAGGGGCATCTCTATGACCTCTTCCATCCCCCCCTCCGTCTCTCTCTTGGCAGTAGCTGCCTTTCCGTCGGGGGATATCTCCAAATCCACCACCACGGAAACATAAGGCAGGTTGAGGATTTCAGCCAGACAGCCGAACACCTGGGAGGCGTCCATATCCACGGCTTGCTTGCCGGTTAGGATGAGGTCATAATTCATGGAGCCTATCACCTTGGCAAGAACCTTAGCCGTCGCCAGACTATCCGAGCCTTCGAAAGCCGGGTCGTTGGCGTGCACCGCCTCGTCGGCGCCCATGGCCAGAGCGGTCCGGATGGCGTCCGTGGCCCGATCCGGACCCAGGCACACCACCGTGACCTTTCCCCCCATCTTCTCCCTGATCTGCAGGGCTTCCTCCACCGCATACTCGTCATAGGGATTCATCACCCATTTGATCCCTTCGGTGACGATGCCGGTGCCTTCCGGATTGATCTTGATTTTGGTCTCCGTGTCGGGAACCTGCTTGATACACACTATCACGTCCATGTCGAACCTCCAAAACCTTGAGAAATTTTTCACAATTATAACCGATAAGCGCGCCATTGTCAACAAAAACCTCTTGCCGCCGGGTTCTGTGCAAACCGCCCACAAAACCGCGCAAATATGACGTTCGTCATACTCCGTAAATGGAGCCGGAGATATACTTCCGGACTTTGCGGGGCGCAATCTAACGATTTGCGTCCCTGCTGATCGGACGAATTACAGAAAGGAGCATATGTTATGTTGAAATCCAGAAGCTTGATGGTCGGTTTCCTGTTCGTGCTATTCTTGAGTTTGACTCGTTCACCCTTGGCATTCGCGGATGAAAGCAGTCCGGCCGGCCCGGATTCATCCCAAGCCCGGACTTACTTTTTGAAAGGAAACGTGGTCACGGCCAGCAGATACGAGCAGCAGCCTTTCATGGTGTCGCAGCCCATCACCGTTTTCTCCGCCGAGATGATTCAGGATCAATCCCCAGCTATCATCCCCGACCTGTTCCGGGATGCGCCCGGGCTCGAGACCAACGATGCCGGACCTTTCCGGACACGTCCGGTCATACGGGGCATGTTCGGAAGCCGGGTGTTGATCCTGGTGGACGGCGAAAGGCTGAACAACACCCGTGAATCGACTTTCTCCGGTGCCGAGCTGTCTCTGGTCGACATCGGACAGGTGCAAAGGATAGAGACGGTGTACGGCCCCGGATCGGTGCTCTATGGGTCGGATGCCCTGGGAGGCGTGGTCAACATCATTACCAAAACACCGAAATTCCTCACAACCGCCAACACGTTCAAACCATATGGAAGCCTGCGGCTGAGATACTCCACGGTAGATGAGCAAAAGAAGGGCCGGTTCGAGTTCGGCGGCAACTATAGGAAGTTCAGCTTCCTGGCCGGCGGTGATCTCAGGAAAGCCTCCGACTACAAATCGCCCAAAGGAACCGTGGTCAATTCTGCCCTGGGTGAAGACAACAGTCTCGATCTCACCACGGACTACAGATTGACGGATAAGCACCGGTTTTCCCTGGATTTGCAGAGATCCAGGGCCAAAGACATAGGCTATCCGGGCACCCCGGATTTGCCCAATTTCCCCGCCAAGTTCACCTTTCCGCGGCACGACAGAGACAATATCGCCTTCAAATGGGAAGGAAGCAATTTGACGCCCCATCTTACCAAAATCAGCGCCAAGCTTTACTACCAGAAAGTCTACAAGGAGTTCGATTCCGAGATGACCATCCCCGCGGGACCGGGCATGACTTTGTACTCCTTCAGCCGGACATTGACGGATGTGAAGACCCTTGGAATGGACTTTCAACACCTCTTCCTGACCACCGAAGAACAGCACCTGACCTGGGGAGTGGATTACTACCGGGAGATGATCGATGGATCGAGGAAAGCCAACACCAGGATGGAAATCTCAGGCGGGCCCGTGCTTTTCGACGATACCACCACAAACTCCACCGTGCCCGAAAATCACCTGGATGCTGTGGGAGTGTATATCAACAATCAATTGCAGCCCGCCGATGCGGTGGTTCTCACTTTGGGAATCAGGTATGATCGCTTCTACACCAAAACCAAGAGTACCTCGGATTACGTCGACACCCGGCTCGATCCACCCGAGCCTTATCCATCGAAAAATCGGAGCTTGGGCTCCTTCAATGGTGGATTGGGAGTGGTATACAGCCTATCACCAAACGTAAATCTGGTGGGAAATCTGGCCAGCGGCTATAGAGCGCCTAACGTCGTGGAGACCTACTTCTCCGGACAAGCCTCGGGTTCCGAGTTTGTGATCCCCAACTACGATCTGGAACCGGAGAAAAGCTTCAATCTGGACGTGGGAACCAAGTTCAACTTCGAGAAGTTCTATGCCTCCCTCACCCTCTTCCAGAACAACTTCAGGGACTATATCGAATTGGAGTCCACCGGCGACACCGTTCAGGGCCTTGACGTATGGCATTATACCAACATTACCGAGTTGAGAATCTCCGGCGTTGAGGGAGTTCTGAATGGGGACTTGGGCCAGGGGGTTTACGGATCATTCAGCTTTGCTTACAACTACGGGCAGAATCTGACCACAGATCAGCCTTTCTTTGTTGCGCCCTTGAAGACCGTGTTCGCCCTCGGATGGAAAAACAGAACCCAAAGATTCGGAGCCGAGTCCAGCGCCAGATGGGTGCAAAAGCAGGATCGGGTTCCCAAGGACCCGGAGGGGAAGTATCGCGACAACCTCCCTACGAAGAGCTTCACCGTGGTTAATCTGGAGGCATTCCTGAAGTTGTTCGAGTGGCAGACTGTAAATCTTTCGGTCAACAATCTCTTCGATGAGACTTATGCCGAGCCATACAATGCCACCAATCCCGACAATCCGGTGAAAGAACCGGGCAGGAATTTCATCTTCAGTCTTACGACCAGATTCTGACGCCCCAAGTGGACCTGCGTACAAAGAAGCATTTGAGATTGACAATTTGAGTTAAGGGCGCTAAATTCCACTCTCTGCCGGCAGACGAGCCTCATGCAGCGGCTCGCTGCGTGATTTCTGGCGATTCAACAGCACCGAGTGGGATCAAGCGCCGTGAATAAACCGACCGCAGCCGCACAGAAGATAGCCGTCCTGAAGAAAGTCCCCTTCCTTAAGGGCCTGTCCCAGGCCGATCTCAAACAAGTATCCCAGAAATTCTCCGAGATAAGCTTCAAAAGGGGTGAGTATCTCTATTTGGAGGGCGATCCTTCGGACAGATTGTATGTGGTGAAACACGGAAAAGTGAAAATCACCAAAGGATCGTCTTCGGGCAAGGAGATCGTTCTGGACATCATCTCATCCGGTGAAATCTGCGGCGGGAGCGCCGTATACAG
>CAZPRG010000149.1:0-6503 GCA_964588675.1 uncultured Ignavibacteria bacterium
TCTACGCCGGCAAACCCTCTTCGGGGAATTTCGAGAACCTCTATTTCGACAACGGTGGATGGAGCGATGTGGAGGATGAGACTGCGGAGGAAACGGCAATCCGGGGCTTCTCACTGTCTCACAACTATCCCAATCCCTTCAACCCGGTCACCAGCATTCGATACACGGTAGGCAGTGGGCAGACTTCCCTCCGTATCACCCTGAGGATATACAACATCCGGGGGCAATTGGTCAGGACTCTGGTGGACGAACCGAAGGAAGTGGGGAATTATCAGGTTATGTGGGATGGAAAATCAGATAATCACAAGGACGTGGCCAGCGGAATATATCTCTATGAGCTAAAAATCGGAGACCACAGCCAAACCAAGAAGATGGTTTTGATAAGATAGGTCAAGGATTTGAACGCCAGGACGTCCCACAGACCCCTCAGATGGGAGCGTCCGCATGGACGGATGTAACGGATCGCGTCTGTCCGTTACTCACCGGTATGCATCCTGAACCCGACCGTCCGTTCAATCCGTTTCATCCGTGGACAGCTCAGTAACAGTCCCCGATTTCTCGCAATCTCCAGTATCCCAACACACGCGCCGGTATCGCGTCCTGAAAACCACTCCCCTTCTTCAGGACACTGAGGTCAAGCTGAAGCTTGACACTCCCTCAACGCTCCTTTAACTTGTGATCCGAGGAGACAGTTGTGTGTATCCCGGTTTCTTGGGTGAATTGCTCCCCAGGCAGGTAATCAAAAGTGAGAGACAGCGTTCGCATTTTCTGTGTCACCAGATTCCTGACCAGCTTCGCGTTGGGAACCATCCTTCCGGTGTACGTCCTCTACTTCCGGCATTATCAGATCAACTTGTTCCAGATAGCTCTTCTGGCCGCGGTCTTCGAGGCCTCCATTCTGCTTTTGGAGATTCCCACCGGACTGGTGGCGGATATGTTCGGCAGGAGAATCTCGGTGATCCTCTCTGCCGCCGTCTCGGTTCTCTCGGGCGCGATCTTCATCCTCTTCCCCTTTCTGGCCGGATTCATCGTGGCCGAGATAGTGGCCGGATTGGGTGAGACGCTCAGGTCCGGCGCCTTGGAGGCTTGGCTGGTCGATTCGTTGAAGCATGAGGGCAGGGAAGATCGGCAGAAACATGCCTTTGCGCAGGGCACCAGGTTCAAGACCACAGGCAATCTCTGCGGCTTGATTCTGGGGGGATACTTAGCCTCGCTGAACATGAGGCTGGTGTGGGTGCCCTTTACGGTGATTTTTCTCGGCCTGTGTTTGTTCTTAGTCCTTCGAATGAAGGAGCACTATAGGCCGGAGAAGACAAACAGAAGCGCCGCCTCTGTCAGCATGACGGAAACGATCAGACAAAGCGTGCGGGTGTTAAGATCACAAACATTGATTTTGGGCCTGCTTTTGCTGGCCATCTTCTCCGAGTTCTCCTTCGAAACCATCTCCCAATACTGGCAGGTTCATTTTGGCGAGAACCTGCTGATTCCGACGGCTTACTTCGGCTGGATCTTGGCGGCGGCATCCGTTCTGACCATCCTCTTGGTGGGCAAAGTGGCGAGATTATCCGAGCGACTGAGAAGGGACGTGACTTTCTTGGTTGTTCTGGAAGCGGTTCTATTGGCAAGCCTGCTTTTCATCTCGCTGACGGTCTCTCCTGTTTGGGCTGTGATGTTCTTCATTCTCCTTCAAGCCTCGGTGAACTTCAAGGAGCCGATTCTTCTGGATGTGTTCAACCGGCACATTCCGTCCGAGCAAAGAGCCACGCTGCTTTCCTTCAAGAGCCTGGTGGGATCGGGCGGCGAGGTTTTGGCCGGGTTGTGTATCGGGGTGGTGGCCCAGAGATTCGGTTTGCGAATCACCTTCGGATTGGGAAGCGCCGGCCTACTGCTTGGGTTGATCGCATTCCTGCTGATCGTGACCTCCGGATTAGGAAAAGCGGGTCGAACCTCGCACGGCACGGTTTCAGCCAGGTAAGTCGGAGCATGGGAAACCGGAACCTGGCTTAAGCCAGGTTCCGGTCCCGTCTGAACAGACGCCCGATCTTCGCGGCATCTAAGGGAGATCACGCCAGGCCGGTTTTCTCGGTCTCTTTCAGAAACATGAATCGCTTTGCACACCTTAAGGAACCGCCTTGCGCATTGCGGAAGAAGACTCCAGACTCCCTTTTTATCGTTTGAAAGATCACGCCCCTTCCCCTTTGCTGTAACTCATAATAACTCAGCCACTTAAACGCATTCCCTCCGCATCGTCCCGGCACCTTGGCGTAGGAGAGCCGGACAGGATAAACAGGGTTTTTGGCGGCACCGGCTTTGCTTTTAAGCATCTGTGAAACAATGTCAAGGAGCAAGCCGTGCCCCCCAGACTCAGAAAAATAGCCTTCTTCTTTCTTTTGATTTTCTTTTTCTTCAAGAGCTTCGCGGCCTTCGGCGGTGAAATCGCCGACGATCTCAGGTCACGACTGAATGGCCTGCAAAGGGATGAATTCACGTCTTGTCTGGTGGTGATGACAGATCAGGTCAACACCCCCAACCTGAGTGCCAAGCTCAGCCAGGAGAAAGCCACCCGACGGATCAGGCACCAGAGCGTCTTGGGCTCTCTTAAGACCAAAGCACAAAGCTCCCAACCTGGTCTGTTGGAGTACCTGAACGCCAAGCAGCTTGAGGGAAGCGTAAGGCAGTTCAAGTCTTTTTGGATAACCAACGCGGTTTTGGTCACCGCCACCAGGACAGAAATCGAGAGGATTGCTTCCCGGCCCGACGTGGAAACAGTCTATGAGAACTATCCCATCACCCTGGTCGATCCCGTTTCCGTACAGAAATCGTCGGGCAACATAGCCGAAAGGGAGCGCTATCTTTCTGCCGTGGGCGCCCGTGAGGCCTGGAACATGGGGTACACCGGAGCCGGGCGCCTGATTTGCAGCCTGGACACAGGGGTGGATGGACATCACCCGGCGCTTTTCTCGAGTTGGCGGGGCAATAACGGCGGTGAGGTTTCCGCCTGCTGGTTCGATCCGTATGGATCCGATTTTCCCAAGGACGATAAAGGCCACGGTACCCACTGTATGGGGATTATGGTTGGGAACACCGAATCGGACACCTTCGGGGTGGCTTACGGCGCCCAGTGGATTTCCGCCGCGGTGATCGACCGGGGCGCGTCCCTGCCCCAAACCATTGCCGACATACTCTCCGCATTCCAGTGGGCTGCCGACCCGGACGGCGATCCGGCCACCCTGGATGACGTGCCGGACGTAGTCAACAACTCTTGGGGGGTGCCCACAGGATTCAAGCCGCCCTGTGACCAGACCTTTTGGAACGCCATAGACAACGTGGAAAGCGCAGGCATCGTGGTGATCTTTGCCGCGGGGAACGAGGGACCGAATGCCGCCACCCTCAGAACTCCCGCCGACCGGAGCTCCTCGCCCACCAACTGTTTCTCCGTGGGCGCCGTCGACCCTCAAAGCTACGGCTTTCCTGTGCCGGCGTTCAGCTCGCGCGGGCCCTCGGGATGCGATAACCAGACCATAAAGCCGGAGCTTTGCGCTCCGGGAGTGGGAATATACTCCTGTTATAAAAACAACGAATACCGGCTGATGAGCGGCACCTCCATGGCCGCTCCTTTCGTCTCCGCCGCTGTGGCCATCCTGCGCCAGTACAATCCGGACGCGACGGTGGAGCAGATCAAATACGCGCTCTTGGAATCCTGCTCCGATTTGGGTCCGGCGGGCGAAGACAACAGCTACGGACACGGTCTGCTCAACATCAAAAGGGCGTTGGAGATACTACCGCAGGCCGATAAGCCCAATTTGTACCTGACCGACCTGGAGATCGACGGGGGGAATACGCCCCAGCCGGGAGATCAGATAGACCTGGTGGTGCAGTTGAAAAACAGCGGAGCAAGCATGCAGGGTGTGGCAGCCACTCTAAGCGCTTCCGATTCCCTGATCCACATGGTTTCCAGTGTTTCCTTCCTGGGAGCGGTGCTGGCGGGCGGGGAGGTTTCCAACACCGACTCTCCTTTCATGGTCAGCATCGATCCCAACATGCCCTCAGGCAGAAAGATCGAGTTCACGCTTTCGGTTGCCGGGCAAGAGCCACAGTACCAGTGCCGGTTGAGCATACCTTTGACCGTCGGCTCGCTTCCCCCGCTTTCCATCGGGGATCATGATGCCGGGAACTTTTTGTTCACCTTGTCCAATTTCGGCCAATACGGTCTGGCCAACGGATCTTTCAATCCCTTGGGAGGAAAGGGCTGGGTCTATCCCAAGGACAGCCGCAACCGACTTTATGAGGGCTCGTTCATGATCGGGGCCGGGCCGGATCAGGTATCCGACGCCGCCAGAGGAGCCGACGGGAGAGTGCCACAGCAGGATTTCCAGGCGCTGCCCGGCGGAGAGCTTTCCATCCAGACGCCGGGCGCTGTCGCGGATCAGGAGGGTTACTGCAAATTCTCGGATGAGACAGCCCCCAATCCGCTGGGGGTGGAAATCACCCAGACGAGTTACGTTTACTCCGATCCGGCTTACGACGATTTCCTGATACTTGAGTACAAGGTGAAAAACATAACGGAGAATCTAATCCAGAACGCCTTCGTGGGTTTGTTCTTCGACTGGGACATTTCCTCAAGCTCGCCCAATGACGATCAAGTCGGCTTCGATCCGGATCTGTCGCTGGATTATCAGTTCGATGCCCAGAACGAAACGTACCTGAGCATTGTGCCCTTGTCCGATCTGCCGCATTCTTCGATGCAGATAGACAATGCCCAGACCATCTACGACGGTTTCTCCGATGCGGAGAAGTTCTGGTTACTGTCGGGACAAGTTCCCAAAACGACAAGTGTGGAGCTGGCCAGCCAAGTTGCGGGCGATGAGCCGGAGTTGAAAGACTGGTCCAGCCTCAGCTCCTGCGGGCCTATTCAGTTGTCCCCTCAGCAGGAGGTGGTTGTCGGGTATGCCATAGTTGGTGGAGGGAGTCTGCAGGAATTGAAGGACAACGTGGCCTCAGCCAAAGTCAAATACGAATGCCTGTGCACCGGCCTGGATGATGATGACGATGAAGAGGACAATCTGCCGCCAGACTTCTCGTTGGCACAGAACTTCCCCAACCCCTTCAACCCGGTTACCAGTATTCAGTACACAGTTGGCCGTTTTCAGGCTGCGGACGGCGGACAGCGGACTGAAAGCGGTTTTCCGGTCCCTACCTCGCTTAGGATATACAACGTTCGAGGACAGTTGGTCAAGACCCTGGTTGAAGATCGGCTGCCTCCGGGAAGATACCAGGTCAGCTGGGACGGCACGGATGACGCAGGGGAAAAGGTGGCCTCGGGAGTTTATCTCTACCGACTGAAGACCGGAAACGACGAAGTCGCCAAGAAGATGATCCTGCTCAAGTGAGCCTCAAATGCAATCCGCAAAAACGACACGATGGATCCCAAACATAAGTCCGCCTCACCCGACCTTTGTGACTTGTGAATCCCAGAGCGCGAGGGCACACGGTTCCTTCTCCCCATATAGGGGAGAAGGACAGGATGAGGGGGCAGAAAAAGTGGAGAGACCACAACGCCTCTGACCCTTATTCCAGCCCCCCGTCACAATTTTCCTCGTGGCCCGCTCGGCAAAGGATCAGGCCGAAAAGGATTTAATGTGAAAGCGGATCGTGCGTATAGATATTGAGCAACAGGATCGGTGGCAACGTCTTGCTTTTTCGGATCTGATCGAACAACGGAGCAGGGCATGAAAAGCGGCGTTTTTCGAACGCTTTTTTTGATCTTGATTTTGACCCTGGCGTGGTCGCTTGGCTCTTTTGCCTCGCCCCTGATGCCGGAGGTGGCGGAGAGGCTTCGTCGCGAGGGAAAGCTGCAGGAATGGCTGGATCAATGGCAGTCGGCGGCCGAACGGGGGATGTATGCCAAGAACCCGGCCAACGAGCTCCGCTTCGCCAAGAGAAACAGCGGCGAGCTGAAAGTTCGCAAGCCGCTGGTGATCTGCGTCGACTTCAGCGACAATCCGCACAGCTACAGCACCGACACGCTGGACTGGCTTCTCTTCAGTCAGGGTCATGCGGTTCCCACCGGCAGCTTCCGGGACTACTATCTGGAGAATTCGTATGGTCTTCACGATCCGCAAGGGTCGGTTTACGGCTGGGTGAGAGCGCCTCAGTCATACAGCTACTACACCAATGGGCTGAAGGGATTGGGAGGCTATCCTCAGAACAGCCAGAGGTTGGTGGAGGACGTGCTGGCTGCAGTTGACGGCAGCATCAATTTCCAGGATTACGATTATGACCACGACGGATGGATTGACGGACTGATGATCGTGCACGCCGGACCGGGAGCGGAGGAAACCGGGAACGTCTGGCAGGTGTGGTCGCATAGGTGGTCCATCAACCAACAGACCAGAGACGACGTTAGAATAAGCAGCTATACCATGCAGCCGGAGGAACATGCGCTGGCAGCCTTGAACGACATCGGCGTCTTTTGCCATGAGTACGGGCACGATCTGGGCATC
>CAZPRG010000150.1:0-6502 GCA_964588675.1 uncultured Ignavibacteria bacterium
GATTCGTTTTTGGTAATAACTGACCTGGGGAGTGTTTTGTCAAGCGAAAACGCCCTGCCCAGCACTCCGTTGGAGTCAATTCACGCTCGGCGAACGCACCGGTTCTCCCTGTTCGCGCAAATCGACGAATGGGGTCGAGATGCAGGAAGGGATAGCCTTTTCGGCTATCCCTTCTTCTTTGCCTCCCTCTCAAAATGTGAAACAAATCTCGCGTCGGTTCGTCTATCCAGCCTACCAGATACCGGGACACGTCGGCGGAGGCCCACCTTTGAACAGGTAGTTAAGAAGCCTTAGCGCGTCGCCAACATTGACTATGCCGTCGCTGTTTGTGTCCGCCCGCCCCATGGGACAAGGTGGGGGCGCTTGATTCTTGAAGAGATAATTCAGCAAGATTAACACGTCTCCCAAATTTACACCCATATCGACAAATAGGTCTCCGCATTTCACCGGGTAGCCGTAGTCTCGAGACACCACCCCCTTACGGACTATCTGCCGACCCTTGTCCACCAACGACTGCAGATCGGCCAGACCATTGTCCGTGAAGGCCTCGATCACCACAAAGGAATAGTCCGCAAGAGAGTCGATCCCCGCGGGAATGTGCTGGGCCGTCATAACCACCGAACGGTCTACCAGCGAATCCTCATCCTGTACCGAGGTCCCCGCCGTGGCCGCCAGCGCGTAAAACTCCGAGTCCTTCCAGCCCCAAGGTGACTGAGGATACAGATAGTAGTTGTTCTTTATGATGTGCGCGCCATAAGGAGTCAGCGGATTGGTGCTTCCCGTGTCCGCCAAGGCCATCCCCGCATAGTAGTCGTTGTAAGAAGGATGCGCTCCGGTGTAATCATATCCCCGCTGCCAGGCTATCTGGTTCATCGCGTCATACCCACCCTCGTTCCGGGCACTCTCGTTGCCCATGGTGTCATACGGACAGTCGAAGTCCATCATCATGCCGACGTAGGTGTCCTCATGTCCGGTGGTGGCATAGGGAAGCTGATCGTTCTCCGGCCACCAGGTCGGGGGATCGTGCCGCTGTACCCGGATGTACTTGATCACGATCTTCTCGTTATCCGGCAGCTCACACACCTTGATCATCTTCGACCACTCCCACCAGTACCAGTAATCATGGAAGTTGTAAGGCGGTGAAGGCGGATAGTGGATGAAAATGTTCTTGGTGTAAAGCAGGTGACACAAGGTGTCCCCTTCCTCACACTGGCTGTAGTACAGCTTGTCCCGAACTCCGGAACGCCAGTCGTTGTCTCCGTACCAGCGACCCACCGCTACGCTGTCTCCCGTGGCCGTGGCCACAAAACTGCCGCCCTGGAAGGCCACCTCGTGTACCGTGTCTGGATAACTGGAGATGTCATGTATCCACTCCAACGAGTTGGCATTGGCATACAGCCGCAAGGCCGACGTCTCCACCGTGTCAAACGTAGCCGGATCGACCGGACACTCGTAGTAGTCCTCAGCCACTACCGCATGCACCGGAACGCGGAAGTTCTCACTGCCCAGCGTGATCGTCACCGTGCCCTGAATGAACGTGCCCTCGCACTGCCCGCTGCCGTCGACCACCCCATTCACCGTTACCGTCTGGGAGGTGAGCAGCACACCCGCGGCACTAATCTGCACGCACGGATGATCGCTGGTGACACTGTACGGGATCGTGGGACAATAAAAGTAATTCGTAAGCTTCATGGTCAAATTCCTTGAGCCGCCGGGACTCACCTTGAGCGGCGGCCTGTGCCAGCTCGTCGGCTCAATTAGGGTATAACTCGGCGGCGCCGGGCAGCCTGGTCCCCACTCTGTCTCCAGGTCCAGGTACATCACGGGATTGTCCACCCACGCGCTGCCCGCATCCTGTCCGGAAATCGCGGAACCAGGATGCCGGTCGCAGATGTACTGAATGTGAAGGTCGGCGTCATACATGTTTTGTGCCAATGAGGACCAGTGTTCGCTGACACAGCTACCCGGAGTGCAAGCTGGAGTGTGAGTCTGGGTCAGGTTCCAAGCATGGCCCCAGGTCAGTCCGCCGTCGTTGCTGCCCACACCGTAAAGCTCTCCGTTGGTGTAGCCCACGTCAGAGTTGTCCTGAGCTCCACCTACCGAGGTGTTGGTGTCAAACTGCGTCCAGATGCAGAACAGGTACACCGCATCTGGCTCACCTCCCGGATTGAACACCGCATCCCTGGCCGCGATGCTCATCTTGGCGATGTTGGCGTTGTGCATGCCCTGATCAGTGCCGCCCCAGACGGCACTGGTGACTACGGCGGCACCCGTGCACTTGCTCCAATGCCACAGATGCGCAAGACCCGGCTGATAATACCCCGGTTCGGGGAAACCCACGGTGCACCACACGATGTGCAGACTGTCGTTGTAATCATAGCAGGCACTCAGATCGGAATTAGCCCGGTAGTCCTCGGGATAGCCGCAGCCATAGTCGGTGACGTTGTGCTCCGGGGGCGGATAGTTGCTGCCGTCTATCCAATCGTCTCCGTTGCTCATGGACTCCACGAAGGCAATGTCTCCCATGTAGTCGCAAGTGCCATCGCAAGCGGGCTTGATGAACGCAACCGTCACTCTGCGGCTCACCGGCGAGACCACCGGCACAGCAGTGACGCCGCAAGTGGAGTCGAGAGAGCCGACCACCTTCGATGGAGCGGAGTAGTTGACGTTTGCCGCCAAGTGGTAAGTCATCGTCGCCCCGTCGGCATAGGATTGGCACACCAGCGTATCGCCTTCGCCCAGAAAGCAGCGCTGGTAGGCCGTGACCAGGATCAACCCGCAGCCTGCGCTGCTGAACTCATTCACCACGACGTGAATGTAATCTCTTTGCTCCACGGCGTCATAAAGCGCTGCCAATTTTGGCCATTCGCCAGGCCCACCAACGCAGGAGGACCGAATCGAGTCAGGGATATCCCAATGCCGATTGAAATCACCCGCGCACAAACTGTCCTCAATGCTGAGCATGCTCGCCGGCATTGGATCGCCGAGCTGACCCGCAGTCCGGTGGTAGACCACCACTGACCGCCCGTCGTGCAGATGAGTCTGATTGCTGTACCCCGCATTCTTGTACTGGCCTCCATCCACGTGCACTTGACCTAGATACTCGTTGACCGGATTCTTGCAGTTGGCATCCACATAGCGATAAGCTCCGGGATAAGGCCCATCGGCGAACATCCAAGAGAAGTGCCGGTAACCCTCGGGAGTGACCGAGATCATCCGGCCCATGGAACCGTTTTGCTGGAAGTCGTACCAAGTATCTCCTATCTCATCGTGCTGAACGATAAACCCCTGGCCGATTTCCGGATCGATGTCTGTGCAGCTTAAGTCGTACTTCACACCGGTCGCTGGATATCTCGACATCCCTTGCGGTCGGGGGCGATCAAAATCGCGCTCAGACCCGTCCAGACGGATGTCTTCGAAAATGTGCCTCTTTTTGAGTTTCTTCTCTGTGGTGGCACCAGCAGCATCTTGCCGAAGAATCACAAAATTGGCGGAAAGGAACACGAGCAAGAATGACGACAGGAAAACTAACGCTTTCTTCCTCATGTCTTCCTCCTTGAAGAAGGGTTTGCGGATAGAGGTCTTGCCTTATTGTCGCGCGTTGTCGGAGGGATCGAAAATGGGGCTCTCACAAGACAGCACTGCCCCTTGCCCGCTTGCATGCATGCGGTCAACGGCGGAGCAATTCTCTCCTGTGCTGTTCTCGGATAGTACTCTGAGACGAGAAGGCCCTCTTCCGGACTCTCTTCCACTGGTGGAACTGCCATAAGAGAGAAGTCCAAAACCCCTGGGTGATTACCTATTTCCCCTTCCTTAGTATAATACCCAACACATACCTGGATGTCAAGCAGAAAATGGACTGAAACGAGGCTAATGATCAGAGACTAACGTGCCTTGAGTGGCGGACGTAAGCACAGATTCGCAGAGTCCAGGTGAGAAAAGAATCAGGACTCTTTCAGCCTGATTTATCGAATAACCACAATCCCTTTGGGTCAAATCGTATTGAGTAAGAAGAACTTGCGGTGAAGCTGCGAAAGACTTAAAAGCGTGTTTTTCAACTTAGTACTGCTTGGCGTTTTCCTCACTGGATAGAACCCGCAGACCGCCCAAGGTCAAAGCTTCCATCTCGTCTTCTCCGGGGAAAACCAGAACCGGAGCGATGAACTGCACTTTGCTGGTTATGGAGCCGGTCAGTTTTTCTGAGTTGGCAATCCCACCGGTGAGCACGATCGCATCCATTTTGCCTTTCAGCGTCGTGGCCATTGCGCCGATCTCTTTGGCGATCTGGTACACCATAGCATCATAAATCAACTTGGCTTGGTGATCACCGTCGTCGATTCTTTTCTCCACTTCCGGAACGCTGTCGGTTCCCAGATGCGCCAAAAGCCCGCCTTTCTTGGTGAGAAGCCGTATCATCTCCTTCTCGCTAAACTGCCCGGAGTAACACAGCTTGGCCAGGCCTGTGACCGGCAGGGCGCCCGTCCTTTGAGGGGAAAACGGACCCATGTCATTGGCGTTGTTCACGTCGATTTGTCTCCCCTTCAGGTGCGAGCTGACGCTTATTCCCGATCCCAGATGGACGATGATCATGTTCAGCTCTTCGTACTTCTTGCCCAGCTTCTTGGCTGCTTTTCTAGCCACCATCTTCTGATTGAGCGCATGTGACAGGCTTACTCTCTCTATTTGGGGCAAACCGGAGACACGAGCTTCCGGGATGAATTCATCCACGGATACGGGATCCACGATGAACGCCGGAACGCGGGTTCCTTCCACCAACTCGTGGGCAATCAGCGCCCCCAGATTGGACGGATGGTCGGCTTGCACCTTTCCCGACCTGATGTCCGACAACATCCGATCATTCACTCGATACGTCCCGCTCTCCAACGCCTTGAACGGACCACCCCTCCCCACGACGGCGGACAGGTCGCCGACCTTGACCCCATTCTCCGCAAGAAACTTCAGAACCAGTTCTTTCCGGTAGTCGAGTTGATCCAGGGTGCCCTGGAAATGAGCCAAATCCTCGGTGGAATGCCTTATGGTCTCCACCCTGATGGGTGATTCGTTCAGATACAGTGCCACCTTGGTGGAAGTCGCCCCGGGGTTGATGCTGAGTATTTTGTGTTGGTCCATGACTTGGTTTAACCGGCCAAGATGCCGGATTCGTCGATCCGAAACGCTGGACGCTCAGTCGCAGTCACACCCGCCCTTGTCCCCTACGCTCTGCTTGAAGCCCTTGACTTGTCTTATGCGCTCCTCCGCCAGCAGGGTTGCCGCCTTGTGGGTGGGGATGTTCTCTGCCTCCGATTTATCCAGAACCCTCGACAGTATGTCGCGTATTCCCGTGGCCCGTTTGATCGCCCGATCCTGACTGTAGCCCTCCAGTTCGTTGACCACGTTGATCAATCCTCCTGCGCCTATCACAAAATCCGGGGCATAGAGGATTTTCTTCTGATGCAGCAAATCCCCGTGCCGTTCCTCTTCCAATTGATTGTTGGCCGCTCCGGCCACGATCTTGACCTTCAGCCTCTCCACCGTCTGGTCATTGATGACTCCGCCCAGAGCATTCGGCGAGAAGATATCCGCCTGCACGTCGTATATGCTGTCCGGCGAAAGCACCGTGGCCCCGAATTCCTCCCTTACCAGATTGGCCTTGGCCTGGTCGATGTCGCACACCAGAAGCTTGCATCCCCTTTGATAAAGCAGCTTGGCCAAGTTGTATCCTACGTTTCCCAGTCCTTGGATGGCGATGGTCAGGTCTTTAAGGGACTTTTCGCCGAACACCTTCTCCGCGCAGGCCAGAAGGCCGCTTTCCAGTCCGATGGCGGTCACCGGGCCCGGGTCTCCCCCCCCGCCCAGAGCTTGCGATAGTCCGGTGACGTACTCGGTTTCGTATCTGACGATCTCCATGTCCTCCACTGTGGTTCCCACATCCTCGGCGGTTATGTATCTTCCGTTTAAGCTCTCCACGAAGCGGCCGAACGATCTGAGCGCCACCTCGTTTTTGTCCTTGACCGGATCGCCGATGATCACCGCCTGTCCACCGCCCAGGTTGATTCCGGCAGCAGCAGCCTTGTAGGTCATGCTCTTGGAGAGGAGAAGCACGTCCTTCAGCGCCTCGTCCTCGGACAGATAAGCATGCATCCTGACGCCGCCGATAGCAGGACCCAAGGTCGTATCGTGGATGGCGATGATGGACCTTAAGCCCGCCACCCGGTCCGACCAGAAGACCACCTGTTCGTGCTCATCATGAGCCAGCGATTCGAATATCTCCAATTTCGCCCTCCATTCATCCGATCCGGAGTGCACAAGCTTGTTGAAAATCCTGCCCCTGGCGGGGCCTCCGCGGTTTTCAATCTTACCATACGGAGTGCAGAGGCTTGTTGAAAATCCCGCCTGTGGCGGGGCTTCTGCGGTTTTCAGATTTTCAATCGCACGTTCGGGGTGCAGAAGCTTGTTGAAAATCCCGCCTGTGGCGGGGCTTGTGCGGTTTTTGACGCGAGAG
>CAZPRG010000151.1:0-1891 GCA_964588675.1 uncultured Ignavibacteria bacterium
TGGGAGCCAGACCACGTTGCAGACGGAGTGCGGCACCCGGGCGGGTGGCCCACAGCTCTGCCGTGAGATAGTCGGATGGAGCAATCGGGCTTTGTGGGCAGATCAACTTCCGTGCCCGCCAGCCCCCCGACCTGGCGGGAAACAAAGGTACTTCTTCATGTCCCCCTGATATCGAAGACCCGTAGGGTCGAAGATCCGTAGGAAAGGGGTTCTTGCATTTGTCCCCCTGAAAAGGGGGATTCAGGGGGTTCAATAATAGTCACTCTGCATTTCCCTTGACTTGCAAAGGTCCGCAAACTATAATACCCGGTGTTAAGACAGGTTGACTTGCACGAAACAAGGCGGGGCATAGTGGAGTGGACCCGCCTTGACAAGCGAGCCGGGCTTCCCCGCCGGTGATTTGTGGCATTAGACGATAAGGAAGGATGGCTCTATGAGTGAGTTTTCAGACTTGCTTAAGGGGATTGCAATTCTTCTTTGGCCAATACTTGGGTTCGTAGTCTTCATCGTTTTCCGTACGGAAATAGCTATGGCAATCGCAAGAATCAAGAAGGGTAAGTTGTTCGGTCAAGAGTTTGAGTTGAGTGATGAATTAGTAAAATTGCAGCAGGTAGCAACAGAGGCAACAGAGGAAGTCGCATCTTTGCCACGCACGGAAACAGAACCGAAGGCGGCAGAAATCGAAAAAGATACATCGAGTGTCGATGATGATTCTATTAGAAGCATTATCAAGGAGGCCGGCCGTTCCCCAAGAACTGCTTTGATTCTTCTAGCATCTGAAATCGAAAAGGAAGCCAGACATACACTTGCAAGTATAGGAAAACTGAAGCCGGGTCGTAAACTCACGCTTTCTCAAATTGTCGACGACCTCGATAGTCATTATGGGTTACCCAAATACGTCGCAAGCAGTCTCAGACTATTTTGGGACACCCGAAATAGAATCATTCACGGGGGAGAAACAGAAGATAGGAATATCCTAAGTGCAGTAGACTCAGGCGTTACTATACTGAAAACAATCCAGTCACTGCCAAGGGAAAAAAGCTGGGTTCACCATGAGGGCGTACCCATATATTCTGATCCGGAATGCAAGCATCCTATTCCAAATGTGAAAGGTGTTATTCTGCGTACAGAATCATCTAGTGGCGCGATGGTGTCCTATCGTATCTTCCCCTCTACCAAGACTCACTTCAGAAAAGGTAAAAGAGTGGCTTCGGAGTGGAGTTTTGAAAAAACATGGTCAGACGCTTGGTACAGAGACCCTGACACTAACCAAGTAAGAAAAGCATGGAGGTCATCGGCTGAATTCGTTGGGCGGAATTTGGATGAGATTTAGCGCCTGACAATAGTCCTGAGGTCACGTGGCCTGCGCCCCTGACACAAGATAAGTCAAGAGCACGCGGCCCCTCTTGATGGGGCGAGGGTTGAACCCCCGCCCCAACTGAGGCTTATGGCAATTCCAACGTTGGCGTGTTATACTGCGACTTCGCAAGCCAAGTGTGTTATAAAGAAGCCGTATAATCATTGTCCGGCACATGGGAGAACAAAACAGTGGCGTATTATTGCCATTTGTATTCGGAACTTGATCTCGAACACACCAATCTTCAATTGTATTCATTGAAAAAAGCAGCCGACGGATGGAACGAACTCCTCGACGCGGTTGAAGAATCTGGGGTCGAGCAAGTCAACCATCTGACTGAGCGGCTTGCGTTCATTCTCAGCTGTCTTGGGCTATCTCTTTCGCAGCTGATCGGACAGAATTGCCCTTCGCCAGATAAAGAGAGGATGGATCAACCCGGCTGACTGCTCTCCGCTCTCCTCAATCGCACTAACGCGGACCGTACGACACGCCGACGCTTGAACAGTACATTTCGGGATTTCTTGGCATACTACG
>CAZPRG010000151.1:1901-6427 GCA_964588675.1 uncultured Ignavibacteria bacterium
GAAGAATAAGGATGAAGAGAATTACCGCACCGTCGACCGATTGACTCTCGCTGAACTCAATCGTTTCCGACGGATGACAATCGAAATCTGGGATCTGGTTATTGCGATGTACCGTCAGGATGAGGAGAACGACTTGGAGGAGGTCTCTTCAGTGACCGAGGTAGTTTGGTTCAATGAACTTGCCGAAGAAGGAGCTCAAGGCGACGCAGTAAACCGCGCGCGCGTTAGCTCCAGCGTTGGGGCAATAAGAGAGAATATGCATAAGACACTTCGTCAGTGGATCGTTGCATTATTTAATAATCATCCCTCAATCACACGGCTTGCGCTATGTCAGCGAGCGAAATTCGAAGGGTGGCTAAAGTTCGAACTTGCAGCATATGCCGAAAGTAAGGGCGCAACGAATGTACTTTTGGAGGCACCCTCACAGTGCGCTAACTCTCAGAGGTCAGATTTATCTTTCACATTCCAGGGGACGGTCTATGATGTTGAATTGAAGACGCCAAACACAAACTGGCGCATGCAGGGTGTGTTGAATAGAAGGCGCCCAATAACAAGAAATATAGCTAGTGTCGTCGCTGACGCAAAGAAATTGAAAAAGAACTCACAACATGGCCTCATTGCATTCGTTTTGTTCCCAATCCCCAGCAATGACAGCCGATGGGAAGAGTGTCTCAATCGCATAGCGACTGATTTGAATCGAGAAATAAATAAAGACGATACTTGTACGAGAGTACGGGTTCAACTGGAAAATCAGAACAGTGCTGATGCTGTTGTATGCTGTTTTCCAGCATGACCCATGATAGATAAAAGAAAACGCCAACAGATCACTGCAGCGAATCGCTTACAGCCGCAGCTGACCTCAATCGCGGGTGGCTCACAGCTCTGCTGTGAGATAGTTCGATAGAGCACGCAGTAGATAGACGTGATGCCCTCCGCTCGGACGCACTCCTCCGACCACCCAACTTCTTCTGCTTGTCCCTCAGGCAGCAAATCGGTTTTTCCCCTTGACAAACCACAAGATCGCCTGATAAGATGGAAGAGGCGGACTTCTAGAATGGATGCCGATCTTACTCTTTTTTCTTCACAACTTATGGCTGACGCTCCGAACAACCTGCTGGTGCTCGAATCCCGGCTTTGGGATCGGGGTTTCCAATCCGTCGCGGGCGTGGACGAGGTGGGGCGCGGCCCCCTGGCCGGGCCGGTGGTGGCTGCCTGCGTGGTTCTGCCGCAGGACTTCTCCGTGCCGGAGGTGAACGACTCCAAAAAGCTCTCCCCCGCGAAGAGGGAGAAGCTCTTCGACCTAATCATGCAGCATGCCCAACAGGTGGGGGTGGGAGTGGTGACCGAGAAGGTCATCGACAAGTTGAACATATTGAATGCCTCCCTGCAGGCCATGCGTCAGGCGATCGACCAACTGCAAAGCGCGCCGGATTTCGTCCTGGTGGACGGCAACCAGAAGATCCCCAACCTGTCGCTTCCTCAGATGCCGGTGATCAAGGGCGACAGCTTGAGCCTTTCCATAGCCGCCGCCTCCATCGTGGCCAAGGTTACCCGCGACCGGATCATGCTCGAATATCACAAGCAATACCCGGAGTTCAATTTCGCCCATCACAAGGGCTACGCTACCAAGACCCACGTGGAGGCGCTGAGGACTTTCGGTCCTTGTCGCATACACAGAAGGTCTTTCAGTCTGGTCCGGCTCTGCCAGTCGAATCAGACGGACTTGGAGATGAAATAACTTCTCCCGGCGGGATAAATTCCCGCCTCTATGGAGTAGGTGATACCCTTTGATACATAGGGCGGGGCATTCAGCCCCGCCACACGGAACTTGAGCATGACCAACTACAAACACCGACTCAACAAGAATTCCGAGGCGAAAGTAAGGTTTCTCCCGGCGGATGAATTCCCGCCTCTATGGCGTAGGCAACACCTTTCATGCATAGGGCGGGATTGGATTGTGGCATCGGGTGGCATTGATGTCCAGATGAATTAAAAGCACCTCTCCCCCTCGGTCCCCCTCTCCATTTCATGGAGAGGGGGAGGCAGGGGCTGAGGTTACTCCCGGGCGGGATGAATTCCCGCCCCTATGGCACAGACAACATCCTCTGATCCATAGGGCGGGGCATTCAGCCCCGCCCAGTGGGATTCAAACATGACCAACTACAAACAGGAATTCGGGAAAAAATCGGAAGCCCTGGCCGAGGAATATCTCAAGCGAAAGGGCTTTCAAATTCTCAATCGGAATTATCGTTATGGCCACAAGGAGATCGACCTGATCGGTAAGGTCGGGAACACCATCGTCTTCGTCGAGGTCAAGGCCGGAAGATCAAAGGACTTCGGAGCGCCGCAGGAAAGGGTGAATCAACGGAAACAGAAGAATCTAATCGAGGTAGCCAGCGACTTCATTCAGAAGAACGATGTAAGCGGCTGCGATTTCAGATTCGACGTTTTGGCTATTAGCTACGAGAAGGGAAGGGAAATGGTCGATCACATAGAGAACGCGTTTATGGTGACCTGACCTGCTGCCTTCTCTGCTCCAACTTCTCCACTATCTTCTTCCACACCTCCGCCCATTCGGTGGGCTTCTCATCCAATCCTTGGACGAACTCGTCCATCTCGCTCTGCGTGACACCTGCTTGTCGGAGAATCCTGCTTCGTTCTTCCTCAAGTTTCACGCTGTCGGAGGAGAGTGTATCCGAGGTAATGGAGAGCTGAACGTAGACCTCTGCGAACTTGTCCACCGAGAGTTTGGGAGACGATCCCAAACCGCGGATTACGAAAAAAACGACAATGCAGGCAAGTATCACCGCGACTATCAACCATTTCAGTCTGCTCAAGATTGCCGCTCCTTCAGTGTCTTGCTTCCCCGTTCCGGAGTAACATGTTATCCTTCCCAACGGAGAAAGTCAAGACAAGTTCTCGGCGCCCGACGTCGTTCGACTCACCCGCCGCTGCATTATAATCCCCGCCACGATGAAGACCAGTCCCACAATCGTAGAAGGCAGTATGGTCTCCCCCACCACCACCCGAATCAGCACCAACGATACGAACGGCGACAGGTAGATGAGATTGCCCACCTGTGCCGTGGTTTTCGACAGCTTCAAAGCCTTCAGCCAGAGAACGAAGGTCACTCCCATCTCAAATAATCCCACATAGGCTGCGCCCAACAATCCCTCTATAGGCGGAATCGTCATCCTCCAGGAAAGCAGCATAGCGATTAGGATGAAGACAAACCCGAACGCGAAGTTCAAAAATAGCTTGGCCACCTCGTCTCGCTGGTCCTTCATATTGTATATCCAAAACAGCGCCCAGATGAACGCGCTTCCCAGCGCCAGGAGTACCCCCGTGGGGTTGCTGAATTTCAAGCCCAGGATATTCCCCCGGGTGGAGATGACCAGCACACCGAAATAGCTGATGAAGATGGCCAAGATACTTTTGGCTCCTATCTTCTGCCCCAGCAGTGGAATGGAGAGTATCACCAGCACGATGGACCAGGTGTAGTTCAAGGGCTGGGCTTCCTGGGCAGGAAGCAAGGAGTAAGCCTTGAACAGGATCACGTAGTACAGGAAGGGATTTAAGAAACCCAGGACCAGCGAGTGCAGGTAGTCCCTCGCCGAAAACTGCCTGAGTAGACCAAGCTTGTTCTGAGATGCAAGAATCAGGTAGAGCACAAGCGTAGAGGCGATGGAGGAGAAGAAAAGCAACTGCAGAAAATCCAGATACCTGAGCGAAACTTTGAAAGCGGAGGCCACGGTCGACCAGAGAAGGACGGTCGCGATGGCGTATAGGTAAGCTCGGTTCTGTTGGTTCATGTGATAAGCCGCAATCGGCCCAAGCCGATCCTAAGTCAGATCCAACTCCATGAACTTCGCCCCTTGTATGGGATTGTAACGATAGGGCTCGATCTCCCTAAAGCCCAAGGACCGGTAAAGAGCAATCGCTCTCTTCATAAAGGGAACGGTATCCAGCCGCATGCGTTGGTAGCCGATCTTGCGAGCCTCTCGAATTATGGCTTCCGCCAAGTCTCTTCCCAAGTTTTTCCCTCGAAACTCCGGCCGGACATACAATCTCTTCATCTCACAGGTTCTCATCCAGTTTTCTCAGTGCCACGCATCCGGCGATCTTATCATCCTCAACTGCAAGCAGAAGACGGCCATCCGGGGGCCCGTAGTCTCCGGGTAGTTGAACTATCTCTCTTTCGAATTCCTGGAAGTGCAGATCAAAACCCAACGAAGTGGAATATTCTTCGAGGATCTCTCTTATCTGGGAAAGCTGCTTCTCGAAATCCGCCGGTAGGATTTTCGTCATAAATCAACTCGTATAAGATTCCAGCAGTGTACCAACAAGCGGCGGGTTCAGGGCGAATCAAGGTGGTTGCCCTTGCACAGCCTGCGACGGCAGAGATGGATGATCCATACTGACAACCCGATGATGGCAATTGCCACCAGGGCCACTTGCTCGTAACGTTTCACGTCCCCGATTATGACCTCCATGGCATGCCCAAAAAGATAGCCTCCGGTTCCCAC
>CAZPRG010000152.1:0-6404 GCA_964588675.1 uncultured Ignavibacteria bacterium
GTGGCGAACATGTACACTTCCTTCTTTATCCCCCGGATGATGAATCCCACCGGATCGTCCATTACGAACTTTGTGGCCAGCCGATAGCCCAGCTTATTGTTCTCCACCTCATTGGGAGCGGATAAATCCTCAAAGGGATTCTGTTTGGTCCACACCCAATTCCCACTGGAGATGGGACTGTTCCCTATGTACAGGTCTATGCCCCCGCTGGTGGCAATGCTGAATGTGTCCAGCACGCGCTTGTTCCTCAGCATCCAGGGGAGCAAAACCAGGCAGGTGACCAACACGGCCAGTATGGCGTTTTTCAGACCCGCAAATGATCTTCGGCCCCACTTGAGATAGAAGAGCACGATCAGCAGGGGAAAAGCCAGCGCCATTGCCCTGACCATGACCAGAAGACCCAACAGGAGTCCGACGATCAGCGGAGCAAGGAGGGAAGTCTGCTCCCGGGTTTTCAGCAGGATAAGGATCATCAGCAAAAGCAAGGTGGTAAAGAGAATCTCTGACGATAGAACATTAGTGTAGAATATCTGGCCGGGGAACAGAACCAGAATCACCAAGCTCAACCGGGCGGTGACCGGCCCCACCAGCCGTTTGGCGATGACATAGGTAAGGAAACAGATGCACAAGCTCAAGAGCACGCTGATCAGGTGGACCACTAAGTAGCTGTGCCCGAATATCCGATAAATCACGGCCAGAAAAAGAGGATAGCCGATAGGCCAATACGCGGTAGGTACACCGTTTTCCTCATATCTCCAGACCTGAGATAGATGATAGGCTGCGTCATCGTACCACTTCCAGTCCGCATAAAGCTGCGTGGGGACCAACAGAATCCACAGCATTCTCAAAACCAAGCCCAGGCCCAAAAACAACAGAAGGAATTTTGCCTCCGGGAGATTCTCCAGTTCTGAAAGGACTCCTTTGAGGACGTTTCCGCGAAAGAGAAGGAAAAGAAGAAGGCAGATTCCCACAAATCCGAAGGAGAGAAACGAGCTTTTCAGCACCAGAAGCGTCTGGGGGACAAAAGACCCGTCAGGGCTCAGGTGCAAGAAGAGCCTCTGCATCGCCTCGAAGCGGCTGAACATAATGGAACCAAAAACCAGTAGGAACAAAGCTACCACGGCGACAAATGTAGCGGCACTCCTGGATGGGCGCATGTTATCTTCCATGACTTAAAGATCGTGCTTTATATCGTGCTCAAGACTCACAGCACCGTCACCTCGCCCGCCCTGACGGCTCTTTCTCCCTTCTTGGTCTTGATGACTAACGAGCCGTTATCATCGATATCCTGAGCCGTTCCATCGATTTCCTCCTTGCCGAACTTGACCTGAACCTTCTTGCCCAGCAGGGAGGAGAACTTCTTTATCGACTTTCGCTGGTTGGTAAGCCCGTGGGCTTTGAAATCCAGATAGACGGCTTCGAACCTCTCCAGAAACGCCGCCAGGAGCTCCAATCTGGACAGCTCCTTGGTCCACTCCATTCGGACGGACGTGACTTTGGACGACAGGCTCTTGGGAAAATCGTTAGGCTGGTGATTGACGTTCACCCCTATTCCGGCGATCACGAAGTTGGTTCGGTCCAGCTCCGCGGACAGTTCCAAAAGTATCCCCCCAACCTTCTTATCGTTTATCAGGCAGTCGTTGGGCCATTTTGTCATGGCATCCAATCCGGTGAGGTCCTTTATGGTCTGCGCCAGAGCCAGACCCGCGCAGATGGAAAGTCCGGGGGCCTTGAAGGGCGGTATCTCCGGCCGCAGGATCAAACTCATCCACAAGCCCAGCTTGGGCGGCGAGTACCATCTCCTGCCCATCCTGCCTCTGCCTTTGGTCTGATGATCCGCCACGATCAGGGTTCCTTCGGGAGAACCACCTTCGGCCAGCCGAAATCCAAGATCGTTGGTCGATCCGATGGTGCGATAGGCCAGTATTTTTTTGCCCAGAATCTTGGTCTTAAGTTTGTCTTTGATTTCCGTGGGAATGAGTAGTTCGGGGACCGACAGCAGTTTGTAACCTTTTCCCTTCTCGGAAGCTATCTTGAAATCCCACCTTCGCAGCTCCTTGATGGACTGGTAGATCACATAGGGATGTATTCCCAGCTTCTCTGCGATCTGCCTGGTGCTTAAGAAAGAGTTCTGGTTATCGCGCAAAAGCGCGAGCAGGTCTTCCTCGGCTGCTTTCAGGGTTGCGATGGCGTTTCGATTGTTCTGGGATGACATGGAGATTTCTGGAGTAGAGGTAGAGGGATTATCGAGGTGACGCATTTGGAGTGCGAAAGCTTGCTTTCGCGGTTTGTGTAAACATCACACTCACGGTTCTATCAATATCAAACTCAAGTCCATCCCAGGCGCGGAGTGTGTCAAAGCTCCGATGGAGATGAAGTCCACGCCGGTGAGCGCGATTTTCCTGACGTTGTTGAGAGTAACATTGCCGGATGCTTCGATCTTGATTTTCGGACTGGCCGAGCGAACCATCTTGACTGCTTTCTTCATCTGTTGGATGCTCATGTTGTCGAGCATGATCCAATCCGGCTTCGCTCTGATCGCTTCTTCAAGCTCGCGCAGATTTCTGACTTCGACTTCGATCTTCTCTTTTCGTCGCTTCAAACGGGCTTTCCTCACCGCCTCGACGATTCCGCCCGCTGCTTTGATGTGATTCTCCTTGATGAGAAACATATCAAAAAGACCCATTCTGTGATTCTGGCCGCCGCCAGCCTTGACCGCTTGCTTCTCCAACACCCTCAAGCCCGGCGTGGTCTTTCTGGTGTCAAGAGTCTTGGCCTTGGTTCCCTTCACTCTCGACACATATTGTGCGGTCAGCGTGGCGATGCCGGAGAGTCTTTGCAGGAAGTTCAGAGCGGTTCTCTCCGCAGCTAGTATGTCTCTCACTTCTCCTTGAATCACAGCGATCCTCTGTCCCTCTTTGACTTTCTGCCCATCCCGCTTGAGTATCTTAAACGAGATTCGCCGATTCACCGCCTGAAAGACCTCTTTGCCGACGTAAAGCCCGGCCAGAACTCCATCCTGCTTGGCAACGATCACGGCCCTACCGGAGAGATTCTTCCCTACCAGGGCCTCCGACGTGATGTCTTTCCTGCCGATATCCTCGGCCAGCGCCAGGCGTATCAACTGCTTTATGTTCGCGTCCGCAATCTGCATAACTTGCGCTCTCCAGGAGAAAGCAAGTTAACACAAAACAGAGGGTTGTCAATTGAAAATCGGAGACTGGCAGACGAGAAAGGAAGGGTAATTGCTCCCAATCGCTGGATAGAAGGTTCCCTCTCCCCTCTGGTATGTACCATACGGTTCATACCTCTGGGGAGGCCTACGGCGTAGCCAAGGTTAGGATGAGGGGCAGTTCGTAGGTCCGAAATCCTGCCCGCCAGGGGAGGTTTCGGACACCTCAAGAGTCGGATAGTCCTGAGGACATATCCGACCTACCAACTCTCGAGCGCAGGATAGAGGGTTCCTTCTCTCCTCGGGGAGGCCTACGGCGTAGCCAGGGACAGGATGAGGGGCAGCCTGTAAGTCTCACCGTTGGTCACGGACGCCTCGTGCGTGACACACAGTCTCAGGTAACGGACGAGATGTCCGTTACCAACCAGAGGTCTTTTTCTGGCGGGAGAATGGGGCGACTTGCGGAGAAGCGCTGAAACGATGGAGCCGCGAATCAGGGACGCGAAGTCCTTATGGCATAATCACAACATCCCTGGTTTCTTGTTCTCCGAGGACCACTTGACGGTTTGCTTGATCCTTTTGGCCCGGGTTTCAGGCCTCTTGGCAGCCGCGATCCATCGGATATATAGTCTCTTATAACCCGGTGCGAAATTGTTGAAGTTCTCCTGAGCCTTCTTGTTGGCCGCCAGGGCTTCTCTGAGATCGGGGGGAACAACCAGCTTTTTCCCCGGCGCTCTCATCGCCGCAGCTTTGGCATTCGGCTTTCCCGCTTTCCGGAATTTCGCCAGTCCCGCTTCGGTCATCCTTCCCTCTTTGATCATCCTCTCGGCTCTTTTCCTGTTCAACTCGGACCATTTGCTTTCGTCGTTGCGGGGAGTGAATTTCTGGGCGTATTTTTCCTCGTCGAGCTTTCGCACGGTGCTGTCGATCCAGCCGAAACAGATCGCTTCTTCCACTGCATCATCGTAAGGAATTCTGGGGCTGCCGGTATGTCTCTTGTGGTAGATCAACCACACTTCTCTCTCCGCGGCATGGTTCTTCTTCAACCATGCCCGCCAGTCGTCCCGATTGGTTACGTGCAGAGTTTTGTCTTTCTTCACAGAAGGTATTCCCATATCGGCTCGTCTCCGGCAATTGTTCGCAGGCACCAGGAGAATTTCGGCAGCCGTGCTTTTTCGAAATCGGTCTCGCTCATCTTGTCACTTCTGCAACCAAAGTCAGCTGCGAAGAGGCCTGCGCTTTGTTCAGGAGGAAAGCTTGTAGAAGACATAGGGAGCTATGGTTATCCAAAGCAGCACCAACAACCACACTCTTCCCTCCAGAATATTATAATCGTGAAGCAGCCTGCTCCAGGGTTGACGCATGACGTAATGTCCGAATACAAACTCAAAGGCGACGGTCAAAACCAGCCAGATGAGTCCTATCGCGATGGCCTGGGCAGCTGATCCGATTTTCCACCGGAGGCTTAAGATCCAGACGTACAGGCCGAAGAGAACAATCCCGGTCGCCACCGAGACCTGGTGAGCGCGCAGCTCACCCAAGGCGTTTTTATACGCCAACTCTCGGATGGTCCCGTTGACGATGCCGATGATCGGCATTGCCAGCCACGCTATGACATACTTCAGTATCATCTGCGCAATCGATTTCTGCTTTGAGATCGACGAAGAAATCGAATGTCCGATTCTCGTAGCGATTCAGTCTCCCTCAGAACCACTCCGTTCCCCCGCTCTTCCGGGAATCACCTGACCACCTTCTGGACGTTCATGGTTTTCCTGCCCTACTCAACCGGCAACCTACTTTTGCTCTTTTTCCATTATGTTTATGAATCTTGTATTACTGATGGGGTGGTCAGCCACCAATCTGCCGTCGATGATTAGCGCGGATACGCCGAACGGCGAAGGCGAATCCTGTGCCTGTTGGCAGGATTTAAGCTGGACCTCCTTAGGCTTGAGGCCATACTTGCTTTTGGCGGTCTGCACGATCTCCTTCACCGATTTGGTGCAGTAGGGACATTGATCTGAACTGATGATGGTCATCCCCTTGGCGTATTTGGCCAATCTCTTTTCCCAGCCCCCTTTGAACTTGGGCGAGGGAGAGCTTTTCTTGAATTTCTTCACCAGCAGTTCGAAGTCGGGCGGTGCCGTGTCGACAACCTCAAAGCCCAGTCTCTCGAATAGTCCCTTATCTGCCATCCAGGTGCCTCTGCGGGTGACCACGGCCACACCGTGCATCTTTTGCTTTTTGGCATCTTTCAGGCACTCTTCCACCATGCGCGAGCCATAGCCTTTTCCTTTGTGTTTCTTGTGCATCACAAACAGGCAGTGGATGAACATGTATCCCTTGGCATCCACCGGTCTCCAGGCATACTCTCCCGGAACGTACTCGATCATGCCGGCGGTTCCGTCTTGGGCCGAGTGGAGAATTTTGACCTTCATACCCTCCTCGAAGCGCTTCTTCAGCCAGTCGATCTTGCGGCTATACCCTTCCTGCTTGATGTTCTTGTAGCCACAGAGGGCGTAATTCAAAATACTCTCTGCATCCGTGTCGATTATCCTCATCCTCTCCACTTCTCATGTCCCTCAGTGTTGTTTGGAACCCCCTAAATCCCCCTTATCAGGGGGACTTGTATTGGCGAAATGAGACTTCAACTCTTCGGCAGGCTTGGGTAGGTTCGTAGAATCTAAACACCAACTCAGGACCATTGTCTATCGACAATGGTGGAGAGGCCGGGATTCGTCGTAAGACACCGAGCAGGTCGAAGTGAACCCGGGGTAGAGTTTTTGGCCCTACAACTGCTTATCCCGCCAGAGGCGGGACTTCAGCCGACTCGGTGTCCGTCGTGCTCTGCTTATCCCAACCATCGAGCAGTCTTCTAAACGCGTTGCCTCCTTTGTATCTCTTGATCTGCTCTTCCCGCTTCATCGCCTCTGAACGAGTCGAGCACCTTTCCACATAAACCAACTCGAACTCCCCCCGGTTCTTCACTGACTTGGTCTCACCCCGTGAGTGTTTCTCCAGTCGCTTGATCAAGCTCTGAGTCTGCCCTATGTAATAGCGACCTGTTTGCTTCATTCGAAGAACATAGACACAATGCATAGCGGGTGAGAAAAGCGGAGAGGCCGGGATTCGAACCCGGGGTAGAGTTTTTGGCCCTACAACTGCTTAGCAGGCAGCTGCCTTCAGCCAGCTCGGCCACCTCTCCGTGAAAGCCAGTATCTCATTCTAACTCTAT
>CAZPRG010000153.1:0-6399 GCA_964588675.1 uncultured Ignavibacteria bacterium
CCTCGGTTATGTCGAATTCTCTCCCCGTGAAATGCGTCTTCAACGATTCCAGATAGGAAGAATAAATCGAAGTGACGGGCACTACCTCGAACTTGATCCCCAGGTTTCGGGCGAGATCTCTTGAGTCCTCCACGCTTCCCCGGGAGGAGTATGGCCCCGGCATGGATATGCCCAGAACATTCTGGCTGCCCAGCGCCTCTTTCGCCAAACAGCACACTAAGGCCGAGTCGATGCCGCCGGAAAGTCCCAGAACCGCTTGGGAGAAACCGCACTTGCCCAGATAATCCCGAATTCCCAGAACCAGTCCCTGGTAGACGCTCTCGATCCTCTCCTGGGGAAGGTAGCTGTCGGGTTTGCCCCGGAGATTCGTATCGATGGTTTCTACTCGTTCCGCGAAAGGGGGAAGGACCGCCGTCGGCTCTCCCGACCCGTCGACTGCGAAGCTCCTTCCGTCGAATATGAGCTCGTCGTTTCCGCCTACCTGGTTGACGAACACGAAAGGGATGCCGTGCCTTTGGGCATGGCTTCGAATGAGGCGGTAGCGGATTTCTTCTTTTCCCACATAGAAAGGCGATGCGGAGATATTGATGAAAAGAGTCGCTTTTTTCTCGGCCAGCACCTGTATGGGGTCGAAAGAGTAGGGCTGCCTCAACCATAATTGGGGATCGTTCCAGGCGTCTTCGCAAATGGAGATTCCCAAAGTCTCCCCTCTAAAGGGTACCACCTGATTATCGGATCCCGGATCGAAGTACCTGGCTTCGTCAAATACGTCGTAAGTGGGCAGAAGGGATTTGTGCTGTTCCAGGAGTATTCGGCCCTGATGAATGAGAAGGGCGGAGTTGTAAAGCCCCCTTCCCGCGTCTTTGCCGGTCGGCAGGGGAGCGCCGAAGAGAATTCCCGCGTCCGGGAATTCCCGCGAGGTCCTGACTAGCGTATCTATCGCAGCCTGAACCTGCCGGATGAACCAGGGTCTCTCCAGAAGGTCCCGAGGCGGGTATCCGGTGAGGAAAAGCTCCGGGAACACCACCAAGTCGGACGATCCTCTGCCGCATTCTGATAGCGCGTCGGTGATCTTCTTCAGATTTCTCCGAATGTCTCCCACAATCGGATTCAGCTGGGCAACGGTTATTCTCAATTCTCCAGATACCTCCTTAAGCGATCTGCCACGTCACCATCCGACTTCCTGATTCTCCGTATCTCTGCTCACCCTTTCCGGATGCTATGCCGGCTTGCTTTCTCCCTTTTGCGGAGGAGTCTTCTCCTTGAAAAGCTCGCCGATGCCGGCGATGCTGCTCAGAATGCCCGAGGCCTCCAGGGGCAGAAATACCTTGGTGGCTTGGCCGTTGGCTATGTACTGCAGAGCCTCCAGGTACTTTATTGCGATCAGATCATTGGTTGGCCTTCCCTCGTGTATGGCCCCGAACACGGTCTGGATGGCCTCGGCCTCTCCCTTAGCCACGGTCAGCTTCTGGTACTTATCGGCGTCGGCCACCTTCTTTATGGCCTCGGCCTGCCCTTCGGCTTTGAGTATGGCCGACTGCTTGTGTCCCTCGGCCTCCAGGATCATGGCCCGCCTGTCGCGCTCGGCCTTCATCTGCCGGTGCATGGCCTCGGTGACGTCTCTGGGAGGCTCGATCCTCTGAAGCTCCACCCGGGTGACACGGGTGCCCCACTTGTCCGTGGCATCGTCGAGGATCTGGCGCAGCTTGGTGTTTATCACTTCCCTGGATGTGAGCGATTCGTCCAGCGCCAAATCACCCACCAGGTTCCTCAGGTTGGTCTGGGCCAGTTTGGTAGCCGCCATGTAGAAATTGGCCACGTTGTAAGTCATCTTTACCGGGTCGGTCACTTCGTAGTAAACCACCGCATCCACCTCCACCACCACGTTATCTTTGGTGATCACCGCCTGGGGCGGCACGTCCACCACCTGCTCGCGCATATCCACCTTTATCATCGTTTCCACGACGGGGACGATAACCGTCAGCCCACTGTCGGCAGTACGTTGATACTTACCCAGGCGTTCGATCAGACCTTTTTGCCAGGGTCGGATGATCTTGATTCCGCTCGCCGCAAACACGAAAACGACGATAGCCACGATCACGTATAGGGCTGCCATGTTATTCACCCTCCTTCACGATTTTCACCACCAGGTGGGTTCCGTCCACGCGGGCTACCTCGACGGTTTTTCCCTCCGGGATGACCTCATCCGTCTGGCTGTCCGCTCTCCATTCGTCTTTTCCGATTCTGACGCGGCCGGTGTTCTTGAAGTTGTCGATCTGTTCTATCACCACGCCCTTTTCTTGAACGAACCGATCGGCGCCCACACCCGGCGGCTGCTTTTTGGTGAATCTTTCCGCAAAGCTCCGGGAGACGGCAAAGAGCACTGCCGATAGCACCACAAAGCTGCCCAGCTGCCATCCCGGACCGAGGCCCAGCAGTGCCAGGATTCCCGCCACCGCGGCCCCCACGCCGAACCACAAGAGGAAAAAACCCATGTGGAATATCTCGGCCACCACGAAGAACGCCGCTATGGCCATCCACACCCACCATATCTTGATACCCATAGTCTCACCTCCTTGGGTATGAACCGTACGGTTCATACTCTGGCATGTACCGCCGTGGTACATACCTTGTGAGGACCAGGACCGCCTTAGGCCTTCTCGTAGCGAATCTCCAACTCGTCGCCCTGGCCCATGGCGCCCTCGAGCATCCGGGCCAAGTCCTGGCTCATTCCCTTTTCTTTGAGAAGGTCAAGCGTTGTCCGGTTGATGTAGTAGTCAGCATCGGTTAAGCTCTCTTCCTCCAAATTGTCCATCAGGAACCGAAGCTGATCGTCGTCGATACGGCCCAGGTACTGGCCGCTACTCTTGTCGTAGAGCTTGACCAAATGGTCCTCCTTTCAGAAGATTACACGCCAGCCCATTGGAAATTCTCGCAAATCGGCGAAATCGGTTTGCGGCGTGCATCTCATCTTGAAGCCGGATTCTCGCCCTGGCTGCGGTTGTTGATTCTCCGGTTTGCAGCGGCCATCCGTCTCCAACGCCCTTGCGGTACTTTCAGTCGGGCCCGTTTGTTGCGGGCGACTACTTGATAGCACAAGTTCTTCCGGAAATCAAGGCCAAAATCCGCCGGTCTCCGATCCCTCGCTTGGCAAAACAGTCCCCCTTGTGCTTCTTACATTTGTCTTGCGCTCGCGCGAGTCAGACCTCATATTTCCTGCGGTGAGTCTATGAGAATTCTAACAGCCATTTTCATGGGGGTCTTGCTGTCCTTCTGGGGTCCGGCCGATATGACCCGGGCATCCTCCTCACTTGTCTGGTGCCAGGACAGCATCGAGATCAGGCTGGACTATCTTCAGACATCCGGCGGATCGTTCCCGCCTTCTTTCGAGACCGGGCGGAGAGGTCCCAAAATAGGGTTGGTGCTCTCCGGCGGAGGCGCCCGTGGACTGGCCCAAATCGGAGTCTTGAAGGTCTTCGAAAAGGAGGGCATCCCCATCGACCTGATCGTCGGCACCAGCATGGGGGGAGTTATCGGCGGGCTTTATGCGGCTGGTTATTCGGCTGCCGAGCTGGAGCGAATAGCTTTGGACATCGACTGGAACGACCTTCTTTCCGACACGCCCCCGCGCATGTCTCTGTTTCTTTCTCAAAGGGAGGAGAAGGAGGGATCGCTTTTCCAATTTCGCCTGGACGGCATCAAACCCTACGTGCCCACCGCCCTGACCTCCGGCCAGAAGCTGACCAACCTGTTCACCGATCTGACCATGCGGGCCAGACTGACCCCCAAATGGTTCAGCCTGCCTTATTCGAGCTTCGACAATCTGACCATTCCCTTTCGGGCGGTGACCACCGATCTGGTCACCGGAGAACGGGTGGTTTTAGATTCCGGGGATCTGGCCCAGGCGTTGCGGGCCACCATGACCATTCCCCTGGCCTTCAGTCCGGTGGAGAAAGGAGACAGTCTTCTGGTAGACGGCGGACTGGTGGACCCCATTCCGGTGGACATAGCCAAGGATCTGGGATCGGACCTGGTGGTCGCCGTCAACACCGTTTCGGCCCTTCTCCCTGCGGACAAATTGACCAGTCCCCTGGACATAGCCAATCAGGCCACCAGCATAATGTCTTTGAGAAGCCAAAGGGAGGCGCTGGACCGGGCCGACTTCGTCGTCACGCCGGATTTGTCCGGTCTCTCCTCCGTGGACTTCGATCAGACCGAGGAATTGATCGCCCGCGGCCAAGCAGCGGCAGAGGGCGTGGTGGCCGGCCTGAAGGAGAGAGTCTCCCGAGGCCAATCCCCACGCCCGGCGATGGACCCCACAGGATACCACGTTGGTGAGCTGTACGTTGCGGGAAACACACACTTGAAAACGGAGCAGATCCTGGACCTGGCCAAGACCGGGAAAAACAGCATGGTCACGGCGGAACAGGTCAGAGCCGATCTGGAGCGGATATATGCCAGCGGATATTTCTCGGACGTGTACGCTTCCCTCCGGAACCTGGATTCGGGAGACTGCTCTTTGGGTTTTCACGTCTCCGAAAACCCGCCCTGGGATACGATCATGTTTGTCAACAACACCATATACCCGGATTCGCTGCTTTACCGACACGCCGGTTTTTCTCCCTGTCCGGTTCTGAATTGGCGAGCCGTACAGCAGGTGGCGGAGTCCACCGTTTACCTTTACCACCGGGATGGTTACAGCCTGGCTCACGTCGAGAAGATGGACCACGATTCGGCTGCACGCAGCCTGAACGTCACCGTAGACGAGGGGATCGTATCCCGGATCGACCTTTCGGGAAACAAACGGACCAGAAACTGGGTGGTGCTCAGAAATCTGCCGCAAAAAGCGGGCAGACCTTTCAACGCCCGAAAGATCAGCTCGGGGATATCGAACATTTACAGTACCGGGCTGTTCGAGGAGGTGGGCTTTTCCACCCGGCCTGCGAATCCGGGAGTGGCACTGGAGCTGAACGTCAAAGAGAAGAAGTTCAGCATCGTCCGCATCGGCGCTCATTACAACGACGAGTATCAGACCGAGGGTTTTCTGGAGTTGGTGGACGCCAACCTCTTCGGAATCGGAAACCGGGCCACGGCCCATCTTCAGTATGGAGAGAGAAAAGAGCTCTACCGGCTCAGTTTCGCGGCCGACCGGATATTCAAAACCTATCTCACCTACAAGTTGGATCTCTACCACGCCCTGGATGATCGGAGGGTGTTCGAGAATCACCGACGAGTGGGGCAGTTCTCGCAGAAGCGTCTGGGCGCCAGTCTGTCTTTGGGCCAGCACATGGCCAGATTCGGCATCATCTCGGTGGAGGCCAAGGCGGAGAGGGTGACAATAAAAGACGGCGGTCGCAGGGATTCCTATGGCTTGCGCAGCCTGATGATAAGATCGCTGGTGGACAGCTTCGACAAATATCCTTTTCCCACTCAGGGCAAATACCATCATCTTTATGTGGAGCTGGGCGGCGACATTCTGGGCGGAGACGTGGTCTACCGAAAGGCCTTCACCTCGCTGGAGTCCTACTTTCCCCTGCACGACCGGGTGAACTTCCATCCCAAGATCGCCATCGGCGCCTCGGACGGGAGCCTCCCCACAAGCGAGAAGTTCACCCTGGGTGGTTTAGACAGCTTCTACGGGTTGTTCTCGGAAGAGCTGGTGGGCGAGAAGGTGTTTGTGGGCAGCCTGGGATTACGCTTCCGGATTTTCAGGCGATTGTACTGGACCGTCCGATACGACGTGGGCCGGGTGTGGTCCAGGCTGGAGAGCATCAAGTTCAAAAACCTCAAGCACGGCTTCGGCAGCAGTCTGGCTCTGGATACGCCCCTGGGTCCTCTGGAGGTGGCTTACGGCGTGGCTACGGACGAGTGGGACAAGTTCTATTTCAAATTCGGATATGGGTTTTAGGTTTTGAAGAAAGAGAACCAGAACCTGGCTTAAGCCAGGCTCTGGTCTTTTCGGCGATCCTTGGATGAGATTATCTGCGCATCGATCTATCAGGGGGATGAGCGGGTTAACTCTGGCGTGGGTAGCGGCGTGATACTACAAGGTCTCATACCACTTCCACCTTTTCCGCATATACTCTCTTGAATGCTTCCACCACCTTGGGGTCGAACTGGGTGCCGGCGAACCGCTCCAGCTCGTCCATGGCCTCCCAGTGAGTCTTGCCTTTGCGGTAAGGGCGATCGGTGACCATGGCGTCGAACGAGTCGGCCACGGCGATTATCCGGGCTCCCAGGGGCACTTGTTTGCCGTGCCCTTTTCCGTCGGCGTTGTGCTCCACAAAGTAGGTGTGGTGAGCT
Organism: uncultured Ignavibacteria bacterium; assembly: GCA_964588675.1. Taxonomy (GTDB): domain Bacteria; phylum Zixibacteria; class MSB-5A5; order MSB-5A5; family SM1-73; genus SM23-73-3. Next base: position 6,304 of record CAZPRG010000153.1, read on the forward strand.
TCTACGATGGGCATGGCCTCCTTGAGCACCCCGCCCACCATGGAGAGCAACTCCAATCCCTTCTGGGCATGAGTGTCCACTTCCTTCTTCTCGTCG
>CAZPRG010000154.1:0-6326 GCA_964588675.1 uncultured Ignavibacteria bacterium
CTCGGTGGTTCCAAAATGTTAAACTTATAGTTTTTCTAATGGGCTGTCATGCTTGAAGGCGCAGAAGCTTTGGTCAGACTTACACCCCGCAGGAGAATTCCGAGAAGTCCGATCAGACTGCAAAGGAAAGTGCATAGACCAAAGGCGTAAGAAGACTCGACAGATGAGGAACAAACTATATTGGTTTTTAGCCCTAGCTATCCCTTCGGTAGCTTTGTCATTGCTGTTGGCCCACGAAGTCAAAGTGGCTAAATCACCGGGCTTTCCCCTGGACGATGCCTGGATCTTCTGGGTTTTCGCCAAGAATCTTGCCACGGGGCAGGGATTCTCCTTCAATCCCGGAGAGCCGGTTTTGGGAAGCACAAGCATTCTTTGGGTTCTGGTGCTTGCCGGCTCGTATTTGGTAATCCACAGCGCGGTATTCATCAGCAAGTTCTGGGGAGTGGTTTTTTTCGCACTATCGATTCTTCTGACCTTCAGGATTTGCCTCTTCCACACTCGCCAAAGGAGAGTCGCTCTTCTCTCCGTCCTAAGCATTGCCCTGGCTCCGCCTTTGGTTTATGGGGCTCTCTCCGGGATGGAGATAGCACTGGCAACCTTTCTTATGTGTCTGACCCTCTTTTTCCATCTGAAAGAGCGGGGCAAAGCCGGAAAGTTCTTTTTGGCTCCCATATTTGGTGCTCTCTGTTTTTCGGCCCGGCCCGAGTTGGTTATATTCTACCCTCTGTTATTGGTAGATGATTACACGTGGACGAGAGAACACAAAGTGCCACCAAGTGGTCAAAGCGCATTGTCAGCCGTTCTTAGGAGACTTTTCCTCTTTGTTGTTTTTCTCTGTCCCCACTTCATCTTTACCTACGCGGTCACCGGGAGCCTGCTGCCTAACACGTTCGACGCCAAGGCGCTGGATTCCGGGATCATCTGGGCAATACAAAACGGCAATTTGGGAGAGCTGGCCATCTCTTTGACGTTGAATCCTTTCGTGTGGGGGGGATCAATACTCATCACTTTGATCGTCCTGAACGTCTTCTGGGCCTTTTTCTGGACCAAGGGGTTAGTTCTTTCATTTCTAAAGAGGGAAACCCTGATTTACCCACTGGCTTTCCTGCTGATACCGATCCTTAGGGGTATTGTGGCACCTGTGGGTAACTCCATCTCTGCCAACCAGAGGTATGTTTCATTTCTCTTCCCTTTCTTGTCCATCTTTTTTGTCATAGGTTGGGAAGGATTGGGGCAAACGACAATGGCGAAAAGGTTCAAGGTTTCCTTAAGGAGGTGGTTTTTCTATCTGGGAGGCGCGGCCTTGATTTCAGCCTTCATCTTCTACCTTAATCCACTGGTCGGAAAGGACGAGATCTTCCGCTTTCTTTGGGGTTTCTACTTTCCATCCATTCAGGCTAAATCATCATATCTCAATTTCCCTGATTTTAGGTTTATCTTCTGTTTTGCGGTGGTTTTCATCGCGGGCGTGGGCTTGCTGGGAACTGCCGGGTACTCTGTCCGGCGTCCTACCGGGAAGAAGATTTTCTCTTTGCTTCTGATTCTGGGAATGCTCCTGCAAGTGGGTTTTCTGGCCAACTGGGCGCAGCGTTATGCCCTGTCGGTAAGGAACATAAACCAGATGCAAGTTCAATTCGGGAAATGGATGAACCAAAACATACCGAAACAGTCTCTGGTCGCAATACACGACGTGGGAGCCATCAAGTTCTTCGGAGAGCGGAAATGCCTGGATTTGGAAGGCCTGGTTTCCCCCCAGATCATTCCCTACAAAATCATGGGGACGGATTCATATGTCGTGTATTTGAATAAGCATCGTCCGGACTACTTCATAGTTTTTCCGACCTACTATCCGACAGTTGTTAAAGTGTTGCGTTTGCAGCAGGGTATCCTTCACCAGATAACTTTGGAACGAGACATCGCATCCGGAGGGGGAGGCGTAATGATTGCCGCAAGGCCAGACTGGGAGTTCTTTGACAGTACACTACAAAACTCCGGGCTCCTGGATGTAGAACCCTATATCCCCACGAAATCCTTCAAACGGAGATGGTTCGACGCACAGGAGCGCCAGGGGATTTTCCCTGCCTGGAGGGTTTACGAGATGAAGGGGAGGGAGGCCGAGAGAAGGCAACGTCCCAGGGAGGCGGATAGTTTTTATCGAAAGGCAGCATCCTACGATCCGCAGCATGATGAGTTCTATTGGCACCTGGTCGGATTCTACAAGAGGATAGGCGACAATGCCCATGCCGAGACGGCGTTCGAGAAAGCAATGGGATGCCAACTGTTTCCCCCTCGGTGAGAGAGGAGACATGAGAATTGGGGAAAGCCGGCTTTCGGATTCGCATACGTCACCGATGCGGAAGGAACACTGGGGGTGCAACCGGATCAGATCAGAAAGCAGAAAAGAAAGCCGAATCGCCGATGAGCGCGCGGGAAAAGCAGTTGCTGCTTAGCCCCTCATCCTAACCTTCTCCCCGAAGGGGAGAAGGAAAGATACTACTTAAGGCGGACAACAATGCCCGCCCAATCATGTTGAGGGTGGGAGCTTGCGACCAGGCGGCTTTGTGAGTTCATGTTATTGAAAACCATCAGTTCCACAGATGAGCTTGTCCGCTACCACCAATCCGGAGAGAATGCCCCAGCATACACGATCGATGAGAGATAGGAACTACCTGGCTTTTTTGTTGCTGCTCCCTCTGGCGGCAGTGTTGTTATTCCTAATCCGGGAATACCAGGTGGCAGGGGCGTTCGGTTTTCCATTGGACGACTCCTGGATATTCTGGGTTTTTGCCAGGAATCTGGCCACGGGAAACGGTTTCTCGTTCAACCCGGGTCAGGTGATTCTGGGAACCACCAGCATCCTGTGGGTCCTGGTACTCTCCGGCTCGTATCTGATAACCCACCACGTCGTTTTCATCGGTAAGCTCTGGGGAATCATCTTCTTTCTGGCGTCCGTGCTCTTGACCTACCGGATATGCCTTTTTCACACCCGCAGCCGGACCACAGCAGTGGCAGGAACGATGACTTTCGCTCTGGCTCCTGCATTGATCTTCGGGGCCCTCTCCGGCATGGAAATCTCTTTGGCCACGTTTCTCTTGTGTTTGACGCTCTATTTTCATCTGAGTGAAAAGGGAAAGGATCGAAGGATATTCGCATCACCCATCCTCGGCGGCCTGTGCTTTATGGCCCGGCCGGAGCTTATCATGCTCTATCCACTGCTTCTGCTACACGACTATGTGAGGACGGGGAGGAACCCAGACCATGGGGGCAGTGGTATCCTCCCAACCCCGGTCGTAAGGAAGCTGATCATCTTTCTTGCGTCTCTGGGATTATGCTTGTCTCTCAGCCGCCTGTTGACCGGCAGTTTGCTTCCCAACACGCTCGCCGCCAAGACACTGGATTCGGGTTTCTTATGGTCTGTGCGACACGGTAACTTAAACGAGCTTCTGATCTCGCTGAGTCTGAACCCGTTGATATGGGGGGGAAGTATGTTGATCGCCCTGGTGCGCCTGAACGTTCTCTGGTCTTTCTTCTGGGTTCGGGGATTGGTGCGTTCGCTTATAGGAAAGGATACGTTCGTTTACCCCCTGGTGCTGTTGGCCATTCCCATGACCCGAGGAGTTGTCGCGCCTGCATATAACCCCCTGTACGGAGAGTACCGATACGTCTCCTTCTTGCTGCCTCTTTTGGCCGTATTGTTCGTCATCGGATGGGAGGCATCCAAGCAGCAGGCGGCAAAAGAGAAGTTGAGACCATCCTTCAACGGGTGGCTTTTGTACTTGGGAGCCGCAGCTTTGGTTTTGACGGTCGTCTTCTATTTGAATCCGTTGGTGGCAAAAGACGAGATCTTCAGATTCTTATCCGGGTACTACTTTCCTTCGGTACAGAACTTCAGCAGCTTCAAGTTCGTTTTGAGTTTCACGGTGGTCTTCATGGTCGCCGTCAATCTGCTTTTTGGCTCCAGGTTTCTCACCCAAGGCGCCCCGGGACGACGAGCACTGCTTTTGCTGTTTGCAGCAGGAGCAGTTCTGCAAACCGGTTTTCTGGTAAACAGGGCGCAATTCTACGCGCTGTCGGTAAAGAACATAAACCAGATGCAGGTCCATCTGGGGAAATGGATCGACCAAAACACTCCGACAAACTCGCTGGTGGCCATAAACGACGTGGGAGCCATCAAGTTCTTCGGCCGGCGGGAATGCGTCGATCTGGAAGGTCTGGTTTCCCCGGAGGTCGTTCCCTACAAGATTCTGGGACAGTATTCTTATCCCCTGTTTTTCGACAAGAACCGTCCGGATTACTTTGTTACCTTTCCGGTTTGGTATCCGGTGATCTACGATCAACTGGGATTATGGAGGGACGTTCTGTATGAGGTGAGGATTAAGGACAACGTGGCATGCGGCGCAGCATGGGCCGTGGTGTCGAAGCCCGAATGGGCACTCTTTGACAGCACTTTTCAAAACAGCAGCCTTTTGGATCTGAAGCCATACCTGCCCCAAAAATCTTTCCGGCGCCGGTGGGACGAAGCCCTGGAGCGTCAGATACTCATCCCGGACTGGAGGGTGTATCAACTGAAGGGTGCCGAAAGCTGGAGAGGGCGGAATCTGAGCGATGCGGAGAAGTTGTACCGGAAGGCGGAAGCGTGCCGGCCGGAGAGTGACGAGTTCTACATACAACTGGCGATGTTCTATGAGAACATAAAAGACCTGGACCGCAGGCGAGCGGCGTTACAAGAGGCGCTCAAGTACCGGCTGTTTCCTCCCCCGGATTATCAACCCACAGCCAGACAATAGCCCATCCGGTGTCATCTGGGGAGATCAACCCCCCCTGATTCCTTGCGCCAGAGAGTGATCGGTGGCTGCTCCCGCCAAGCGATCTTCCGTCTGGAAGTCGACGTAAGATCATCTCGCCCCCGTGCTGCAAACCATTGCAGAGAGGTCGCGGACCGGCTTTTCAAAGCGCCAGCCGGCTCCCTGGCGGGCGAATTCAGATTGGTGATTGGTCAACCTGGGTGGAATCAGTAAACCTGGAACAGCTTGCCCCACTTGGTGTTGGACCACTCCTTGAAGATCTTTGTCCCCTTTACGGGCCACCAGAATCGATCGTGATAGAAAGCCGACCCGAACACGAAGATGTACACCAGCGGGGTGCGGAAAAACAGCCTTTGAAAGATCCTCAGCGGCGAGAACCAAAGCAGATCGCCCACGGTGCTGGCCAGGTTGTCGCCCACGGAGAAGCCGAAATTCACCTTCGACACGTCCTCACCCAACACGTCGATCTCCTCCATCCTGCCCGCTCCCAGGCCACGCTCGTGAGCCAGCCGGATGTACTTGATGCTCATGGGATCGAATCCCATCATCTTGGCAGCCACGGCGTCGATGGCCACCATATCCGATGAGGCTAAGATGTAGTCCTTGATCTCGGGCTTCATGGTTCTGGGCCCGGGGCCGTTTCCCGCAGTGGTGCCGTCCATCACCGCGAAAATGCCGGAATGGATTTCCTTTTGGATGGCCAGCAGATCGACCAAGGTTTCGTGTATCCAGGTGTGGGTATAGTGCCTGCGGGTGTTCAAAAGACCGCCGAAGGCGTTTTTCATCGCCCCGGTGGTGGTGGTATAAATGTGACATTTCACCGTGGGAAGGTGAACGATGTTCTTGTCCAGGAAGAATTCCGGTATGTGAATCCCCTTTTTGAATATCTTTGGCAGGGCCAGAAGCTCGGTTTTGGGTTCATACCGGTACCACTTGAAGCCTTCGGCGAAGTTGTATTTCACCTCGATTCCGTGCTTCTTGAAAACGCCGTCGTATTTGTTCAGCTTGTCGCCCTTGGGCGCGTTGGTCACCACGGTTTCGTTCTCCACCGCCACCAGCTTGTCGTACCCCAGTTTCTTGAGGCCGGTGATGGTCCCCTCCAGCTGCCAGGGGGTGGTGTTGGCTCCCGGGAAGGGGAAATGCCAGGAGATGTTGTCCTTGAGAATGGTCATTTTGTCCTTGGGCAGAAAGCTCTCCACTTCAGCCAGCCTCAATAGATTCTGGTAGTCCTCCAGCACGGACTCAGGGGAAGTCTTTACGACTGCTACTTTGGAGTGCGTCAAGAAACCTCCTCAACCCTCAAGATGGTGCAGATTGAAACCTCTTCTCTCAATCTGAATTAGAAGAAATAGACGATCAATATTACCGCGGCCAGCCAGAGGATGATGTCGGCCAGAATGGGCTTGTCGGTCAACAGCATCCGGGTGGGGCTTCCGCCTCCTTCCTTCTGGTGAATCAGATAAAGATACCTAAATACGCCATATAATACGAAGGGAATGGTCAAATCCATGTGCTGGGTGC
>CAZPRG010000155.1:0-6195 GCA_964588675.1 uncultured Ignavibacteria bacterium
GCAGGGCGCTTCCGTCGCCCACCGGCGGCTCGCCGGAATCCAACTCCACCCGGAGATTGTCCAGCTCCAAACCGGCCAGGGCGGCCAGCACGTGTTCCACGGTCTGAACTTTGGCCTCCCCCTTTTTCAAGGTCGTCCCTCGGGTTATATCTGTGACGTGCTCTATGTCCGCCGGAATCTCGGGGGCGCCCCGCAGATCGGTTCTGACGAACACGATGCCGTGGCCTACCGGTGCCGGCTGGAAGGTGACCGTGGTACGGTTGCCCGTGTGCAGCCCGGTGCCGGAATAGGTGGCGGGCTTCTTGATGGTGCGCTGTGATTTGTTCATCGCCTGGCAGAATCTGAGATTCTATCCTCCAGTTTTTCCCTGAATAAACCGCCCCGTTGAGCCAAAGTCAAGCGAAATTGGCATCTGTTTCAACTCCGACACGAAAGTTAAATATCGCCGCTCCTGGAAAACCGAAGACCGCCGCTGGTCTGTACCATACGGTATGAACCACAGCCACAGAGCCGGGCTTACCGCTTGAGTGGGTGTCGCGGGATCGAATTAAGATACGCCGTCGCCATGTCATCACTCCTTCCTCATGAATACAGTCCGGTGGGGGAAGGGTATCTCGATGCCCTGGCTGTCGGAGGCGTACTGTATGCGCTTTCTCAGCTCACGGGCCGCCTCCCACTGTTTGAGCGGGCTGGTCTTGGCCAGCATCTTGATGGTCACCTGCGAGTCTCCGAAATCGTCCACGCCCAGAATCTGAGGGTCCTCCAGCATGATCTGTCCGAAGTACTGGTCCTGCCTCATCTTGTTCCCCACATCCTGAAGAACGGTAATCACCTTGTTCACATCCTCCTTGTAGGCTACTCCGATGTCCAAAACCATCCGCGACCATTCGTAGATCATGTTGTTTACCGACTGCACCTCCCCGTTGGGGATTATGTGGACTATCCCCTCCAGGTCCCGCAGCACGGTGGTCCTGAGTTTTATCTTCTCCACCAGACCGGCGTGGTCCCCGATCTTGACCACGTCGCCCACCCGGTATTGATTCTCCAGCAGTATGAAAGAGCCGGTGAGGAAGTCCTTGACCAGAGTCTGGGCCCCGAAACCTATGGCCAAACCGGCTATGCCCGCGCCGGCCAGAAGCGGCGCGATGTCCACCCCCACCTCTTTCAACACCATGAACGAGGCCACGATGTAGACGAATACCTTGACCCCGTTCCTCACGATGTGCACCAGAGTCTCGGCTCTTTTTTCCCTCTCGCTTTTGCTGGTGGGGTCGTCGTCCTCGGTGTATTGGATTATCTTCCTGCCGGCCACCTTGGTGACCCGGCTGAGAATCCAGGCACCCACTACGATCAGTATGATTCTGGGGCCGTGGGCATAAGCCCAGATTTTCAGAAGATCCAGGATATCCACCATTTCTTTCTCCATCGCGATCCTCTTTGAGCATGCCATCCGGCCGGGAATTTTCTCCGGCAATTGCTCGTGGCGCAAAATAACCCCTGCAGGTCGGCTTGTCAAATCCAATCGGGCTGGCCAGAATCAATGCGCCAGCCGTGCACGAATCATCCCACCCGGATGGTGGGGGCCGTCTCCGCCCGCCCGGGTGCTCCTGGTTCCGGCGACCGGCTTTGGGCCGGGGATCAGCCAAACTTGTGAAACAGGTTTGTTACCGGATTAGCCCCAGGGGGATTTTGGGTCGACTCTCTGAGGGTGCATGGTTATGCATTTTTTTCGGAAAAAGCGAAAAAATCCCTTGACAAACCCTTGAAAATATCATATTCTCGGCGTGTCAAGGAAAAACGGAAGTTGGTAAACCTCTAAAAGTCGCGAAGGGGGTGAGTGTATGACGAAGGAGGAATTGATTGGTAAGATAGCCAAAGAGGCGAAGGTCACCAAGGCTCAGGCCAACAAGGCGATCAACAGCTTCTTTGACGGAGTCGCCAATTCCCTGAAGAAAGGCAAGAAGGTCAGCTTTGTGGGATTTGGGACTTTCTCCGTGGCCAGGAGAAAGGCGCGTATGGGAAGGAATCCCCAGACCGGCGCACCCATTCGGATTGCCGCCTCAAAAGTTCCGAAATTCAAAGCCGGCAAGCAGCTGAGGGAAGCGGTGAAGTAGAACCTGGCTGCTGGATGAGCGTTGCAAAGGGCAGGCCACACTTAAAAGTGAGTGGGACCTGCCTTTTCGTTTGCCGCAAAAGAACAGGTCGGTCAGGGCGCGATCCCCGTCCGCGGGCCATGGCCTCGACGGTTACATTTCTATTGACTTGGGAGATCGCCGCCTTAAATTACCATTCGATAAGCCAAGCTATTTCCGACAACATTCCGGACGGGCGTTCCATGAAAATCTCAACTGTCATACCGGACGAGCGAAAAAAGGAAATCCTGGGCATCCTGCTTATCGCCCTGGCCCTTTTCGTGTGGCTTTCGCTTTTCAGTTACGACCGGACAGAGGACAATGTCATGCTGGGGCAGTTTGCCGCGGGAAGCAAAAGTCTGGGCCAGGCGTTCTCCCATGACTTCAACAACCAGTGCGGGCCCGTGGGAGCCGCGGTTTCCTATGCGGTGCTGTACGTGTTCGGCTATTCGGGATTTTTGATCCCTCTGTTCCTCATTCTGCTGGGCTTGATCTGTTTTCCCGGAATCCGTCTGGGCCTGGCATTCAGAAAAATCCTGTTCGTGTTCGCTTTCGTTTTCGTGCTGGGTGTTTTCCTGAGCCTGCCAGCCGTGCGAAACCGGGAAATCATCGAATTCTCCAGGGTGACGGTGGGAGGATGGCTCTCCGCCGGTTTGGCACAGGCTCTGCTGAGTTTCGTGGGAGCCGCCGGCACCTATGTGGCGCTGATGACGTCTCTGATCGTGTTGGCGGCCCTGATCACGCCGCTCAAACCCAGCGACTTCGTGCTGCTTCTCAAGCGGATGGTGGAAAGGCTGCTGATCAAGGGGAGCAAGTGGAGAGAGCTCAGACGAATCAACCGTCAGAGGGTGAAGGTAGAAAAGCAGGCCCGGGCCAAAAAGAAGGAAAAGGAGCCGGAGCCATCGGGACGGCAGCCGGTTTCCGCCTCCCGCCCGGAGGAGAAGATCACGGTAAGAGGACCGGGTGCGGCCCGGGAGAAGACCTCCCTGACTCTGGTGAGGGGAGACGAGGGGAGAACCGAAGGGAAGTACAAATTCCCGCCTCTGGACCTCTTGAACGATCCCAAGGGCAGCGAGCCTTCGGTCTCCGAAGAGGAGCTGAACGAGACGGCTCGGGTTCTGAGGGAGACTCTGTCCACCTTCGGCGTGGAGATAGAAGACGAGAAGATAGAGATATATCCGGGTCCGGTGATAACCCGTTACGAGTTCAAGCCGGCGGCCGGCATCAAGGTCAACCAGATAGTGAACCTGTCCGACGATCTGGCGCTGGCCATGCGGGCCCGGAAGGTGAGGATAGTGGCTCCGGTTCCGGGAAAGGCGGCGGTGGGGGTGGAGATTCCCAACCGGCACTCCCAGATGGTGTACCTGAAGGAGGCTTTGGTCTCCTCTGCCTTCCAGCAGTCGGGAGCCAAGTTGAGCTTAGCCTTGGGAAAGACCTCCTCGGGGGAGCCGTTCGTGACCGATCTGGGAAAGATGCCCCACCTTTTGATCGCCGGGTCCACCGGCTCGGGCAAGTCCGTCTGCATAAACGCCATCACCACCAGCCTGCTCTACCGGCTGCCGCCGGAGGAAGTCCGGTTCGTGATGATCGACCCCAAGATGCTGGAGCTTTCGGTTTACCAGGGGATTCCACATCTGCAGCGGAAGGTGATCACCAATCCCAAGGTGGCGGAGCACGTGCTCTCCGAGATCGTGGTGGAGATGGAGCAGAGGTACAGGAAGCTGGCCAAATTAGGGGTGCGAAACATAGAGGATTACAACCGCAAGCAGAAGAAAGGCGAGATACTCCCCTACATCGTGATCATCGTGGACGAGCTGGCGGATCTGATGATGTCCTCCTCCAGCCGGGTGGAGAACCTGATAACCAGGCTGGCGCAGATGGCGCGCGCGGTGGGTATTCATCTTATCCTGGCCACCCAACGGCCGTCGGTGGACGTGATCACCGGCCTGATCAAGGCCAATTTCTCCGCCCGCATAGCCTTTCAGGTGGCCTCCAAGATCGACTCCCGCACCATACTGGATACCAACGGGGCGGAGAAGCTCTTAGGCTCCGGTGACATGCTGTTCACACAGGCCGGTCATCCCGAGCCCAGACGGCTTCATGGGGCTTACATCTCCAGCGAGGAGACCTCCCGCATCGTAGAATTCATAAGGGGACAAGGTTACAGCGTCGAACCGATCGACGCCATCTCCACCCAGCCGGAGGAGGTGGTGATCCAGGAGAGCGCGGAGCAGGACGACGATCTTCTGCGGAAGGCCGCGGAGCTGGTGGTCCGGCACAAGCAGGGTTCGGTCTCCCTCTTGCAGAGGCGGCTGGCCGTGGGCTACCAACGGGCCGCCCGGCTCATCGATCAGCTGGAGGAGGAGGGAATCGTGGGGCCCTACGACGGAAGCAAAGCCAGAGAGGTTTTGGTGGACGCCGCCTTTCTGGAAAGCCCGGAGTGGAAGCAAAGACAAAACCGGGAGCGTATTTAGATGAGCAAACCCCAACTCACCCCATGTTTGGCGGCGCTGGCCCTGGCCCTCGTGATTTTGGCTCCCCGGGGCAGGTGCATCACAGCGGACGAGTTGGCCCGACAGGTGGAGGACAAGTACCGTTCCTTCGAGACCCTATCCATGGACTTTGTCAAGATGGTTCGATCCAAGGTGTTCGAGACCAAGACCACGGTCGAGGGAAAAATGATCTTCAAGAATCCGGACAAATTCAGAATCGAAACCCAGGATGAGACCGTCACCTCCGACGGGAAGTTCGTCTGGACCTATTCGGCGGAAAACGCGCAGGTCATAAAGAACCTGGCCGATCGCTCGGAGGATTTTTTCAGACCCTACCAGTATCTCTCGGACTTCAGGTCCCGGTACGTTCCCAAACTTGAGGGAGAGGAGAAAATCGACGGCACCCGGTGCTTTAAGCTGGTTCTGACTCCCAAAGAAGACGATGCCTTCATCAAGAATATGACCGTGTGGGTGGACCAGAAGGGCCATTTGGCCCAAAAGCTCATCTACCAGGATCTAAACGGAAACCAAGTCACCCTGACCTTCCAGCACATCAAACCCAACCGCAAAATCAAAGACTCGGAATTCGTGTATCAGGCCCCTCCCGGCGTGGAGGAAGTGGATCTAAGCCAGTAGGTCCGGACCGTCCGGCGATGGCGGGAACCCGACTGGGCTGATCCGACCGGGAGATTTGCCTTGTTCCTTTCTGGGTATAGGTAGAGCCCCATGACCAAGACTTTCTGGATAGAGAATCTGGGTTGTCCCAAAAACGAGGTGGATGGCGAGACCATACAAGGCAGCCTGCTGGATCAGGGGTACCGGGAGGCCGAGGACAAAGCCGCGGCGGACGTACTTGTCCTGAATACGTGCGGATTCATCCAGCCGGCCAAAGAGGAATCGCTAAATGAGCTATTCGATCTGGTCCGACTGAAAGAACAGGATGCAGGCAAGAAGATCATAGTGTGCGGCTGCCTGGTCCAGCGATATCCGAATGAGCTGTGGAGAAGGATACCCGAAATAGACGGCATCCTGGGGATCGGCGAGATCGCTCACGCGGGTTCGGTGTGTGCGTCTGTCTTGAAAGGGAAGAGAGTCCTTCGGGTGGGAACACCCGGAAGCGGCGATGGTATAAAAAGGTCAAGAAGGAATCCCAAGGGCCGTCCGTTCGCATATATCAAGATTGCCGACGGCTGCGACAATCGATGCAGCTATTGTGCCATTCCGGCGATCAGGGGGAATTTCAGGAGCAAGAAGCCGGAATTCATATTGGAGGAGGCAAGACAACTGGCCGAGCAAGGGGTGAAGGAAATCAACCTGGTTGCGCAGGATACCACGACTTATGGTGTCGATCTATACGGACGATCGAAGCTGCCGGAGCTGCTCGCATCCTTGTCTCGGATACCCAAGCTGGCCTGGATCAGGCTGCTATATGCACATCCGGCACACTTCACGGAGGAGTTGATAGAACAAATAGCCGCAAATCCCAAAGTCTGCAAATACGTGGACCTTCCGCTGCAGCACATTTCGGACGAGATTCTGAAGAAGATGAATCGAAAGGTGACCACGAAGAG
>CAZPRG010000156.1:0-6077 GCA_964588675.1 uncultured Ignavibacteria bacterium
GGCGCAGTGCCCGAACGGGTGTGTGGGTTCGAATCCCACCTTCGGCACTTTTTGTTTCCCCACCTTGGCTTGCTCCGATAAAAGTTACGAAGAGGGAGCTTCATCCGGCGTGCATTCAGCCGGGAAAAGGGAGGCAAGGGTGGCGAGCAACACTGCTCATTTCCCGCTGTCCGGCCGGGCTGGCTCCCGGAAGACCACGTGCCTGGTCTTGAAGATCACGTCGTTGCCGAAGTCCTTCCTCCAGGCAAAAAGACTCGGCTCTCGGTCGGTCTCCTGCACCTGCTCGAGGGTGATCCCCAGCGGCGCGATATCCGCCGTACACAGCAGCACGTATATCGACCGCCTGGATGCTTCGTAGATCAGATCGTTCTGCGCCAGATCCCATTCATCCTTGGGAATGTCGGGGTAGCCGAGCGGCTGAGGCCATATGAAGGAGAGTTTCTGCGGAACGTTGGTGATTATGAGGTCGGTCGAATCCGCGTTTTCCTTCAGGAAGCGAAGGCTGCCCCTGTTCAGATTGCCCGGCTGCTCCATGGCCGGAAAGGAACCAGAACTGGTTCCCTTGTATATGTTGAAGGTGGAGGAGACTTGAATAGCCCAGAAAGCCGCAAGACACACGATGACCGACACCAGCGCCACATTCTTGGCCCTGGTGTACCTAATGCTCCAGTAAGCTCGAGAGAAACCGCTGAACATTAAAAGCAGGATCAGCGGATACAACGGGGCCGTGAACCTCGAGCCGATGGGGTCTATGGCCACGGTCGAGCCCACATACAGCAGTGTCGAGCAGTAGATCAAGAAATAAAGAAGAACGGCGATACGGGGCTCAAATGAGTTCTCCTCTTTCCCAGGAAGCCAGCGGCCCTTAACAAACATGATTACCAACGCCAGCGCTCCCAACAGGAAGGCGATCCTCAGCCAGAGGTCAAGAGATCCCCACTCGAAAAAGAAGAGATAGCTCCAGAAGTTCAGGTTGGGCGAGAGAAGATCGCGGTAGATGGTAGTCACCAGCTGCAGCAGTTGGTGCCAAAAGGTGTATTTTGACGGGAATTGCGTCTTCCCGGCAAGACCGTAGTTCAGAAAACAGGCCGAAAAGTGCAGCACCAGGGGGATGCAGGCGACCAAGGTGAACAACAGAGTTTTCCTCACCCTCCTGGATGTCGGATGATACCTGCCGAAAAGCACAATGGACAGAATCCCCGCGCCGATCAAAGAGGAACCGATGTAACGGGTCACGCTTGCCAGTCCTGCGAAAATCGCGGCCTCCAGAAGGTATCGGTTTCTCCTCGGGGCCGAGGGCTGGAGCAGGAATTTCGTCAACGGGAGAAAGAACAGGACGGAAAACATGATATACAGCGTCTCCGACCAACAGAAGACATATATGTAAAGCACGGAGGCCAGGCATAGCATGGAAATGGCTGCCAGGTGTGCGGTAAGACGCCCCTCAAGCCGCAGCCCCAAGAGGAACACGGCAACCACCAGTACCACGAAGGCAAAGATGGACACTATTCGCGCGGCACCCAGGGGCTGCGCCAAACCAAGATACTCTATGGCCGCAATGCTCAGAGGATAGAGAGGAGGCCACACCGGGTTGAGCGTTCTTGCCCACTGACCCTGGACAGATCGCTCGGCCATGATCAGGTAGTTCTCGGAGTCGTAGCTTACTCCCAATCCACCCGAGCTCAAAAGATAAATCAGCCAGAATGCCAATACCGCGTAGAGGAGACAGAAGAGGAGTGTTCGGCTGCGTTTGTTCAAGCTCTCACCTCGGATTAGCCGGACGCAATCAAAGCGGCTTGACTGCCGTTTTGTGACTCGACATACGACAAACTGACCCGACCGCTTCCATATATAACAAAAAACACTCCCTTGTCAAGCCGACATACCGCCAGATGATTCTCTGGTGTCTGTTTGTGATGGAGCAGGGTCGACGGTCATTCGCGCGGGGGCCGGCAAAGGAGGCCGAGTACATAAATTCCATTTGCCAAAAGCTGGTTTTGCGCTATATTAAAATGGATGGGCTTCAGCTTCACTTTGTTTGCGGTTTTCTGTGACGATCTGACGCGCTGCACTTCTCGGGAAAGGAGAGATGAATGCGCAAAAGCGGAATGTTTCTATTGCTTGTATTGACAGTTGGGCTGACTTTCGGCTACTTGGGGGCCGCAGAGAATTGGGTCTGGTTTGGCCGGGCCTCCTCCGAAAGGTCCCCGGCGGTCGAAGTCCTTTCTTCCTCTAACAGCGATTTGGTTCTTCGGATTGCCTTCCCTGGCATGGAAGTCAGAGATATGGAAAAAGCCGGGGAGATTTATCAGGCGATGAACGTCCCCGGGGGCGGACGAACCCATAACCTGGGCTGGCCTGAGCTGCCCACCTGGTCCCGCTTCATTGCAGTTCCCCAAGGAGCGATTCCCCAAGTGGAAATCGTCCATTACACCGAACAAACTCTCACCGGGTATAACGTGTTTCCGGCTCAGGAGCTTCCGGTGGACAAGGCGGGTGCGCCCGAACCGGAGTTCACCAAAGACGAACAATTCTATAGCCGGAACGAATTCTATCCCGACAGGCTGGCCTTCGCATCCGATCCAAAGGTGATTCGAGGCTGCCAGGTTTCATCCCTCACATTGTACCCGATTCAGTACAATCCGAGCAGGGGAGAGCTCAGGGTGATTTCCGAAATAGAGGTAAGGGTGAGCTTCGTCGGGGGAAATGGTAGGTTTGTCAATTCGCGGCTGAGATCACCTTACTTCGAGAGTCTGTTTGCGAATCTGCTGCTCAACTACTCCGCCGTGTACCGCACGGAACATGACTCCGCTCCCGGGGAATTTCCTCAGGCAAACCCCAAAGGGGAGAACGGGTGCGACTTCCTGATAATCACCCATCCCGACTTTCAGGCCTGGGCCGAGTCTTTGGCCTTTTGGAAGAACCTGTCCGGCATCCCCACCTGGGTTAGAAACACCACCCAGACCGGCTCGGACACCGGCTCCATCAGAGCCTATCTGCAGAATGCTTACAACACCTGGGATCCGCCGCCCTCGTTTCTGCTTCTGATGGGAGATGCCGAGTACGTTCCGCTTTTCTATCGAACGACACACCCCTATGATTACCTGAAAACCGGCACCGACCTTTACTACACTACTTTGGATGGTTATGATTACTTTCCCGACCTGTTCCCCGGCAGGATCTCGGTGGATAACGCATCCCAGGCAGCGACCGTGATAGGGAAGATCCTCCAGTACGAAAGATCGCCTATCTCGAGCCCGGCCGCTTTTTACGACAATGCGCTGGCAGCGGGCTATCTTCAGGACACGGACTACGATGGTTACGCCGATAGATTCTTTCTGCAAACCAGCGAGGTTTTGAGAGACTTCCTGATCGGCAGCCAGGGCAAGAGCGTGGAAAGATGTTACACCACAACCCCCGGCAGCAATCCATGTTGTTATTATTATGGACAGCCTCTTCCTCCTGGTCTGGTCTGGACAGGAAACGCCACGCAGATCAACAACGCCATAGACAACGGGGTTTTCCTGGTGACCCACCGGGATCATGGAGGCGCGGCAGGATGGGGCGATCCGGCCTACGATACATCGGACGTTCGCCTGCTGGCCAACGGCGACAAACTGCCGGTGGTGCTCAGCATCAACTGCGAGACCGGTCATTTTGACAATGAAACCGACGCGGCCGGACATGAGACTCCTTATTCAGCCGTGTGTTTCTGCGAGACTTTCAGCAGAATAGCAGACGGGGGGGCGGTGGGCGTATTGGGCCACACCCGGGTGAGTTGGAGCGGGCTAAACGACGAATTAGCCAAGGGCTTGTATGACGCCATCTGGCCCGACTTCGATCCCAGTTATCCCGGAACCGGTTCCACCCACCCGGTCGGCAGCCCCATGTACCGAATGGGAACCATGCTCAACTTCGGTAAATTCTGGATGTACGACAAGTACCATCTCACCGGGGGCCAAGGCTACCCCTGGGGCTCGGATAACCAGTCGACCAAGATCACCTTCGAGATGGGTATCTGGTTCGGCGATCCCACCATGCAGATCTGGACGGAACTGCCGCAGGATCTGAACGTGTCCCACTCGGACACGGTTACGGTGGGACGCGACTCCTGTGCCGTTCTGGTGACCTCCGAAGGATCTCCGGTGGAGAGTGCCTGGGTCTGTTTGATGAAGGACGAGGTCTATCAGACGGGCAGTACCGACGTATCAGGCCAGCTGGTTCTGGCCTGTTCCACCACGGTCGAAGGGGAGATGCAGCTGACCGTCACCAAACACAACTTCCGGCCCTATCAAGGGCTGGTGAGCGTGATCATGCCCGGCTATCTGCGAGGAGATGCCAACGGGGACGAGCAGATTGACGTGGCGGACGTGGTTTTCCTGGCCAACTATCTGTTCAAAGGGGAAGCTCCACCTTTTCCCTACGACGCCGGTGAGGTCACTTGCGATGGGTTCGTCGACATAGCCGACGCGATCTTCCTGCTCAACTATCTGTTCAAAAACGGACCGGTTCCTGACTGCGGTTAGACCATTCTTCTCAACATCGAAAACGAAAAGAGCAGGGCTCCGATGCCCTGCTCTTTGTGTTTGTGTCAGAATCTCCTGGGGCTGCGTCGGACTCAGCCCCTGGCCCGATAATCCTGGGTTCCGCTCAAAAAGTCGCGCCCTTCTTCAGCGCCTGCTGGTTGATCTGGATCATCTCCTGCTTGGCCCGGCGAAATACCTTGGGCAGAGTCTTGATTACGCTCTCCAGAGTCACCGCCTGAGTGTGGCTGATGAGTGCGCCCAGCATGACCATGTTGGCGCACTTGGCCGTGCCGATCTCTTCTGCGATCTGATTGGCATCAATGGTCACGGCCTGGATGTCCTTCCTCTTGGGCTGGCTGGAAACCAAAGACTTGTTAATCAGGAGCAGACCATTGGGCTTCAAGGCAGGCTCAAACTTGAGCAACGACGGCTCGTTCATCGCGATTAGAGAATCGGGAGTGGAGACCACCGGCGAGGCCACCTCTTGGCTGGAGACCACCACCGAGCAGTTGGCCGTTCCGCCGCGCATCTCCGCTCCATAAGCAGGGAAGAAGGTGACGAACTTGCCGTCCACCATTCCCGAATATGCCAGAAGTACGCCGGCGGAGATTATACCCTGTCCTCCGAACCCGGACATGATCACACCTTGGTACATTTAACCTCCATCTTTCATCAGAAGCCGAAGAATCACTGTCTCATCCCGCCGTCGGGCAAGAGCTTTCTTTCCGTCATCGCGGAACCGGATTTCTTCCCCGAACTACTTCCCCGGGGCCTGCTGGTCGGGGCTCTTGTAGACGCCCAGGGGATAGTACGGAATCATCTCATCTTCTATCCGCTTGATGGCCTGCAGCGGGGTCATGGCCCAATCGGTGGGACACTGCGAGAGAATCTCCACCAGGGAAAAACCCAGACCGTCTATCTGCACCTGAAAGGCCCTTCTAACCGCCTTCTTGGCCTTGGCCACGTGCGCCGGAGTGTCCACAGCCACTCTCTCCAAGTATGCCGGTCCCTGCAATGCAGCCAAAAGCTCGCATACCCGGATGGGATTCCCCGCCACCTTGGTATCCCTCCCGAAAGGCGAGGTGGTGGAGCGCATGCCGGGTAGAGTGGTGGGCGCCATCTGACCTCCGGTCATGCCGTAGATGGCGTTGTTCACGAAGATGATGGTGACGTTTTCCGAGCGGGCGGCGCAGTGAATGGTCTCCGCCATCCCGATGGACGCTAAGTCGCCGTCTCCCTGGTAGCTGAACACTATACAGTCGGGTCTGACCCTTTTCATACCTGTGGCCACTGCCGGACCCCGCCCGTGAGGAGGCTGGATCATGTCGCAGTTGAAATACTCGTCCGCGAAAACCGAGCATCCCACCGGGGCGATGCCGATGGTTCTCTGGCGCACGCCCAACTCCTCGATGGACTCCGCCACCAGCCGGTGAATAACCCCATGCCCGCAGCCCGGACAGTAACGCATGGGGATGTCTTCTAATCCTCTGGTTCGCTCAAAAACTTTCTTTTCCATAGTCTGAGAGTTCAAAGGTTCAAGGGTTCAAGGGT
>CAZPRG010000157.1:0-6045 GCA_964588675.1 uncultured Ignavibacteria bacterium
CCACACACTCCAGCGTGCGTTTGAGCTCATCCACCTCCCCCTTTTGGTAAAGCTGGCCGAATCTGGTCGCATGACTTTTGAAAGCCCTGCCGTTTCCGTGCCAGCCCACCATCTCGTCGCCGCAGACCAGCAATTGGTTTTCTCCGGAGGAGTCGAGAATCTCACGAAGATTGGAGGGCGGAAGCAGTCTTCCGTTTACCAGATAGACTTCGTCGTCGTCCTCCACGTGCAGATCGTTCACCCTATATCCCGCACCGCCCTTCTCGTTCAGGACAGGCTCAAGGTAGTCCCTGCAGAGAAGCACGGTGTCGACCAGGGCGAAATGTGAGGCGATTAGGTGTCGAATCCCCCGGACACCGCACGTCAGCTCGTACGCCGGACGTGTCCAGGTCAGCGGAAGGAACTGATCATATCTCTCATCCTCAAAAATAAACAACCTGACTAACATCGTCTTCTTCCTCGTCAGCGTTTATCCATATCAAACATGCGCAGCTTGCGTACCTCTCCCTTCTCAACATTCTGGTCGGAGGATTTCTCGGCTGGCTTCACATGGCCCTGAGTCTTTTTATCCTCTCCTCTGCCGGAGGATGAGTGGAAAAAAGGTTGTTCAGCCTTCCCCCGTGCTCCAGTAAGGGATTGACAATGTAAAGATGGGCCGTGGCCTTGTTGGCCGCCTCCAATGGCTCTGTGTCCTTGGAGATTTTCTCCAACGCGGAGGCTAAGCCCTCGGGATATCTGGTCAAAAGTGCGCCGTCGGCATCCGCCAGATACTCCCTTTGCCTGGACAGTGCCAGCCGCATGAGTTGGGCTACAATGGGCGCCAGGATCGCCAGCACCAGGGCGATCACCAGGATTATTCCCCCTCCCGACCTGTCCCTTCTTCTGCCCCGAAAGAAGAAGCTTCTGAGCATCCAGTCCGAGATAAGCGCCACCGTCCCCACCATTACGGCCACCAACATGGCATACCTTATGTCATAGTTCTTCACATGCGACATCTCGTGAGCCACCACTCCCTCCAGTTCCAGCCGATTCAGTTTGCTCAGAAGTCCGCTGGTGACGACTATGGCCGCATTCTTGGGGTCACGCCCGGTGGCGAAGGCATTGGGCGCCGAGTCCTCTATGATATACGTCTTAGGCGGGGGAACTCCGGCGGCGATGGCCAACCCCTCCACCACGTTGGCCAGATAAGGATTTTCCTTTCGGTCGACCGGCTTGGCCCGGCTTATGCCCAGCACCATCTTGTCGCCCTTGAAGAACGTCACCAGAGTGATGATGACCGCGACAATCAGGGCTATGGCCAATCCCACCTGGCCCGCGCCGTATGCCTGTCCGAAAACCCATCCGAGCAACAACAGAAACAGCATGAAGAAGAAGATCAAGACGAAGCTTCTTCTCTTGTTGGCAGCGATTTCTTCGTAGATCATGGAGCCGCAAGCCCTCTTTGCCTTTCTCCCACCATCCGGTGGCACAAACCAAAACCTGATGCCGATCTCGGCCTGACTCTCAATCGACGCCGTCTGACTCGGCATCCGGGATGGTCGACCTTATACGCTTGTGCCAAGTGCCGGAACTAGGACTGGCCACCGGTCCCAATGCCTGCACCCATACGCAACCCGAGACAGAAATCGATCTTGACGTATGCGGGAGTCGACCCGACCGGCAGAGACGGTCTCCTCGAAGTCATGCCGCCCGCCGGGCTTGCAAGAATGGACTTGGTCCTATTTGAAATCCACTTTGGGGACGTCTCTTTTGGTCTCCTCGATTTCGAAATACTCTCTGGGTTTGAAGCCGAACCAGTTGGCTATGATGCTCGAGGGAAAAACCTGTTGGGCGTTGTTGAAGCCCAGCACCACGTCGTTGTAAAACTGTCGGGCATAGGCGATCTTGCTCTCGATTCCGGAAAGCTCCTCCTGAAGCATGAGGAAATTCTGATTGGCCTTAAGCTCCGGATAGTTCTCCACCACGGCAAAAAGGGTCTTCAAAGCGCCGGTGAGCATGTTGGTGGCTTGGGCCTTCTCCTGAACCGTGCCCGCTTGGGAGTATATCGACCTGGCCTTGGTGACCGCCTCGAACACCCCTCTTTCGTGGGCGGCGTAGCCTTTCACGGTCTCCACCAGATTGGGGACCAGATCCGCCCTCTTTTGCAGTTGAACGTCTATCTGATGCCAGGCATTCTCCGATCTGTTTCTAAGCCGGATCAGCCTGTTGTAAAGCAGTATCAGGATCAGAGCTGGCACGCCCAGCACGATCAGGATGAAAAGGATCACTATAGTAACCGCAGCCATTGGTCCTCCTTGGGGAGGGTGAAATCGGAACGACCCACTGCGCCATGTCGGTCCGGTCTATTTCTTGTTCCATTTCCTTCTGAAGGCATCCAGGGCTTTCTTAACGCCACGGTCCGAAAGAGCCAAAATCTCCACGGCGAATATGGCGGCGTTTTTCGCACCGGCTTCTCCTATGGCCATGGTGGCTACCGGGATTCCAGAAGGCATCTGCACCATGGAGAAAAGCGAGTCCAGCCCGGAAAGCGCCGAGGCGGAAAGCGGCACGCCAATTACCGGCAGAGTGGTATGAGAGGCGATCACTCCGGGAAGATGAGCTGCCATTCCCGCTCCGGCGATTATCACCTTCACCCCTTGCCGTTCCGCTCTTTGGGCTATCCTTTTGGTTCTTTCGGGATTGCGGTGAGCCGAGCTGATCTCAACGCCGTAGGAGATTCCGAGCTCGCCCAGCATCTGCCCGGCTTCGAGCATGACCGGCTCGTCCTTCTTGCTTCCCATGACTATCAACACTTTGACTTCCGGCATGGCTGATTCCTTTCGCCCGCAGGACCCCGATTTATGTCAGCCCCGAAACAAATTCGGAGCTCCAGTCGTTACCACATCCTTCTCCTCGCTCCGGTGGCTCTGCGCCCTATGTCCCTCCGGCACTGCATCCCTTCGAAGCGTATCTTGTCCACGGCGGCATAGGTTTTCTGGACGGCCTTGTCCATGCTCACGTCCGAGCCCGTGATCCCCAAGACCCTTCCCCCATCGGTCAGAATCCTTCCGCCCTCCTTTTTCGTCCCGGCATGGAACACCAGCACGTCCTGCATCCCCCGGACCTTGTTCAGGCCGAAAATCTCCTTGCCCTTTTCGTACTTCTCTGGATAACCGGCTGAGGCCAGCACCACGCATACGGCGTAGTTTTCGTTCCATTCCACGTCCTGCAAAGACAGCTCGCCGTCCACGATGGCCCAAAACACCTCCGCCAGGTCGGTTTTCAGTAGAGGCAACACCACCTGGGTCTCCGGGTCTCCGAAGCGACAGTTGAACTCCATCACCTTGGGACCTATCTCGGTAAGCATCAGTCCTGCATAGAGTATGCCCTTGAAGACCTTGCTCTCACTCTGCAAGCCGGCTACCGTAGGCTCGAGGATTTCGTCGTAGATGCGGGCCATCAGCCTATCATCGGCGATGGTGGTGGGAGCGTAGGCTCCCATGCCCCCGGTGTTGGGGCCTTGGTCGCCCTCGAAGATTTTCTTATGGTCCTGCGAGGTGGGCATGGGACGGATGGTCTGGCCGTCGGTGAAAGCCAGTACGGTCATCTCCTCCCCTTCCATGAAGTCCTCCACCACGATCCGGGACCCGGATTCGCCGAAGGCCTTTTCCACCATCATCTGTTGAATGGCGGATAAGGCCGCGGACGTGTCCTCGACGATCACGGCACCCTTGCCTGCCGCCAAACCGTCGGCCTTGATGACCAGGGGCATTTCCGAAGCCTTGACGAAATCCGAAGCCTGCTCGGGATCGTCGAAGATCTTAAAACTCGCAGTGGGAATGTGGTGTTTGTACATGAACTGCTTGGCGAACACCTTGCTTCCCTCGATGGCCGCCGCCTCTTTGCTTGGTCCCAGTATTTTCAAATCTCTTCTTTCGAATTCATCGACGATTCCCAAGGTCAACGGAAGCTCCGGGCCGACCACCGTGAGGTCAATGGAGTTGGTGTGGGCGAAATCCGCCAGGCCTTTCAGATCGTCGACTTTCACGTTCACGCACTCGGCCAGCTCGGACATACCGGCATTACCGGGCGCAGCGTAAAGCTTTTTCACCAGAGGGCTGGAGGACAGCTTCCAGGTGAGTGCATGCTCTCTTCCTCCGCCGCCTACTACCAAAATCCTCATATCCGATTCTCCAGGGATTGATGTTCGAAGGTCCCAGTTCCGATTGACTGAATATAATCCTCCTGCGTCCGTCAAGGCAAGCTTTTTTTGTTGACAAGCAGCCTGCCAGTGGACACATTAGTCCAGATCATTTGACCCGAAAACGTCCCGGAACATCGGGGAATCGAAGGACTGCGTGAGAACATCATCCGTTTTGCTTCTCCTGTCTTTCTGTCTGGTGCATTCGGGTAATGCCGCGTGCGCCTCGGCTGGAAGCGGCCAGAGTTTGGAAATCGGGGTCTCGTACCTGCACCTTTGGAAGAGCTTCCTGGATTTTCCCATGGTATGGACCAGCACCATGCCGGTCGTCTCAGCCCGTTATGAGGTCACCGCCGGTAAGTTCCGTCATCGTATCAGCTTTGACTATGGGCAGTCAACCTATATCAACATCAATGGCTTCCGGAGATGGGGCCACGACTCCTTTTCCGTTTTTGGGTTCACTTATGATTTCATTTGGCGCAAGTTGCCTCTCGGAGAAATACAAAGGTTCGGCTGGGGCCTGGGGTTTTCCCTGGAAAACCAACAGATCGCTCAAAGAAGTGAAATAAACCCCGGGCAATATAACCAGCAGAGAGATCACTATTTCGGGGTCGGCCCTATTGGGGAGCTTATCTGGAAGCTGGGTCAAGGCAGATTGCGATTTCAACTCTCGCCCCTGGTGTCGATTCCACGCGTCAGTTTTGGGATCTTACGATCCGACGCTGGCTTCACGGAAAGATCCTACCTCTGGTGGTTCGGCCTGAGGACCGACGCTTGTTACACAAACAGGATTCTATCCGGCTGTGATCTCTCGATCAGACTTAGCCGGGAAGCGTTTGTATATGGGAGGACATGGCGGACCACACCGCAGATGGATATGTTCTATTCCGGCGGATCGATCGTATTCAGCTCCGTGGAAGTGAGTTTGAACTACCATTTTTGATTCGACGGATTATGACCAGTAGATTCAAACGTCAGTATGCGGGCATCCTTGCCTTGTGTCTCCTCACCGGATGCAGAGCCATAGGAGTCCTCTTCCCGGAGATAGACAATCAGGACAAGAACTGGCTGAAGACTGAAAGCCACCATTACTTCATTTACTGTCGCCCGGAATCTCCCGCATCACAGGACATGGAACAGATAGCGGAGCAGTTGGACAGTTGTTATGAAGACGTGCTGACGCAACTGGACGTCGGCTTCTCCGCCAGAATCAACTACTATTTGTACAGTTCAAAAGACGATCTGGAGCAATGGGTCGGGCGGCGCGTACAAGGATTCTCCATAGGAGAATTCGATTATGCAGTGGAGGTTTATGACTCAAGACGCGCAACCATGAACTCGCATGAGACCGTGCATTTCGTCGCGTATCACACCTTGGGAGTGTCCGAACTCATCTTTCTGGATGAAGGATTGGCCGAAGCCATAGCGCACTGTCACGACAGGACTCCGCGAGGCAAACTTACGATGCATGATACATGCGGAAGGCTTCTGGCCCAAGATGGTTTGTTTCCCCTGGAGGTTCTTACCGACAATGATCGCTTCAGGCAGATATACCTTTCCCCGGAAGTTTCCGTGTATTACTGTCAATGTGGTTCTTTCGTTCGGTACTTGATAGATAACTACGGTCTGACCAAGCTGAAGTCCCTGGTGCCCAGGACTCGTGAGGACAATTACAGAATGGTATTTGAAGCCGTTTACGGCAAGACCATCGAGGATCTGGATGCCGAATGGCGCGATTTCCTCCGGGACTATTGAGCCTTTGAACTCTCGGACCCTTGGACCTTTGAACCTCTCAAGTAAGTACATAGCCCAAGTCGGCATCATCGCCAGCCTGTATGCCGTGATCACCATAATTCTGGCGCCAA
>CAZPRG010000158.1:0-6001 GCA_964588675.1 uncultured Ignavibacteria bacterium
CCAAGAGATTCGACCGCAAGCTGGCTTTGGTCATCTTCGACATCGACGACTTCAAGGTGTATAACGACACCTACGGGCACCAGGCCGGAGATCAGCTTTTGAAGCAGTTGGGCGAGTTGCTCTCCCGTACGGTCAGGTCCATCGACGTGGTGTCCCGTTACGGCGGAGAGGAATTCTGCACCATCATGCCGGAGTCGGATCAGGAGGAGTGTCTGAAATTCCTGGAAAGGCTGCGGAAGAACATAATGAACTATCCCTTCAAAGACGAGCATTCCAAGGAAGAGCACAATGTCACGGTAAGCCTGGGTGGAGCCATCTATCCCTACGATGCCCGCTCGGTGGATCGGCTGATATACTGCGCCGACATGGCCCTACTCAAGGCCAAGGGCACGGGAAAGAACAGATCGATTATGTACCAGGAGAAGCTGGCTCCGGTGGCGCAATAACCCAGGAACATCGTCGTTGTCAGCTTTCCGCATCTTCCTTTGCTTCCACGCGATAAACTCTTTCCAACGCAAACACACGACCGGCTTGCCAGCGCCAGAATTCAGGAATCGGGTTGGCGAGGCGGGTATACTCGACCAGGATTAATCAGAAGCTGACTTAAGCCAGGTTCTGGTTCCCCCCTCCGCCTGGAAACCTCCATTTCTAAAGAGTCGCTGATCTGCTGTTCTGTAGCCTGCATTTGGCTTCACTCCCTCTAAGGCATCGGCGTTTTAGGGGCGAACAGCCCACAAGCATTTTTCGTTTGACTCCGCGACGGTCATTTGATATACTCCTGGCGTCAAGTCGGGGGAGTCAATTAAGTCATTAACCGACAGAAACCAAGCAGCCCGAGTTCCTATTCCGCCTATTTCTTTATGCAGATTCCGCTCATCAGAAGAGCCAAGAGCCTCCGGCGTTATCGCCAGATAACGGGCATTCTGCTCAAGTACGGCTTCGGCCAGGTCCTGGATCAGATGAGGGTCTTTCCCCGCCTTCATCTGAGGAAAAGGAGTCTCAGGGAATCGGAGCACCTGGAGAGGCTGACTTATGCCCAGAGGATCAGGATGGCTTTGGAAGAGCTGGGTCCCACCTTCGTCAAGCTGGGACAGGTGCTCTCCATGCGGCCCTTTTTGATACCCCTGGAGCTGGTGTTGGAGTTGACCAAACTGCAGGATCATGTGGGACCCTTTCCTTTCCCCCAGGTCAAGGAGATCGTGGAGGAGGAGCTGAGAGCGCCACTGGAGAAGCATTTCTCCTCGTTCGACACGGTGCCCATCGCCTCCGCTTCCTTGTCGCAGGTGCATAAGGCAGTCACCAGGGAGGGGGAGACGGTGGTGGTCAAGGTGCAGAGGCCGGGGATCGCGCAGGTGATCGATGCAGACATGGAGATTCTAAGGGACCTGGTGAACCTGCTGGAGAGGTACGTTCCCGAGTCGAAACAGTACGACCCCCGGGGACTACGGGACGAGCTGGCGAAATCCATCCGGCGGGAGATCGATTTCAACAATGAGGCCAGAAACATCGAGGTGTTCAGGCAGAACTTCAGCCAGGAGAAAGAGATTTTCGTTCCCCGGGTCTTCTGGGACAAGACCACCTCCAGGGTCCTGACCATGGATTTCATCAATGGGGTCAAGATCTCCGACTTGGAGGGGCTGCGCAAAAGAGGAATAGACAAGAAGCAGTTGGCCTTCCTGGGCGGAAGGATGGTGTTCAAGCAGATCTTCGAGGATGGTTTCTTCCATGCCGATCCGCATCCGGGCAACCTGTTCGCCCTGGAGGGAAACGTCATCGCACCGGTGGACTATGGCATGATGGGAAGGCTTTCCGATACCACCATGGACGAGCTGGCGGATCTCCTGATAGCCGTGGTCAACTGGTATCCGGAGGGAATCGTCAAGGTGTACCAGGACGTGGAGGTAATAGGCGAGGAGGTCGACCTTAGGGCTCTGGAGGCGGACATCGCCGATTTTCTCTACAAGTATCACAAGATTCCGCTTGCCCGGCTGAACATGAAGACCCTGATAAACGAGGCCTTCGAGATAATCCGCCGGCACGACATCCGGATTCAGTCCGACCTGATGCTTTTCTCCAAGGCCATTATCACCTATGAGGAAGTGGCCAAGATGCTGGACCCGGAATACGATTTGGTGACCCAGATGATACCCTATGCCAAGAAACTGGCTTACCGAAAGCTCCGGCCGCGGGCGCTTCTGAAGGATGTGCTGGCCACCTCGGCGGACCTGCGCGAACTTCTGGTCAGGTCTCCGTTCGAACTCAAGAGGATCATCAAGAAGCTGGGAAAAGGGCGTCTCTCCTTCACTTTTCAACACAAGGGGCTGGAAAGGCTGATCCTGGAGCTGGACCGCTCCTCCAACCGGGTTTCGTTCAGTCTGATCATCGCCGCCATCATCGTGGGCTCCTCGCTGATAATGCGGCTGGAGACAAAATACACTCTGTTCGGATATCCTCTCTTCGGCGTATTAGGCTACATATTCGCGGGGGTGTTGGGCGTGTGGCTGGTGATTGCGATTTTGAGATCGGGGAAATTGTGAGCTCTTCCTTTGGTCCTGCTGTTTGCATGTGAGGAGAAAACGGGAGTTTAGGCGAACCACCGCCTATCCGAGCTAAGCCGGTCGCAGCAAGAACTTGTACCGACCTCTCCTGTCTGGTCCCCGCCGCCTCCGGCGGGGGAAAACTGGTGATGAGGTCAAGAAGGACTGTGGTCAGGTTGGAAACACCCGGATATGTTCAGGAGAGCCATAAGGAAGCTTGGTGGGAAGCCAACTGCCCGGGAAGAACCAAAAAGCACAGGGGACCAGTCCGAGACGGAAAAATGTCTTGACAAGAGGGGTGGGGCGGATATATTGGTGCAAACCAACATTGAAGCTAATGTTCGGAGGCGAAACGCCGTCCGCCAAAGACGAGAGTGATGCAAAGAGACATAAACTTTAACCACCAAAAGGAGAAAGGGGTGAGCTTCTACATGAAGAAAGCAGTCTTTGTGGTCGCCCTTTCGGTTCTGCCGCTGCTCCTTCTGCTGGCTTGTGCGGGAGAGCCTACCCAGCAGATGACCGACGCCAAAGATGCGCTGCAGAAAGCCAAGGAGGCCGAGGCCGACAAATACGCTCCGGGTCTGTTCTCGCAGGCGCAGAATTCCATCGCCGAGGCGGAGAGCTTGATCGCGCTGAAGCAATACGGAGAGGCCAAGACCTCGCTGATGAACGCCAAGGAGATGGCCGACCAGGCGGCCACCCAGGCGCCGATCAACAAGGACAACACCAAGATCGAGGTGGAGGACTATCTGGCGGCGATCAATGGGGCGATGAATCAATTCAAGGAAACGCAGAATTTGGCCAAACAGTGGGGCATTCCCAAGGATAAGTGGCAGCTGACAGATCAAATTGCAGCCTGGAATGAGGATTTGAAGAAGGTTCAGGCCGAGTACGACGCCGGCAGCTACTTCGAGGCCAAGCAACTGGCCGCCAAACTTCACGGTGAGATAACCGACAAGGACAGCGAGATCAGAGAATTGATAATGGCCAAGCAGAAATAACG
Source organism: uncultured Ignavibacteria bacterium (assembly GCA_964588675.1). Lineage (GTDB taxonomy): Bacteria > Zixibacteria > MSB-5A5 > MSB-5A5 > SM1-73 > SM23-73-3. The sequence continues at coordinate 3,541 of CAZPRG010000158.1, forward strand.
CCGTTTCTTTGGCGGCGTGTCTGTTGGAAGTTGGTTGGCCTCAAAAGGCCCGGCCGTAGCCGCCGATCCAACAGGGAAGGGCAGTGGTTGTTGAAAAGGACCAGAGAAAATCTGGTCCTTTTCTTGTCTGACTCACCGCCCGGGCGCGAAGACTTAAAGCTTGAGAGAAAGAGGCAAAGGAGGGGGGTCAGCTCCCGTCCCCTTTAAAGCTGACCCCGGTTCCCGTCAAACGGGCTTCGCTCACTTTGCCTTCTTTGCCGTTCCCATGCTTGGACACTCCAAGTTATCGTCAATACACAATATCGTTCTAACTCGTGTCAGAACCTGTCATTGGATCCTCAGGTTTTTTGGGGGAATAGGAGACGTTCATTTCGCCGGGCAGGTCAGGTGATCTCTTCAGAGACCGTGGAGTGTCGGCATTGGCGGAGGACTCCAGGTGATCGTCTGAGGCGGTTGCGGGGGATGCCCTGCGCTGGCGGGCACGAGTTGAGAGGGGACGGATACGCCTTGGAGAGCCTCTGAGCATGTGCTCTGCGACGGTCCCTTACGAGTAGAAGTCCCGGCCCTGTTGGGGGAAGCCCCTACTTGAGGGAACCGCATTGGCCGGGACGGGTGATCCTGTCGGCGAGGAAAAAGGCGACAAGGCTCCTTGGCAAAATCATCCGTAACAGAAGTCCTCACAACCTGCCGCATCCGGAGAAACAAGGCCCTGCTGTCGGAGCTTTGGTTTCCGCTTGACCCGCGTAGCTCACGAAAGCGGGTTGATTTCGATTTCTACGCGTAAGCCACGGCTTCTATCTCGATTTTCATTCCTTTGGGCAGGCGGGAGACCTCGATGGTCGATCTGGCCGGCGGGTCCTCCTTGAAATATTCTCCGTAGACTTCGTTCATCACGCCGAAATCGTCCATGCTGCTTAAGAACACGGTTATCTTAACCACCTTCGCCAGGTCCGATCCCGCGGCCTTCAGTACCGCTTTCAGGTTCTCCATGACCTGGCGGGTTTCCTGAACCACCCCTCCGTGAATTCTGTCGCCGGTCTTGGGGTCCAGAGCAATCTGACCCGAAAGGAAAATCAGAGATCCCCCTTCCAACTTGACGGCCTGGGAATATGGACCCACTGCCCGAGGTGCGGCGTCAGTCTGAACGATAGATTTAGACATGTGCCTCCTCCTGTTTTGGTTTTTTGCCTCAGGGATAATGTACTAATTAAAACAATACGGTTAACATTGTCAACCGAATTCGGTCGATTCCACCTCTGCTCAGACGTGGCATCGCCCTAACCGCTGACCTGAAAATCCATTCTTCCAGGCTAAGGTACGACCATCTCCTGGAACCAGTAATTCAACCCCTGGTCAAGCCCCTTGTGTAATCGACCGCCCAGAAGTCCTATACGGCTAGAGTATGAGTCTGCGAGAGATCATGCCGCTATTGACTCGGACTTTTGTTTTCCTGCCCCTGTCCCTGCACCGGCTGCAGCCCGTCTTCCTGCGCGGGGAGGGAGGAAATCCGGTCCAGTTTCCCTTCCAATTTCCCCAGACTCTTCTCCCCGCAATCATAGCTGCCGGCTGCCCGGCGCAAATGAGTTCCGGTCAACCGGAAATCCTGCGCGAACCGGTCGAAATCCACCTTCAGCCTGGAAAGCGCTGAGATGATTTCCAAAGCGTTTTTCTCCACCTGCATCCCCCGCAGCCCCAAAATGACGGTCTGCAGATAGAGATACAGGGTGTTGGGAGAGACCGGAATCACCCTTTTTTGCATGGCATATCCGGCGAGGCTCTTGCCATCTTCAAGACCCTGTTCTTTGATTATGGTCTCGTAATACACGTTCTCCGCCGGGACGTACATCAAAGCAAAGGAAAAAGTTCCCTCGTCCGGAAGGATATATTTTCCGGCGATGGCGTCTATGTGCGACTTGACGTCGGCTATGAACTTGCGCCGATAGGCCTTCTTCTCCTGATCCGACTCCGCCTGCAGAAGCCGGCGGAAATTCTCCAGAGGGAACTTGGAATCCACCGGAACCAGTCCGTCGCCCAGCCGGATGACCGCATCCACTTTGTCTCCGCTCTTGAAGGTGTGCTGCAGATCGAAGTGCTGCCGGGGCAGAATCTGCTCCAAGAGGTCGCCCAACAAAAACTCCCCTATGCCGCCTCTGATCTTGGGTGCTCTTAATATCTCCTGCAGGCCGGAGATATCCTTGCCCAGCTCATATATTCTCTTGTTCGATTCCTCCAGCCGGGCCAGGTTCACTTGCACGTCGTTTACCGCCTTGCTGGTGCTTTCAAACCGCTGAGCGAGGGTCTGATCGGTATTCTCCAGGCTTTTCCGGACTTGTTCCCGCAAGCCCGAAATCTGTTTCTGCATCAGGATGAGCAGAAGCACCAGGATGATGACCACCGCGCTGCCGAAGATCCAATACTCCACGCCACTCTCCGATCAAATTCAATTCGAGACGGTGTTCTT
>CAZPRG010000159.1:0-5950 GCA_964588675.1 uncultured Ignavibacteria bacterium
AGCACGACCACAATGGCGATCACCAGCAGAACATGAATTACTCCGCCCATAGCGTAGCCGCTCAGCAATCCAAGCAGCCACAAGACTAAGAGAATCACAGCGATAGTCCATAGCATGATCGTCTCCCTTCTACCGCCAACGTGTGTGTGGTCATCTACTTTCCAGTCGCTTCCATCCGGACCCACGCCTCCAGACTGACTCTTGAAATCAACCGTATCTCAGGAGCCCAGTGCCCAGGCGCCTATACAGGCCCCCTACAGGTCCGTAGGACGTCTGGGGGCCCGTCCGGGCTCGTGACTTATCTTGGTGTCGTGGCCATGTCAATCGATGAATGAATCCATGGTGAACACACCCTAATGTCAAGTTACTTTGCCCAACCTTCTGGCGAAGCGGAGCTTACGGTCAATCCGTTTGATGGATTTACTCTGCCTTGTATCATCTGGTGCAGGGCTTGGCTCACTACAAGTCCGCTATATCGGCTGGTATCAGCCATGCGGTTTATGCCGACGACAGCTTTGTTTTTGTCTCCTCGTAGTTGGAGCCGATCTCGGCGCCGATCAGCACGATGAAGGAGGAGTAGTAAATCCAAAAGAACATTATCACCAGGGTTCCGAAGGAACCATATATCTTATGGATGTGAGCATAGTTTTTGATATAGATGTCGAATAGGAGCTTGGCCACCTCCCACATTCCGCTGGCACATACGGCGCCGATCAAAGCCGCCTTGGTGTCGACTCTCCTGCTCGGGATGATCTTGTAGACCAAGAAGAACAACACGAAACCCAAAGCCAAAGGCAGGATCACCGCAAACAGCTTGCTTTGGAGGCCGGCCTCGCTCATCTTCAGCCCGATTAAGGGAACGCGAAAATCCTTGGCCACGGTATAGAGTGCGGTGAAGGCCAAAGACGACAGCATTATCAACACCGAGATGGGCACCAACAGCAAAGACAGAAACTTGCTGTGCCAATAGGCCCGGCCCTTTTTCACCTTCCACACCGCGTTCATGGCATTCTCCACCGATGAGAATATCCGCGAGGCGGCCCAGGTCAGACCCAAAAGACCGATCACCCCAAAGACCGTTTTCTGCGTCATAAGGTCCGACAGGATTCCGAAGACGGCTACGGTTGAATCGGGAAAGGTCTTCAGGAGCACGTCGGTGACCGCTCGAAAGGCCTGGTCGGACTGGTGCAGGATGAATCCGGAGACCGACGCGAAAAGCAGAAACAGCGGTATCACCGACAGGATGGCGTAAAAGGAGATGGCTGCCGCCAACAGGGCGCAGTTGTCCCGGTAGAAGGTGTGGAGGAAGGTCTCCTTCATCCACGTCCGGAAAAAGACCAGCCTTCGTTTCACGATGCAGTAAAAAGGAGACGAGGTGACCCTCGCTATCCAGGAAAGGAGCGACATGTTGTCACCGGCTTTGTTTCTTTCGGCTGGCGTGCTCACCCGGCTTGATGCCCAAAAGCAAAAGCTCCTCGCGTAAGCCGGCGTTTCTATCCAAAGTCAGGGTTTTCATTCCCAGCGCAGCGGCTGCATCGGTGTTTCTCCTCTTGTCGTCCACGAACAGACACTGGTCCGGTTTGGAGTCGATTCGGGCCAGAGCCAGGCGATAAATCCGGGGATCGGGTTTTCTCAGGTGCACGTCGCAGGAGAATATGACCTGGTCGAAGTACCCGAAGAAATCGAACTCCCTCTCCATGAACTGAGCCCATTCGCGGGCATGATTGGACAAAACCCCCAGCTTGTATGAACCGTCCAAGAGTGGGATAACTTCGGCATTCTGCGGCAGCGGGCGAAGCTCGGAGCGAACCATCTGCTTGAATTGGTCTTTGTCCAGATCCAATCCCGCCGCCTTCAGGAAGGCGTTCCAGTAATCATCTTCCGATATGTCGCCGGAAGTCAAGGCTGTCCAGTGATCGGTAGGATAAAGATGAGAATGAAGCTCGTCCGCCGACCGGGACAACTTCGCGGACAAATCGCGCGCTATCTCCTTCAGAGGAACGTCGGTCACCAACACGCCCCCCAAGTCGAAGATGATGGTGTTAATCATGTCCGTCCTTCCTTTTGTAAGATTCTGCCTGGATGCGAAGCTCGAAATCCGAGGCTCGATATATATATTAAAACCCGGCTTACCGGCATCCTCAGACGAGCTTCGATACGAGCATCGTCACCGTTCCGCAGGATCCAAATTCGGACAAACCACATCGCTTTCCTGTAGTGTGCGCTGTCACAACAATCAGTACACGGCTCGAACATTCTATGCCCGGCTTCACCTGTCTTTTTTGCCGCCTAAGAGTATCCCGATGGGCGCAAGAGCCTCCACGTGGTCGCAGATCACCTTGACCGAGGCGGTGATGGGTATGGCCAGCACTATGCCAATGGCGCCCCACAGCCAGGTCCAGAACATCACGGAGACCAAAACCGCCAGGGGATTTAAGTTCAATTTGTCTCCCATCAGCTTGGGGGCCACGACGTTGCCATCCAGATTCTGAAAGACCAAAAACAACACCAAGACCCAGATCACCGGCCCAATAGCCTTGAACTGCACGGCCGCCATGATCAACGGCGGGAAAACGCCCAGAATGGACCCCACGTAAGGAATCAAATTCAAGACTCCGGCCAGCGGTCCCCAGATGTATGCGTAATCCACGCCGATAATCAGAAGCCCCACGGTGAAGACCACCGCCAGCACAACGGTTTCGCCGAACTTGAACAGAATGAACCCTCTGATCTGCCTGTTTATCTCCTCCAGTATCTCCGAGCCGGTATCCTCCTTGGATTTGCCGAATGCCCTGATCAGCTTGGTCTTGAGCATGTGCTGGTCATTGAGAACGAAAAAGGTCAAGAACAGAATCAGAAGAAGGGTGAATCCGAAAGACAGGGTGGAGGTTATTCCGCGAAACAGATAGCCGGTCACTCCCGAGAGATCTTTAAGCTGAAAGCTGCTCGCATCCAACCCGCCCGCCTGCGGCAGGAGGTGCCTGTATTTGCTCAGAGTCTGCCCCATATAATCCACCGCCGCATTCCAGTAGGCAGGGAGGTTTTGGGCCAGGCTGTTGGCCTGGATGATGAGAAGATAGGCAACGATTCCTATGGCAAGAAAGCTGAAAACCAGAACCAGTATGACGGCAATGGGGTGAGGAATCTTGATTCTCTCCAGGGCAGACACAGCCGGGCTGAGAATATAGGCCAGCGAGACAGCAATCACCAAAGGAATTACGATGGGGCCGGCGAAGTAGAGGAAAGCCGTCGCTGCAGCCACGGCCACGAAAGGAAGAGCCACATTCTGCAGAGGAAGGTATTGTTTGGGCTGTATCAAGGCTCTCAACCTCCGAAGCAAATTTCAATTCCGCAGTAGCCCGTTGAGACGTCCAAATGAAGACCGGCGGCTGATGTCGAGGCGCGCCCGCCTGCGGGTTCGGACGTCTGGTTGTCCCGGATCACCTGTCGGGCGCAAAAGTAGCCCAAACCGCTTCCCACTACGATATCCGAAAACCAGTGGGCGTCGACCACCATCCGCGAATAAGCCACGCCCGTAGCCGCAGCGTAACTTAGAATTGGTACGACGTAGGTCCTTCGGTATTGGTGAGCTAGGACCGTGGCTATGGCCCACATGGCGGAGGAGTGACCCGAGGGAAAGGACAGAAGCTGTTTGCCCCGGCGAGAAGACTCGCGGGAAAAGATCCCGAACGGCCCGGTCCAGTCGCTTTCGGGAGCTTCTCGCTGAGAAGGCCTTTCCCTGCCCGTGGCCACCTTCAGAAGGCCGGTCCACGCAGCCGAGCTCGCCAGAGCCTCTGTGACCATAAGGAAGGTCTCCTTTTCCCTGGGAGAGTCGGCCAGCCAGCCGTAACCGCCGAATCCAACGATGATGGGCACGGCGTATACAACTTCTCCGTATCTGGAGAACTGTTTTGCCAGTTTGACCAGTCCGTACTCCCGCAGCTCATCCTTGGGAGCGAAATAGGAAAGGGTCCGTCGATCGGTGGCCACCAAAGTCCCCACTGCCGCGACGCCCAAGCCGAAACGAACCGGATGATGTCGAGCATAACCGAACGGCGCCTTGGCCTGGACCACAATGTCTCTCCACAACCTGGCGAACAGATTATCTCTCCGTTCAGACTCCAAAATATAAGGAGGCCCTTTATAGGACCATCTGAAAATTCCCGGTTTCTTTCGGGCGATCTGATTTTCATCCTCTGTGCCGCTGAATAGGAAAAGACCTGCGCCTGACTTTTTTGCGGAAGATGCAGACTCGCAACGGAACGAAGCCGGGCTCAGAGACTTGGCGTAGCAGCCGGATACAGCGGTGGAGAAAACGACCCAGAGGAAGCCCAAGACGCCGAAGATCAATGTCCGCTGCAAAAGCGGTCCCGGCCAGAGCGCATTGCGGTCCTCTATCGTCTGGCTGCGACTATCACGGGCTCGAAGTGAACATGCCGCTGACATCAGGCCGTGGTGCACGGCTACCTCACCTGTTGATGAATTCATGCTTCGTCAATAACAATTCTCCGTCTTTGATCAGTCCCACTTCCGGTGCATAGTATTTGTACTCTTTGGCTTTCGGCTCCAGTGGCGTCGTCTCTTCCGTCTTAAGGCAGTTCTGAAACGTGCCAGCAGGCGTTGCCAGAGTGTCCGTTAAGCTCACTATCTCCGCCCGATCCATGGCCAGGCCGGGAGCCATCTCCTGATAGTATCTGGCGCCCAACAGCGCGATCCCCGGAATCATCAAGCCAGCTGTGGCGCCTGCAGAATCCGCCCGCCAACTGCCGCTGTGCTCGACGACTTTTCCATCTTTGTAGATGTCCGTCTCCTCGCCGAAATAGAAGACGCTGTTGGTCTGTGTGCAAATGGCATAGAAGTTCCGGGATATCTCCACCAACTCGCCGTTGGCAGTCTCCCTTTCTTCAACTACTCTGGTTTCGACCTTTCCGATCATCCCGGTCGCATCCAGCACGGTGATATCAAGCCGGATGCTGTCCTCATCTTCCATTCCCTGCAATGTCAGTCGATAGCCGGGCTGCAATATGAAGTACCGGTTTATTCCCGTGGAGGAGAAACTGCATTTTTCCAGGTTGAAAGATTGGGTCCATGCCTCGGCTTCTTCCGCCGAACAGCTTCCCGCGCTCAGACCGAACCATAAGTAGATAGCCAGAATGACAGTTGCGGCCAACGACATATTCTCCCTCATTATCACTCCTCCGTTTCAGGTCGGTTCGTCCCCCGGCGAGAACCGAAACTGCTCAGTGCTTCAACCACCGCTCTAGTTTGGATAGGGGCAGCGTGTTGATTACATCCCCCGGCTCTATCCATCCTCTCCTGGCGGTGGCTATCCCGAAGCTGATCCAGTCCAGGTGGCCGTCCCGGTGCGAGTCGGTGGAGATGGCGATTCTGATCCCCTTCTCTTTGGCCTTGCGACAATTCAGGTCGGAAAAATCAAGTCTTTCCGGGTAGGAGTTCAACTCCAAAGCCTTTCCGTTGGCTTTGCAGGCATCCATCAGCTTGTCCATGTCCACCTGATAAGGTTCCCGCCTGCCGATAAGCCTCCCTGTGGGATGGGCGATTACGTCCACATGCGGATTCTCGACGGCCTTTATGATCCTCCTGGTCATCTCGTCTCGAGGTTGTCCGAATTTGGTGTGAACCGCCGCAACTACTATGTCCAACTGCTTCAGGACGTCGTCCTCCAAATCCAACTTGCCGGTGGACCTGATGTCCACCTCGATTCCCTTGAGTATTCTGAAAGCTTTCTTTCCCCGGGCCATCTTCTTGTTCAGCTTGTCGATCTCCTGCATCTGTTTTTTCAGCCTCTCCGGCGTCAGGCCGTTGGTCACCCCGATGGTGGGGGAGTGATCGCATATAGCCAGATATGCATAGCCCCGCTTTTGCGCCGCGACTGCCATCTCCTCGATGGAGCTGTGCCCGTCGGTCCATTCGCTGTGGACGTGCAGAT
>CAZPRG010000160.1:0-5949 GCA_964588675.1 uncultured Ignavibacteria bacterium
GTTGGGCGGGGCGACCGCCACGGCCATTAGCAACAGCGTGAACGCCGGGAGGGCCATAGTCTGCTATTCCGGGCACGGCTCGCCATCCGGCTGGGCCACGGGGTCCTATTATTCATCGAACGTCAACAGCCTGACCAACGCCAACGAGTATCCCCTGGTTCTGTCGCATGCCTGCGAGACCAATCCCTTCGACCAAACCGAGTGTTTCGGCGAGACCTGGGTGAAGGCGGCCAACAAGGGTGCCATAGCATTCTGGGGCGCCTCCAACTCCAGTTACTGGGATGAGGATGACATCCTGGAGAGGAGAATGTTCGATGCCGCTTTTGCAGAGACCTGCTATTCGGTGGCATCCATGACCGATAAGGCGTTGTGGCATCTCTACCAGTATTATGGAGACGTCACCAACGTTAAGTACTATTTCGACATGTACAACGTGAACGGTGATCCCTCGGTGGATATCAGGACGTACATCGCCGACGACCTGGTGGTCACCTACCCGGGCACCATCCCCATGCTACCCTCCTACGCCGTGGAGATCAACGTGGCCGCCCAGGCCAAAGGCCCGTTATACGGCGCCCTGGTTTGTTTGAGGAAAGGGGCGGAGGTATTCGAAACCGGCTACACCGATGCCGGCGGAAACCTTACACTCTACGTTTCACCTACGACACTGGGCGAGATGGAGCTGACCGTCACCGCCCACAACCAGCTTCCTTTCGAGAACACCATAAACGTGATACCGGCGGGCGACGCCTACTTGATTTTCGAAAGCTCCAGCGTGGACGACGACAGCTCGGGCCAAAGCCTGGGAGACGGCGACGGGTTGGTGGACTTTGCCGAAACCGTGGAACTGTTCGTGGAGCTGCAGAACTTCGGCGACTCGGCCGCCCACAACACCTATTCCATAATCTCCACCTCCAGCCCGTACGTCACCGTGGTCAACGATTCGGCCTACTGGGGCGAGGTTCCGGCCAGCGGGTCGGGCACTTGCACCAACGGTTTCGTCCTCTACATGTCCCCCAACGTTCCGGACATGGAGATGATAACCTTCCATCTGGACATGCACGCCACCAACGGAGATTGGGAGTACGACGATTTGAGCCTGGTGGCTCATGCTCCGGAGCTGGTCTACTCCAGCCGGATCACGGAAGATCTGGGAGGCAACGATAACGGCAAGCCCGATCCCGGCGAGACCACCAACATGGATATCATCCTGCAGAACGACGGCAGCGCGGGAGTGGGCCAGGTGACCGCTACCCTGGTGTGTGTGGATCCTTACATCACGGTGGAGGTGGCTTATGCATCCTATCCGGACATAGCCGCGGGCGGCAACGGAGCCTCCCTGAGCAGCTACCGCTTCACGGCGGACGAGGATTGTCCGGACGGTTACAAGGCCACCATGACCTTGCAGATCAGCGGTCAGGGCGGATACTACACCGAACAGAGCTTCGAGGTGCGCATCGGCCAAAGGCCCATTCTGTTCGTCGACGACGACGGAGGCCGATCCTATGAGAGTTACATAACCACAGCTTTGGATTCCGTCGGCGTGCTTTATGACGTTTGGACGTACTCCGCCCAGGGATGCCCTCCGGACACCATGTTCGAGCTGTATCATGCGGTGGTGTGGAGCACCGCCGTGGACTACGGAAGCCCCTCCAATCCGGTCACGCTCAACGCCACGGATGAGGCTCGTCTCACCACCTATCTGGATAACGGAGGATGCCTGCTTCTCTCCAGCCAGGATCTGCTTCTGGATCACAATCCCGATGATTTCATCATCAACTATCTGCACGTGGCCGGGCACAACGATGACCAGGGAGAGACCGCCGTGTCGGGAGTGACCGGAGACACCGTCTCCAATGGGATGTCATTCGGCTTGAATTATCCTTTCTACAACTTCTCGGACCACATATTCCCCGACGCCGAAGCCACGGGCATTTTCTATGAAACCAGCAAGGAATCGGTTATGCCCAGACCGGGAGTGCAATTGGACCAGTACGCCGGAAAAGGCACCAATCCGCTCAATTACTGCGGCCTGCGCTATCCCGCTTCCGGGCCCTCGGTTTACAAGGTGGCCTTCTTCGCGTTCGCCATCGAGGCCGTGCCGGAGAGTCAGGCCTATCCCAACAATCGTTACACGGTGATGCGGCGGATCATGAACTGGTTCGGCATCGGCCGATCGGCTCCCGAGTACATGCACGGAGACGCCAATTCGGATCAGATCATGGATCTGGCGGATGCCATCTACCTGCTCAATTACCTATTCAAGGCCGACAATCCGCCGGTTCCACTGGACGCCGGAGATGCCAATTGCGACGGTCAGGTGGAGGTGTCGGACGTGATCTATCTGCTCAACTACCTGTTCAAGAGCGGGACCCCGCCTCCTTGTTAGACTCATCCTGATGACGCTTCGATCGATCAAAAGCAACCCCCGGCTTCTGGCAGAAGCCGGGGGTTGTGTTTTTGTTGGCCCCGGCGCGACCCGACCACTGCAGGTACCTTGGGGAATTGGGCGATCATAGGTTCCAGGCTTCTCCGGGTGGCTTCGATCCCAGGGTCCCCCGCCAAAAAAGGCTTGATTTCGAGACTCCAAGGGCGTAGAATTAAGGCACGAGTCGGAAGACGAAAATGGTCTCAGGCACGCGGGTGCGATGCGAGAATGGGGGCGAGTCCAGCGCGCAACGCCCTCGCGAGAGCACCAGGTGGATATGAAACGAGTGGCTTTAATTCACGACTGGTTGACCGGAATGAGGGGAGGGGAGAGGTGTCTGGAGATACTGTGCGAGCTGTTCCCCCAGGCCACTCTCCACACCCTTCTGCACAACCAGGGATCGGTCTCGGAAACCATCTCCCGCATGAAGATAAGAACCTCTTTCGTCCAGAGGCTGCCTTTCGCCTCCTCGCAGTACCAGAAATATCTCCCGCTTTTCCCCACGGCCATCGAGCAGTTCGATCTAAGGGAATACGATCTGGTCATCTCCTCCAGCCACTGCGTGGCCAAAGGTGTCATAACCACGCCGGAGACCTGCCATATCTGCTATTGTCATACCCCCATGCGCTATGCCTGGGAGATGTATTATACCTATTTCTCCAAAAACAGCATCAGTCCGCTCCTTCGGTGGAGCATACCCTTTTTCATGAACTATCTCAGAACCTGGGACGAGAGATCTTCCGATCGGGTGGACCACTTCGTGGCCAACTCGCGCAATGTGGGAAGACGCATCCACAAGCACTACCGCCGGCAGGCCGAGGTGATCTATCCTCCGGTGGACACGGATTACTTCGGGTTGACTAACCAACAAGGGGAGTATTATCTTGTGGCGTCAGCCCTGGTTCCGTACAAGAGGATCGATCTGGCGGTTGCCGCTTTCAATCGTCTGAATCGGCCGCTTTTGATTATAGGCGAGGGGCCGGAGAAGGGGAAGCTGATGAGGATGGCCCGGGCAAACGTTAAATTCATTGACTGGCAGCCGCGCCACCGATTGCGGGAGTACTATCAGGGCTGCAGGGCATTGATTTTCCCGGGCGAGGAGGATTTCGGCATCGTGCCGGTGGAAGCCCAGGCCTGCGGCAAGCCGGTGATCGCCTTCGGCAGGGGAGGAGCCACCGAATCGGTGAAAGGGGTTTATCCCAACCAGGGCGCATCTCCCTCCGCCACCGGCGTATTCTTCTACCCTCAGACCGTCGAAGCTCTGATGGAGGCGGTGAACTACTCGGACTCGGTTCACTTCGAGCCGGAGGTGATAAGGCGGCAGGTGCTGCGGTTCGATCAGAAGGTGTTTCGTCAAAGAATCAAGGATTTCACGGAAGGGAAATTCCAAGAACATCTCAAGAACGCGGAATGAAAAGGGAATCTCTGAGACACATATACCCGTTTCTCTTATTCCTGGTGGACGTGCCGGTCATCTTCTCGTCTTTTATCTTGGCCTACTGGCTAAGGTTCTATGGCCCCGTCGCCAAGCTGGTCCCGGTCACCAAGGGCCTGCCCCCTCTGTCCTCTTACCTTTATGGGTCGATATTCGTGGTGGTGGTCTGGGTGGTGGTGTTCAACGCATACGGGCTGTACAAGAGCGCCCGACCCAGAACCGCCTTCGACGAGTTCTATCTCCTGGCCAAGGGAGCCACGCTGGGCTTCCTGATGGTTTTAGCATTCACCTTCTTCTATCGAGGCACCTCCTATTCCCGCGCCACGCTGGTGGCCTCCTGGATTCTGGGCACAGGCCTGCTTTACGTGGAGAGAAGACTGATGGCCAGGCTGGAGTACGGTCTCTCCAAACACGGCTACGGAATCAGGAAGGCGGTGATCGTGGGGACAGGAGAGACCGGCGTTTCGCTTTTCAGAAAGTGGAGTGAGAAACCCCAGCCTGGCTACCGGCTGGCGGGTCTGATCCAGGCAGGCTGCGGAGTTGATGACGGGCAGGACCTGGAGGGCATCCCGGTCCTGGGGACTCTGGACGAACTCTGGCGCATCATTCAGGATCAGGAGGTGGGGTTGGTGATCCTGGCTCTGCCCTTGTCCTATCACCAGAAGATCATGGAGATCATCCTAAACTGCCAGGACCTGAGGGTGGAGTTTCAAATCGTGCCCGATATGCTGGAGATGATGGCGGCCCGGGCCAAGGTGGTATCCCTGGACGGAATACCCTTGATTTCCGTGGGCCGCACGCCGTTGGAGGGATGGAACCGGATGCTCAAAAGGTCTCTGGACGTGACCCTTTCCTCGGCCGGGTTGGTTCTGCTCTCGCCGGTTTTTGCCCTCCTGGCCATCATGATAAAACTGGACTCGGCAGGAAGCGTGTTTTTCCGGCAGGAGAGACTGGGTCGCGACGGGAGGAAGTTTGTGCAGTTGAAGTTCAGGTCCATGAGCCAGGACGCCGAGAGCAGGACCGGACCGGTGTTCGCTACCGAGGATGATCCTCGCAGAACCAAGATGGGAACCATCCTCCGCAGATATAACTTAGACGAGCTTCCCCAGCTTCTCAACGTCATGAAGGGCGACATGAGTCTGGTGGGTCCCCGTCCAGAAAGGCAGTTTTTTGTCGATAAGTTCAAAGAGGGAATACCACGTTACTTCTTGCGCCACAAGGTAAAATCCGGAATAACCGGGTGGGCGCAGGTCAACGGATTAAGGGGAAATACGTCCATAGAAGAGAGAACCAAATACGACTTGTTCTACGTGGAGAATTGGTCGCTGGCCTTCGATGTCAAGATACTTCTTTTGACTTTGAAGGATTGGTTCTTGCCCAAGAACGCGTATTAGGAATGGAGAGTCGGTGGCCCAGAGATCAGGTCCGTCGGCCAAAGGAGCGAAGTACGCACCGGTATTGCGGGCTGCGTTTTAGCTTGACTTATTCGGATTCTTGTTTACATTGGGACTCGACGAAGAGAGGAACAGATGGCAAAGGACACGCGTAAGGTAAAGCCTCAGGCTGCGCAGACCGCCAAGGCCCAGCGGCCGAAGGACAAATCGGTTCTGCCGTTTACCAAGAAGAACTACGTGCTATTCGCTTTGGGGCTGTTGGTCATCGTGATCGGTTACGTCACCTTAGGTTACGGTTCCATCACCTTGGCGCCCATCCTTCTGGTGCTGGGCTACTGTGTGATCATTCCCATCGCCATAATCATCAACGGAGGGAAGGAGAAGCCTCCCGAAGCCCAAAGAAGCGCCTGATCGATCAATCAGACACAAACACAGCCATCCGGCCTGCCGTTTTACAGGAGACTTTTGGCTGTTTGGATTTCGGGCGGTTAGCTCAGCTGGTTTAGAGTGTCTGCCTTACACGCAGAAGGTCACTGGTTCGAACCCAGTACCGCCCAGTCAATTCAGTCATCATTCACAAGTCAAGAGTCATTAGGAAAGTGATAGCTATGCCGGGGTCGTAGTTCAGTTTGGTTAGAACGCCGGCCTGTCAAGCCGGAGGTCGCGAGTTCAAGTCTCGTCGGCCCCGCATT
>CAZPRG010000161.1:0-5915 GCA_964588675.1 uncultured Ignavibacteria bacterium
GGAGTTGACCCTGAAGGAAATCGGCGAGGTCATGCAAATCTCCGAATCCAGGGTCTCCCAAATACATACCAAGGCGGTTCTCAAGCTGCGGGGAATGATCAGAGAGAAGTTCTCCCTGTAGCAGGGTTGTGAGCTCGCCACGCCGACAAATTCGGTCCGGAGGAACCAGATGAGTGGCAAACAAACAGATGCCGGTCTGACCATGCAAGAGGGGGTCAAACAAAACCGGGTCACACAAAGCCAGCCGCGCCAGTGTCGTCCGAACCACACCAGTCTTGGAGCGGAGCTTAAATCGTTAAACCTGAAGCTGAGTGAGATCTCGTCTCTGGTCGACCAGATTTCGCAGGATATGGGATCGCTCGAGCCGAAGAACCCGGACAGTTCCGCCTCCGACCCGGACCTGCGCGTTACCTCTGCTTCAGAAGACGAAACCGCAGAGCCGGCTTTAGTCTATCGGCTATGCGCGCTCATGGACCTCTTGAGAAAGCATTATGGCTTTGACGATTCGGGGATATTCTGGCAAAACCCAATGACCGGTCGCTTGGAAGCTAGGGCCGTCTCGCCGCTCCCCGGGTCGGCAGACCAATCACCAAGTTTCGAGGAACAAGTTGGGATTCTGTGGAAGAGCCCAGACATCCGACCGGCGATCGAGCAGCAGCGAAGGCAGACACTTGCGGCGCCGCAGGGAGGGCGCTTCCTGGTAGTCCCGCTGGGAAGCGGAGACCGAGCAAGCTGGTACTGGGTGATGTATTTCCGAGAAAATCTCATTCCCGAGAGCCTGCCGGCAGCGGATCTGGTGCTGTGGTCGGAGGTCTTGGGATGCTGCACTTTGTACCCTGGTGCCGACGAGTCTGCCGGCTCTGGGCAGAAAGATGGATTTGGCCGGATGGACCGGGAGAGAATTCACAGCACCATTCAATTGGGCAGGGCTTTGACTCATGAGATCAACAATCCCCTGCAGGTCATCATCGGCAGAGCCCAGCTTCTCAAGATGAACCTGAACAAGTCCGGCGGAAAGTCCAATGACACGATCCTGGATGCTATCGAGGGAAGCGCCGGCAGAATTTCCTCGCTGATGAAGGATTTCTCCGATCATCTTCACCGGCAGTCGGATGAAATCACGGACGGTAAGGAAGTGAATCTGCTGCACATTCTGGAGAGCGACCTCCCGCTGCTGAAGTACCTTTTGAATTCACGTCGGATCAACCTGGAAACAGACCTCGAAGAGACGCTTCCGTCGGTCTCCGGAAATCCGGGAGAACTCGAGACGGTCGTTTTGATCCTAATTCGGGAGTTGGAGGAAAGGCTCCCGTCCGGGGGAACGATCGGCATTGGTGCCCGGGTGCAGGATGGGGTGGTGTTGGTGGATCTGCGGGGTGAGGCGAAGGACCCGGAGACTGGAGCCTATGGGGATCCGGTGATCAGCGCGGACCGGGTTAAAACGGGATCTGCAATCCTGGAGACATTTGGAGGCAGCCTGGAGGTGAAAAACCCACGGGTCGGTCAGGTCTGCTTCCGCTTGAGATTGGCGGCTGCTCCCGCACAGGTGAAGCGCCGGGAGCCGTAGTCGCAGCCGACGATGTCCGGAAAAGCTCCCGTTTGATCCGCCATGGCCGGCGGCGATTGGCAGATAGATGTGCTTGGACTCGCGACCTATCATAGGACCGAACCCACCCTCCGGCGCAAAGTCGGTCGGTGGATCCCGGCAGCCGAATGAAACGCTATTCCAATTGTCAGTCTAAACTGATTTTTGCACTCCAGCCCGCTTGACGGGTCAGAAAGGAGGATCGATCTTGCCCGATTCGAAGGAAACCGGCTCCAAAACCAATGCTTTCGCCTCCGCCGTGGAGAGAATCCCTTTTCCGGTGGGAACCTCCGACGGTCGGAAGTACGTCCGCCTGGAACTTTCCTCTCCAGTTGAATTCCACGTGCTGACGCACAGCGGCGGGAAACTGAAGCTTTCCAGGAAAAAGAGCAGCGCCGAGATCCTGAACTTGAGCCAGGGCGGGATGCTGCTGGTCACCGACTCACCCGTGCCGTCAGACGGGTTTATGATCGTAACCCTGAACTTGAACGGGCTGGTCGTGCTGGACGGGGTTCTGGGGAAGATCAAGAGGGTGGAACCGTCGGGAGAAGGAGATTTTCTGGTGGGGTTGCAGTTCGCCGCCGAGGCGGAACTGGAAAAGCTGGCTTCACCGGAGGATATTCGACGTCTGCCGGTGAAAGTGACCAGTTTCAGACACAAGATCAGCCAAATCATCTCCAGCTACATTCGCACGGCGGAACTGACCGCCAAATAGGGGCTGATCGTAATCCGCCGAGGCGAAAGTCGGTCGCCTGAGATTGAAGTCTGCGACGGCCGCAAATGGGATGATCAAAGGCCAATGACACAGGGACTGCCGATTCAGACATGCCACTACCAATTCGGAAACGAACGCGGAAAACGGATCAAGCGGCAGGTCGGTCAGCCAAAGGCTGCCTTGAACGTGCAGTCTCCAAACCGCAAAAAGACCGGGGGCACACAAAAATGCTGAGCAAGACCAGAGGCAAGTACACGAAGAACGCGAAGCATCACAAGCCTGCCCAGAGGCGAAAGCCCATCCAACCAGAGAGGAAGTTCGAAAAGGCCACAGTTGATTTGGCGGTGTTGGGCGGGGTCTGCCGGATGATGAACCAGTCTCCGGGGGACAAAAGAGTCTTCGAGAAGATGTTGAACTTGATCGGCAAGTCGGTGGAATTCAGCCGGGCCAGTTTGTTTGTGCTGGACAAGACAAGCAATCGGATGCAGGAGGTGGCCTCGGTGGGCCGTACGGTGGACCTGATCGACTTCGTCAAGTTCGACGCGGGGAGCGGGTTGTCCGCCTGGGTGGCCAAGGAAAGACGGCCGGTCCTCCTCTCCAGCCTGCACAGAAGAAGGGGCGGGGAGACGATGAAGTCCTTCCTGGCGGTGCCGCTGACCTTAAACGACGAGCTTTTCGGGGTCATGAACCTGGGCCACATAAGGGCACATGCTTTTGAACCATCGGACGTGGAATTCCTGCAACTGGTGTCGGCCCCCATCAGCCTGAGCCTGGAGCGGATGCACTCCCAATGTGAGCTGGAGAAATTGCGATCCGAGATCAAGGAGGGCCGGGAGCATTCCTCACAACTGGAGGAAGAGGTCGCCGGATTACGGAGGATGATTCCCTCCTCCCAGCTTCTGGAGAGCCTCAACCAGAAGATCAAATCGCCGCTGGCGGAGATAGCGGATAACGCCCAGTTTCTCTTGGCGACCTTTTCGCCTCGCCAAGAGGATAAGAAGGGTCGATCTAAAGGCAGAACCGCATTCGATTTCAAACGCGGGTTAAGGCAAATCAGAAACGAGGCTCACCAGGTGACCCGAACCACGGAAAGACTGCTGAGAAGAAGCTTGTCCTGAGTCGAGCCGAATTGTGGCCTATGCGGATGGCATCCAAATCAGAAAGCCTCCCGGACGGCAAAGGTATGGCACCGGCGATTCTGAACGGTCTTTCGGATCAGATTCCGGTGGGTTTTTTCCTAGCCGGATCGGACGGAGAACTGGCGTACGTGAACCGCTGGCTGGATGAGTCGATCCGAACGGAGAGGGAGGCGGGAGCCGGGCAGGCCAGCTCATTGGCACACCAGATCTCGGAGGCGGTTAAACGTTATGCTCCGGCCGACAAACCGCTGTCTACAAGCATAACCGGTCCCCGGGATACGAATTTCTCCCTGCGGATTTTCCCACTTAGGGACCCAGCCGACATGACCCTTAAAGTCTTTGGCCTGGTGGAGGACGTCTCCTCCAAGATCCACTCGGACTCCAAGCTGGAGAGGAAGGTAGGAGAGCTTTCCATCCTGTGCGAATTGGGCAAGGTCCTCACCAGCGCGCTGAAGTTGGATGAGGTGCTGGGAATCGTGCTCACCGCTGTTACCGCCGGGCAGGGGCTGGGATTTAACAGAGCCTTCCTGCTTCTGGTGGACCAATCCGGCAGCGCTTTGGAAGGAAGAATGGCTTTGGGACCTTCCAACGCCGAGGAGGCCCGGCGCATCTGGGATTCGCTCTCGGCCAAGGATCAATCCTTGGAGGAGGTTCTGCGCTCCTACCGTTCCGCGTTGAAGAAACAGGACGCCCAGATCAACCTCACCGTCAGACAGCTGAGGATTCCCCTGTCGCAGGAGGCCAATCCACTGGTCCGGTGCATGCTCGAAAAGAGGGCCTTCGTGGTAACCCGAGAGCAAGCCGAGCCGGAGCACGATCTGTTCCGGATGCTGCAGACCGATACGTTTGCCGTGGCGCCCCTGATATCCGAGAGCAAGATGCTGGGGGTGGTGGTGGCCGACAATCTGATCACCGGCAAACTCATTGAAGAGGAGGACGTGAAACTTCTGTTCATCTGCGCTCACCATGCGTCCATTGCCATCGAGAAGTCCGGGTTATATCAGGAACTGGAGGAGAAAGTGGGCCGGCTGGCCGAGGCCAACAGGAGGATCGCGGAGGGCAGTCGAAGATTGTTGAGGGTGGAAAGGTTGTCCATCCTGGGACAGATCACCTCGCAGCTGGCGCACGAGCTTCGCAATCCCATGACTGTGATAGGTGGGTTCGCCCGTTCGCTGCTTCGAAAAGCGGACGCGAACCAGGCCGATGAAGAGTATCTGAAGATCATGGTCAAGGAAACCGAAAAGATGGAGAACGTGCTAAACAACGTTCTGGATTTCTCCAAGCCGGATTCCGCCAAGAGGGAGATGGTAAGCCTGATCGATCTGGTGGAGCAGACCCTGGAGATGATGGAGCCGGAGATGGATTCGGCCAAGATATCTGTGTCCGTATTCGCGGACGCAAAGCTGCCTCCGGTTCGCGTCAATCCCGATTTGGTGCGCCACGCCCTACTCAACATCTTTCGCAACGCGGTGTGGGCCATGCCCAACGGCGGCATGCTTTCGATCGGCGCCCGGGCCGAAACGAATACGCTGAGGCTGGAGGTCAAGGATACCGGATTCGGAATTTGTTCGGAACACGTGGACAAGGTGTTCGATCCCTTTTTCACCACCAACTCGGAGGCCTGCGGTCTGGGCCTGACCATCGCTGCGCACATCATCAGGACCCATGGAGGCTCTATCCAGGTGCAGAGCGGTCAGGGAACGGGGAGCACTTTCTTCATAAAATTGCCTTTGGCGGAGAGGCCGGAGGAGAAGGAGCCGCCGGCGCACAAACAGGAATCTTGAGACCCGGAGGGAAAAGTGGCTATCAACCAGACCCGGTGGGCATCGCCCGGGGAACGAAAACCGTCGAACCCCAGCGGTTCACCCACCATCCTGGTGGTGGATGACGAGCAGCACCTTCTGAAGCTGTATGAGAAGGAGCTCTCGGAAGAGGGGTACCTGGTAAGGACCGCCACGGACGGAGAGGAAGCTCTGAGGATGGCTCAGTCGGAATCGCCGGATTTGGTGATTCTGGACATCAAGCTCCAGAACCGGGATGGGTTGGAGGTGCTGGGGGAATTGAGGAAGATCAGCCAAAAGGTTCCCATCATTCTGAACTCGGCCTATTCCACCTACAAAAGCGATTTCCAGTCTTGGCTGGCTGATGCCTATCTGGTCAAGTCGCCGAACTTGGACAAGCTCAAGGAAAAGATCAGGACGCTTCTTGATCTGAAAAAGTCGGGCTGAGACTGTCTATCCGGCCGAGGGCCGATGGGATTCGCATCGGTCGCCCAGCCGAAAGCAGAGGAGGAACATGATCAAGTCACAGGAAATCGAGAAGGCCACGGACGTATTGAAATCGCTGGAGGAGCTGGCCGACCGGACCCAGGGTATGGCCTCCAATTTAGCTTATGCCGCCTCCAAGGCCCGGGAAGGGGGGAGCATCTCCACCCGGGTGTATGACGACATCCTGGATCTGGTGGATCAAACCGGCC
>CAZPRG010000162.1:0-5895 GCA_964588675.1 uncultured Ignavibacteria bacterium
ACGCCCAGATCATGGCCTGGATTTTAGATACCTACCTATCCACCATGCCGCCGCATGAACGCCAAGCTTGTATCCACGTGGTGACCGGCAAGCCCATCGAATCCGGCGGAAGCGTGGGGCGCGACAAGGCCACCGGACAGGGAGTGGTGTACACCATCGAGGAGTGGGCCAAGGATAGGAAGTTCGATCTGAGCAAAGCCACCTACACGGTTCAGGGATTCGGAAACGTGGGGTCGTGGACCGCGGTTCTCTTGAAACAGCATGGATCAAAGCTCCTGGCGGTGGAGGATGCCAGTGGGGCTCTGGCCAATCCCCAGGGAATCGACCCGGAAGATCTTCTCTCCTACGCCCAAAAGAACAACGGCCTGATTCAAGGCTATCCCCAGGCCAAACCCACAGATCGTAAAAGCCTTTTTCAGACTCAGGCCGACATTTTCGTTCCGGCCGCGCTGGAGAACCAGATCACGGCCGATACGGCGCCTCTTCTGAACGTTAAACTGGTGGCTGAGGGCGCCAACGGCCCCACCGACCCGGACGGCGATCGGGTGTTACAGCAAAGAGGGATCGACCTGATTCCCGACATACTGTGCAATGCCGGAGGCGTGGTGGTGAGCTACTTCGAGTGGCTGCAGAATAAACGAAGCGAATTCTGGGATCTGGAGGAGGTGGATACCAAACTGCATCGCAAGATCGTGAACGCTTACGGGCGGGTGCGGGAGACGGCCGCCAGGCATAAGGTCGACTGGCGAACTGCGGCTTACGTCGAGGCTCTCTCCCGTCTGGAGACGGTCTACAAAGAAAGAGGAATCTTCCCGTAATTTCAGGAAAACACCACATCACATTGGAGAACCATGGCACAGGGAACGAGTTTCTGCGATTCGGTGATCCAGCACGTCGATCGCGCGGCGGACTTGATCGGCCTGGATTCGAACGTGAGGAAGATAATCGCCGGATCGGTCAACGAGATAACGGTCAACTTCCCGGTGAAGATGGAGGACGGGCGAGTGGAGATGTTCACCGGCTTCCGGGTCCAGTATAATGACTTGATGGGACCTTTCGAAGGCGGCATCCGTTTCCACCCGGCGTTGACCATCAACGAGGTGCGCGCCTTGGCTGCCTGCTCTACCTGGAAAGCCGCCATCGTCAACATCCCCTTCGGCGGTGCCAGCGGGGGAATCCAATTCAGCCCCTCCCGCCACACCACGCACGAATTGGAGCACATCACCCGTCGATTCACCTTCGCCCTGGGAAGCAACATCGGACCGGAATACGACATCCTGGCTCCGGACGTATCCACCAACTCCCAGATCATGGCCTGGATTCTGGATACCTACGTGTCCACGGTTCCCCCCCGCAAGCGCCAGGCCTCCATCCACGTGGTCACCGGCAAACCCATAAAGTCCGGAGGAAGCCTGGGAAGGGATAAGGCCACCGGCCAGGGCATCGTCTTTTTGATCCAGCAATGGGCCACAGACAAAAGCTTCGCTTTGGATAAAGCCACCTATATGGTTCAGGGATTCGGAAACGTCGGCTCCTGGACGGCCCGGCTTCTGAAAGCACAGGGGGCCCGGCTGGTGGCGGCGGAGGACTTCACCGGCGCCATCGCCAACACCGAGGGCATCGACCCGGACGAACTTCTGGAGCATCTCAGACGAAGCCGGGGCATCAGCGGCTATCCTAAGGCCAAGCCCATCGATCACCGGATGTTTTTGAACACTAGGGCAGACATTTTCGTCCCCGCGGCATTGGAGCATCAGATAACCGCCGACACTGCCTCTCTTCTCAACGTCAAATTGATGGCGGAGGGGGCTAACGGACCCACCGACCCCGGCGGGGATCGCATCTTGCGCGACAAAGGAATCGACGTCATACCCGACATCCTGTGCAATTCGGGGGGTCTGGTGGTCAGCTACTTCGAGTGGCTGCAGAACAAGCGCAGCGAGTTTTGGGATCTGGAGGAGGTGGACGCCAAGCTGCGGCGTCGTATGGTGGGAGCTTATGAGCTGGTGGACCAGAAGTCCAAGGAGATGAACCTGGATTGGCGCACCTCGGCTTACATTGTGGCACTGGAGCGAATACAGAAGGTATACCTCAGACGCGGGATTTTCCCCTAAGTCCTGATCCCTGCGAAATACCTTATCCATATGCCTCAGGGCGGGAATTCTTCCCGCCCTTTTTGTTCTCTCATCCCAGTCGTAGGTCCGAAATGGCGGAGCCTTTCGGACGGGTGATCCAACAAAACGAACCCCCCCCTTGTCAGGGGGGCAAAACCAAACCAAGTCGTCCCGACAAGGAGGAATCACGGGGTTGCTTGCAGCAACCATGATAGCAGGATCGACAGAGAATCCGCTCTGCAAACTGATCCACTCCCCTTGCCAGAAGCAATTGTCGGCCAGAAATCGCGGAGCCTTTCGGACGCGTGATCTTCTCCGGCACGAACAAAGCGAACCCACCTTCCCCCCTTATCAGGGGGCAAAACCAAACCAAGTCGCGTGGTATTGAAGATCCGGAGGATACGGATTTGAGGGCTTGCCTTCAACACCAGCGATAACCGGAACAAGAGAAACTTGCCACACGGACTTGTCAATTTCCCCTATAAGCGAGAATCGTAGATCCGAAATGGCGGAGCCTTTCGGACACGTGATCTTTTCCGACACGAACAAAGCGAACCCCCCTTCCCCGTTGCCAGGGCGGAAGACCAAACCAATTGCCTCCATATCGAAGAGCGGAATCTTCCCACAATCCCGACCGAGTACACCGTAATATCAGGAAAGGGCGGGACATGTTTTGCTCCTTTTATCGCTTGGTCGGATCAACCGGAAAGCTCTTCGTGGCAGACGATCGCTTACCGCTTGCTGATTATTCCCTTGACAAGGAATACAGAGCTTTATATGTTCTGCATGATTCGACAACCACGTCCTCCCGGGAGGTGATGGAAAGGGACCAATTCGGCGTCGGGAAACGTAACTTGTTAACCCCCAAACCCTAAGGAGTGAAGGATGAGGAAAGTCCTGGTTTGTTCGATCCTTTTGGTTTTCTTTGCCTTCGGTTGCGGGAAGAAGGAGGAGGCTCAAACCGAGCAAACCCCCAAAGGCGAGAGTGAAGAGATGACTCAGACTGAGCCCGAGCAGGTGACCAAGCCCATAATGCAAGAGCCGATCGAAAGAAGCAAGAACCCTCACGTGATCATCGAGACGGATTACGGCAACATCGAGGTGGAGCTGTTCTGGGACAAGACCCCCAAAACCGCCGAGAACTTCCTGCGGTTGACGCTGTCCGGATTTTACGACAGCCTCACCTTTCATCGCATCATCCCCGGCTTCGTGGTGCAGGGAGGAGATCCGCTGGGTACCGGCATGGGTGGCCCGGGATACTACATCGACTTCGAGCAGGCGGACACCAAACATATGCGGGGTTCCTTGGGAATGGCCCGTTCTCAGGACCTCAATTCCGCAGGCAGCCAGTTCTATATCTGCCTGCAGGACCTTCCCCAGCTGGACGGCAAATACGTGGTCTTCGGCAAAGTGGTCAGCGGCATGGACGCTGTGGACAAGATCGCCCAGGTGAAAACCGACCCCCAGGATAAGCCCGTGGAGAAAGTTATAATGAAAAGGGTCTACGAGAAGACCAAATAGCAGATACAGACGAGTCGTTTCATCTCAGCCCCGTCTTCCCGGCGGGGCTTTTTGTTTGCCGGTAGGGGGTATGGTGTCTGCTGGCGACAACTTCCCTGGGGTGGACGGCGCCCCACACGACGGTACGAAGGCATTCGTCATCGCTTGCCTGGGACAAGGAAAAGAAACCCCGATCTCCGTCCGGAGATCGGGGACATTTTAGTCGCCCGAAGAATCGGGTTACGGCGTACCAACCCGGCCTAACAGGGAGGGGTGCTTCCTTTGAACAGGTAGTTGAGCAAATACAA
Organism: uncultured Ignavibacteria bacterium; assembly: GCA_964588675.1. Taxonomy (GTDB): domain Bacteria; phylum Zixibacteria; class MSB-5A5; order MSB-5A5; family SM1-73; genus SM23-73-3. The sequence continues at coordinate 3,923 of CAZPRG010000162.1, forward strand.
GGCGTCGCCTAAGTTCACTTCCTCGTCGCAGTTTACGTCGGCGATCTCCATGGGCGACGGTGCCGGCCCGTTCTTAAACAGGTAATTCAAAATGTAGAGCGCATCCTCCAAATTCACCAGGCCGTCAGAGTTGACATCCCCGCTGGTCGCAGTGCCCACCAGAATGTAGAACTCCTGATCATCCTGCTTGCTGGGAGCGCCGGAATCAGTCACCCTGACCGTGAAATCGAAGCTGTCCGCCACGGTGGGGTTGCCGAATATGATTCCGCTGGCGGGATCCAAATCCAGACCGTCCGGCAGGCTGCCGCTTAGCACCTGCCAGGTGTAAGGGGCCGTGCCGCCCTTGACCAGCAAGGTTTCGGAATAAGCCGACGCCACATTGGACCCCGGGAGGTCGGTGGTCACGATGTTCATGGCATAGGCGGCGGACGAGGCGCTTCTTAAGATCCACTCCTGCGGATCCAGGCTCACACTGCTTACCGTGGAACGCACCCTCACCCGGCAGTCCTTGTGCCGGGGATCGTTGAACACCGTGGCCGTAGTGTCCATGCTGCCGGTCACGATCCGCAGATCGACCGGCATGGTGAAATGAGTGGGAGGGCTGGTCTGGGTCTGGTTGATGTGAACGAAGACGTCGTACTCGTTTCCGCCCACGGACTGAGTCAGATAGGAGTAGCTGTATTTCGGGTAATAGGTGCCATAGATCCATTCGTCGAAGAAATAACCCAGGTCCATTCCGGACACGGTTTGGCATACGTCTTTGAAGCCGTCCGTGGTGGCCCAGTTATTGGCGAACCGGGGATCCGCATAGTAGGTTCTCAGTATTTCGAAGAAATCCTCATCCCCCACCACGTGACGCAGCATGTGCAGCACCCAGGCGGCCTTGTCGTAAACTATGGAGGCGAAAATGTTCCAGGCATCGGTGGTGTCCTCCACGAAGATGGTTCCGCCGCTGGTGTACTTCATGTAGTCCATATAAGTGTGATAGTAACTCTCTCCCCGGGAATATTCCGCCCACAGGGCCTCGCAGTAGGAGGCAAATCCCTCGTTCAGCCAAATCTGGTGCCAGTCGTGCACGGTTATGTAGTCTCCCCACCATTGATGCGACAGCTCATGAGCGATCACCCACTCGGAGTACCAACTGGAGGCGAAACTGGTGTTGGTCTGGTGCTCCATGGCTCCGCCCCAGGTGAAATGGGACATCCCGTACTTCTCCTCCACGAAAGGGTATTCGCCGAAGGTGTTGGCGTAGAAAGTTATGATGGAGGGAGTGATGGGCCACAGAGCCTGGGCACTGGACAATTGTTCCGGATATACACAGTAAACCACCTCCATGGAATCGCCGGCGATGGGATGATACCAGTTGGAGAAGATGGCGTAGTTGGTGGCGGCGATGGAGATCAGGTAAGTGGTGATGGGATACTTCTCGTGCCACTTATAGGTTTTGGTCGAGCCGTTGTTCACCGTTTCTCTCAAAAGCCCGTTGGATGACACGTACAGGTCCGATCGGACGGTAATGTTGATGTCCGCCGAGTCGGCCTTGTCGTAAGGGAGGTCCTTGCACGGCCACCAGGATTGGGCGAAATACGGCTCGCTGAGCGTGCTCATGATGGGTTTGGACGGGCTTCCGTGATAGCCCCAGTCAAACGACTGCAACCCGCCTTCCAAAGGATGCCCGTGGTAGTAAATGGTGAGACCGAACGGTTCGTGGTCATAGGTATCGTTCAGGAAAACCCGGATGATATCACCGGTCCAAAAGTGGGAACAGGTGCCGCCGTTGCTCTTAATGGAGTCGATGTACATCTGAGAGTTATCGAAGAAATTGAGCTCCGCCACGTTGAAACCGTCTATCAGCGCCTGGGCATACATATACACCGAGCCGGAGACGATTTCCGTGGTGTCGTTGAGCGTCAGGTCCAGCCGGTAGTACAGGGCGTCATAGTTACTTTGGGCTTGGGTCTCCTTGGCGCGGA
>CAZPRG010000163.1:0-5856 GCA_964588675.1 uncultured Ignavibacteria bacterium
CCCCTCTGGGCAGTTTGCGTCCCCTGCTTTCAGAGAATCGGCCGGAAATGACTGGTGCTTCACAAATTTCAGCTTGGCCACCCGCCGTGAGGCGTTCGGGATTGCACCCCGAACGAGGACGCCGGGATTCAATCCCGGCGTCCTCTGAAATACTCTTGTTCGATTAGCGATAGGGACAGGACGTTGGAACAACCATATATGATAGACCCGGCCTGACAAGCAGGCCCGCCAAGAAAGGGAACTTCCGCGAATGGCGGGCAGGCCGGGCCACCCGCCTCGCCCTTACTGGCTTTGGGCGCACATGGGTCTCCATTTGAACGTTGGATCGCGTGAGCGCGTCTACGGTAGTTGTCCTGTTCTGAGCTTCTCGTCCATTCTGCGGCACCCCTCCATCATGATTGCCTCGTTGTCGTAATGGTTGTTCGGCGGGGGGAGGTCCTGTACCGTGGCTGGCTCCACCGTCCAGGTGCCATCAGTCCAGGTCAAGGCTTCGTAAACGGCGTCTGCGCCAGCCAGTTCCCCAGACTGGGCGAAGGTGATCTGTCCTTGGTTCAAGTAGAGCGTCAGCACCCGGGCACCTGACTCATTTGGGTGAACTTCTATCCTTACGGTTTTCTGGCCCGGACCCAAAGCTTGAAGCAGATCAATTAGATTCATGTCAGCCAATCGTCCGTGGGCTCCAGATCCACCAGGTCCTGCTCTACTGTTTCTCTCTGCCGACGCGTTTATTCTATCTTGAAGCCTTCCGATCTTGCCGACCAGCAGATTGAGGTCATCGTGTAGAGCCAGGACATCCTCAATGCCTCTTTCCAGCAGAACTGTCAGACTGGGTACGGAAGTCGCATTTGCCAGGAGGAAAGTCGGTGTGCGCTCAAAAAGCATCCCGTCGTCCGCCAGCTTCTCAACGAACGATTGCACGCTTTGCGGCGCGCCTGGAACGGCTAAAATGATCAGGTCTGGGTCGCAGCGCTTGTACACCTGAACCAATGAGTCGGGTGAACTGCTTGAGACGGTCCTGTATCCCTCGTTTCTTAGGCGCAACTCAAGGAGTTGCCTCGCCGAGGGGTCCTCAGAATAGACCATCACTTGGGCAGTTCGTCGCGAGGTCCCCAGGTCAAGTATTTCTTCCTGGATCATCTCTATGAATGCTTCCACGATCTCGGCCAGAAACAATCTTCCCACCAGGTCACGTAGCCTTTTCTTGACCGGGTCGAATTTGTCCAGCGTGAGACGCCCACCCCCCGGAATGGCATCGCAGAATAGGTCGGCAACTGTCAGTATGTTGCCACCGAATATCTCTAACGGCACACCGAGAGGGGTCTGATCGGGAACATCCACGTACATGCAGCGCAGTATCTCCAGCACCACGGGTAAGTAGTCCAGCGACTTCAGCAGTCTGACAGAGAGCTGAGTGATCGTACGGCTGTCTGTGGATTCATCTTCACCGTAATAGTATCGCGCCAGATCGTGGACATACCCGGCGTTGCTGACGAACAGCCGATCGCTCTCCGGCAGCCCCAATTTGCGGCAGAGCTTGGCGGCGTACCGCCCTACCCGAGCGCCGTGGTTATGAGATAGTTTGGCCTTGGAGGACAGAAGCGAAGTGAAAAGTTCGAGATTCCCAAGTAGCAGATCGACCTCGGCGAGCTTCTCGTCGCTGTCCAACAGGAGCGAGGAAGTTGATCGGTGTGGTCGAATTACCGTCGTCCGGGAAATCCGCCGTAACTTGTCGACGGAATCGAACTCGCCGCCCAATACGCTTTCCTTCAGGAGCACGGCAGCAAATCTCTCATCTTTCAGCAGTTTAGCTGCCTCGCTGCATGAATCGGTGATTACGACCCTGAAGTTCTCGCGCTCCAGAATGGATTGTATGAGATGTGGCGCATACACCTCATCCGTGACTAACAGTATCGCAGGCCTGGTCTCCTGAGGTGATTCAGATTTTGATGCATCCCGTTTGACAGTTGCTTCGATGATTTTGGTTAGGGAATCAGGTATCTCTAGCAGCAGTCTGTCATCCAGCGAGACATTTTGCCCCGCATAGTGTTTGGCGATAGCAGTCGTCAGAGCAAGCTCCACGGCCACGTATAGTTCGACCTGCGCGCCGCTCACCACGAAGTTCAGTTCTCTCAACAAGCTTTGATCGGTCGGATCGTCGCAAGCGATTTTGAGAACGTTGCGCTCCTGATCGAACTCAAAAGGTATCACCCCGCGCGCTAAAGCTACCTTCGAAGGCACTTTCTTGATCACATCCTGAGGGATCTGTCGATTGGAGAGCACCACTCCCCTGCAATCAAGCTGGGCGGCCAAGGCATTAACCAGTCTGGCTTCGTCGATGTACCGTAGATACAGTAGCTCCGAACCGAATTTGCCGCCATCCGCCTTCTGACGCAGCAACGCTTCCTTCACTTCGGCTTCGGATACGAGCCCCTCTCGGATGAGGATCTCATCTAGACGCTGCTTTTCTTTCTGGTGCTCCATCTACAACTCTGCTCCTCCCCCATGGGGGCGAGATCTCCATAAACTTTGACGGGTCAATTGCCACCCGCACAGCTTCGCGTACCGTGATCTTCCCGCTCTCAAGCAACTTCTTCAGGTGGTTGTCTAGCAGCTGCATTCCCTGCTTGGCTCCCGTTTGGATGGCGGTTTGAATTTGGTGAGTTTTCCTCTCCCGGATCATCCCGGAAATGGACGTAGCACGCAGCATCAATTCGTAAGCAACTGCCCTGCCTTGTCCGTCTGCTCGCCTTAGCAATTGTTGAGACAGAATTCCGCACACCGAGTCGGCCAGCATTATCCGGATCTGTTGTTGCTGCTCCGCCGGGAAAACGTCGATGATCCGGTCCACAGTCGAGCAGGCGTTACAGGTGTGCAACGTACCCATAACCAAAAGGCCAACCTCGGCAGCGGTTATGGCCAGTGAGATGGTCTCCATGTCACGCATCTCACCAACTAGGATGACATCTGGGTCTTCCCTTAGGGCCGCCCGCAGGCCAGAAGCAAAGGAATCTGTGTGCAGTCCAATCTGGCGCTGGGAAACCAAAGAGTTTTTGCTTGTGTGGATATACTCGATTGGATCCTCCAGGCTTATCAGGTGGCGGCAGGAATTTATGTTAATATGATCAATCATTGCCGCTAAGGTGGTGGTCTTTCCCGAATTCGTTGGCCCAGTTACCAACACCAGACCAGACTTGCTTTCGGCCAGCTGAACCACCGCCTCAGAAAAACCTAAGGAGCCCAGATCAAGCGGCCTCTCAGGAATCAGACGGATGGCCACTCCAATCCCTGTATGGGTGCGGTAGACATTGATTCTGAATCGAGCCAAACCTTCTATCCCGTGTGCGAGATCGAGATCTCCCGACTTCTCGAAATGGCGAATCTGTTCGTCTGATAGAACCTCGCAGATGAGCTGTTTGATTTCCTCTCCAGATAGCTGTCTGTGATGGGTTTTTTCCATCTGCCCGTCTACCCGGATCATAGGAACCATGCCTGCCACCAAGTGCAGGTCAGTAGCGTTGGCAGATCTGATAATCTCCAACAGTCTGTCAATCCTGGCCATGTTCCTCCCTGCGTCAAGCGCTCAAGTCGAGTTCCATCTTTCTGTATCGGTAGCAAAGCGAAAGGATTCACGGAATCAAGACTTCTTTCAGTGCTTCGCTTCAGCATCCTGGCCAGACTTCAGGCGTTGATCGACCACAAAAACTCCCCAGTTCAAAACGAGCTTAAGTTTAGGGCTACCTTAAAGTTACCAAAACCACAGGAGAGTCCCTGCAAGGGCAAGTCAGGGGATTTGGGCCAAGAACACGCATACAGTGTCAATTTCTTCTCAGGTGCTGCGAATTACCCCGCCTGACGTTAGGCTGGCAGGGGGAAGGGAGCCAGGACTCTGCCGCAGCACTGACTAGAGCAATCCCTTGGAGTGGGGTAATCTCATTCCGGGCCTCTGAAACAGCGTGATAAGGTCGCGCGGAGATGTTCCTTTGGAAACGAGGCCGGGAACATCCACCGCCTACCCCCGTCTTCCGGGAATTGAAATGCCCTGCTCAGAATTTCAAAGAAGTATTGCCGCCTTGGCGAGAACCACCGAGCCCCCAGGTCCCTCGTCTAAATCAAATAGGGAGGCGGGTGGCCCGCCGCTTGCGGTGGGTTAATATTGTACAGTACGATGGTTTTGTCGTTCCATCAGGTCTACTGCGTGGATATGACTCGACGCTGGAGAACCCGTAGGGTCACCTGACCACCAATTTCATAGACGTGCTTCTGCCGTGGTCGTCCTCGCAGACCAAGGTGTGTTCTCCGATCTGGGGACGAACAAAGGTTTTCTCCTCCGGAGGGCCGGACCAAACCAGCTTTCCGTCCAAGAACCAGAATATCTTGTTCACCGAGTTCTCCGCCGAAGCATCCAGAAGAATCTTTTGATACTCCGGGCTGACGCCCCGGCGCAGCTCATACTCGCAGGTGGCATCCGGCGAACGAATCACCGGGCCGGTGCCAGCCATCATGGTCTGGGAAGCGGGCATCAGAGGAGGAATCTTTTGCAGGGGATATCCGTTGCGCTCCATCCAGGTGGCGACTTCCGGTGGCCAGATCTCGAATACCTTCCGTTCGTAAGAATGTCCCTCGAGGTCCGATTTGCACAGTCGATATCCGGTTTTCTGATCGACGTAAAACGCCCGATGCACCCTGCATTGAGTGGTCGGCGATACACCGCGCAAGAACAGCTCCTCCACCGTATGAGGACAGTCTTGGTTGGGCGTCATTCCGCTTGTGGCGCAGACTGTCCTTGTTCCGACGGAGTACGGAGGTGCAAACCATCTCCAGTCGTCTTTATCGGAGATGGCATCGAACACGTCGAATAGAATGGGGCCGGCCACTTCGGCGCCCACCAGCTCGCGGGCGCTTCGGCCGTCGAAGTTCCCGGCCCACACCCCCACGGTGAAACCCCGGGTATAGCCGATGCTCCAGGCGTCGCGATGACCATACGAGGTCCCGGTCTTCCAAGCCACTTTAGGCCGGTTTAAGCTGTATTCCCAGTAAGCGGGAAGGTCGGGTCTCACCACTTCGGTTAACAGTTCGGATATTATGTAGGAAGCGCCGTCGGAGAGTATCTGCTTTCCATCCGACACAGGCTCGTCCCGGCTATATCGAATGGGCCGGAACCTGCCCGAATTGGCCAGTGCGGAATAGAGGTTAGCCAGCTCGATCAGCTTGATGTCGCAGCCTCCCAGTATGACGGATAATCCATAGTCGGTTTTCTTGGTGTCCAAGGTGGAGATGCCGCCGTTCTTAAGGAAGGAGATGAAATCCCACACGCCCACGTCGGCCAAGAGCAAAACCGCGGGAACGTTCAGCGACCTGGTCAAGGCCTCCTTCACGGTGACCACCCCGTGATACTTTCCGTCGTAGTTCTCGGCCACGTAACCGGCGAAGTTCACCGGAACGTCATGCAGTATGGCCGAGGGAGTGACCAGCCCCTTGTCTATCGCATAGGCATAAAGAAGCGGCTTGAGGGCCGAGCCGGGCGAACGCGGGCACACAGCGCCGTTGACCTGTCCGCTGTTTTCCTGGTCGAAGAAATCGAAGGAACCCACCAGAGCCCTGAGGCTGTTGGTTTTGTTGTCCAGCACCACCACGGCCGCATTGGTAATTCCCCGGCTGCGCCATTCGGCCAGATGCTTCTTCACGATCTGCGCGCATTTCCCCTGGATTTCCCGATCCAATGTGGAGTAAACTCTGGCCTTGCCGGGATGAAGGCCGTGCACCAGATCGGTGAAATGCGGCGCATCAAAGGGGATGCCCGGATTCTCGATGATCAGTTCCTCATCCGTGGCCCTTTGGTACTCCGCTTGGCTTATC
>CAZPRG010000164.1:0-5784 GCA_964588675.1 uncultured Ignavibacteria bacterium
CCCTGCGGGTCTTCGATGTCAGGGGGACAAAGGCGGGTTTCCCCCCTGATAAGGGGGGATCAAGGGGGGTTCTTCAAACCCACAAAAGACCACATCTATAACCCCCTATATCCCCCTTGTCAGGGGGACAAAGGCGGGTTTCCCCCCTGATAAGGGGGGATCAAGGGGGTTCTTCAAACCCACAAAAGACAACATCTGTAACCCCCTATCTCCTCCTTCCTACGGATCTTCGATGTCAAGGGGACGAAGACACGTCTCCCCCTGATAAGGGGGGATCAAGGGGGGTTCATCAAAACAGGAAGGGAGTGTATTCCGTAACCCCCTGTGGTCCCCCTTGTCAGGGGGACAAAACCTAATACGCAACTCCGAAGCTTTGTGGCCACAGACAACCGTCTTGGCCCCCACCTATAGTCTATTTGTTAGCAGCAATGTAATCGTCTACTACCTGTTCCAGCAAATCCAAAGGCAGGCTGCCGTTCTCCAAGATGGCCATGTGAAAATCTTTCAAATCGAACTTCGGCCCCAACTCTTGTTTAGCTTTCTCCCTGAGCTCCTGAATCTTGAGCCTTCCCACGGTGTAGGAGCAGGCCTGACCCGGCCAGACTACGTAACGGTCGATCTCATTTGCCGAACTCCAGCCCAGGTTGTCCTGCATATACTGCAGGGCCGACTCCTTGGTCCACTTCTGGGAGTGAATGCCCGCATCCAGCACCACCCGCGCGGCTCGGAAAAGCTGTGAATTGAGTTCCTCAATCCGGGAATAGATATCCGGCAGCCAGCCCAACTCGCCGGCCAGAGCCTGACAGTACATGGCCCATCCCTCGGCAAACCCTGTTATGAAGAACAGATTCTTGAACATCCGACCTTGGGTCAGTTCCTGCTGAACCGCAAACTGGTAATGGTGTCCGGGAATGGTCTCGTGATAAGTCAAGCTGGGCATGCCCGGCTTGGCCATGGTGTATCCCATGTTGACGTGAAAGACCGCTTTTCTTCTCCCGTCCACGGAGGCCGGCTCGTAGTAGGTCAACCCTCCTGCCTCCAGGTATTCCGGCACCGGCTCGACCGCGACTTTGTTTTTCGGAATGTAGCTGAAGGCTTGGGGCAGACGTGCCCAAGCGCCATCCACCAGCGAGCGGAAATCGTCCAAGACCATCTGCCTTTTTTTGTCGTCGTCCGGATAGAAAAACCTGCTCTCCAGCTCGGGAGAACGCCAGGTCGACCGGTATTGGTTCATTAGCTCTCCGAAGGTCTCGCCTCCGCCCATGCCCAGAGAATCCAAAAGAACCCGGGCTTTATCGTGAAGCGATTTCACCTCCTTTAGCCCCAGTTGAAAGATCTCGTCCGGAGCAGCGGAAGACGACGTGTGGAATTTCAAGCAGTACTGATAGTATTTGACTCCATTGGGCAGCTTCCACACTCCGGCCAGGCTATCGGCATTCTCCGCCGAGACTGCCAACCTGTCGATGAACTCATCATAAGCAGGATAAATCTCCTCTCCGATGATCGATTCCGCTTGACTGAGCAGCTTCTGCGCGGTATCGGGAGGGATGCTGCTTAACGGATTCACTTTGCTCGTGAAGTCCGCATAGAAGACGTTCTCCTTGGGCGGAGCCGATCTGAACTCCCGCATGTGCCCGGCTGCTCTTTCGATTATGAAAGACGGCGAGCGTATGCCTTTCCTCTCCTGAGCGTCGATCCGGTCTTCCGTCTGCCGAAGCCGCACCGGAATCTTCCGAAGGCGGCTTAGGTAATCCCGGGCATCCTGCAGGTTTTCGATGGTGTGATAGGTGGTCATCAGAGTCACCATTTGGCCGTGCACCCCGAAAAGATGATCGATGTAGTACTTGTGGTCCGAGAACTTCTCGCCTTCAAGCTGAGTCTGTAAAAACCAGGTCAATATCCTGGCATCCACACCCTGGGATTTCGTGATTCCGCCGGAATCGATCTCCTTCAGCCGGTTCAGATACTTTCTGGCCAGATCGAAATTGGCTTTTAGTCCGGCATCCGAATAATCGTCCAATCCGGTACGATCGAAATCGTAGCCGCTCTCTCTGGACAGACCCAGCTCGGAACCCTTTTCGGGATTGAGCAGGAGATATTCCCGGAAGTAATCGTCAAACAGCTTCTCGATTTTGGCAGAGTCCGGATAGACCGCTGCTTGGGCAAACGCGGGACCGACGCAGGTCAGGACCAGCAACAAAACCAGTAACGTTTGTTTCATAACTGCTCCTTTCTTTTGACTGCGATTTCGCGCGAGTGGAGGTGGAAACCCGCTGAAGCTGCCCGAAAAGTCATGCCATGTATAAGGGCAATTCGGGCGGGCACACGCTCCTCCCCATTGGCGACTCACGCAGCGATCTCTGAAGGATAATTGGCTATCTCTCCGGGACGAGCCCCTCCTCGTCATCTTATACGATTTTCGACCGGGCATGTTGCCTCTGATATGCAGGTCAGTTGGGTTACGTTGATGAGCACGGAGGTTGCCGGATTTCTGCTCTGGATCACAAATAGGAGGATTGACAGATCTTGGACGTTACGGTATATTGGTAATAAAGAAAAGCCGAAGTTCATTTCTATGATTTCGGGTTCGTTAGAACGTCCGAGAACTGCACGGCAATCTGTGTGTCTGCCGATTGCCGCTCGCTGGTCGAAGTGTCGTCATGCCATTGCCTTACATCCTCATATACAGGAGGTACGAGTCATGAGAAAACGGAGTATGTTTTTAGCCTGTGTGCTGGTCCTGTTTGCGTTTGGTGCAAGCACACAGGCGGTCGGCAATCAACCACCCGCCGGTTCCGTGAATATCACGGTGGTAGAGAATAGTGAGTATCTCACCCGAATCAACTACGAAATCGGGGAGTTTTCCACACAGAAGGTTCAGATCGACGGAAGCTGGTACAACCGCATTCTGCTGGGAACCGAGCCGAACATCATGGAAAAGGGCATGCCCGACTTGCCCTTTGTCTGCCGCAGCATCATCATTCCCCCCGCAGCAAAGATGAAGGTGCGGGTCCTCGAGAGCCAATTCGTGGAGCGGCAGATGGAGGTGGCGCCCTCCCGGGGATTCATCTCGCGTGACTTGAATCCCAGCGAGGTGCCTTTTGAGTTTTCGGACGCATACGGCCTAAACGAATTCTATCCCACGAAAGTGGCCGAGCTTGGCTCACCCTATATTCTTCGGGATTTTCGGGGGATAACGGTGAAAGTCTATCCTTTCCAGTATAACCCCCAAACCCAGACCTTGAGGATTTACACTCACATTGTGTTGGAGGTCGAAAACGCCGGCTTGGACCAGGAAAACGTCAAGGTTCATGACACGGGCGGACTCGATCCCTATTTCTGCGACATCTACCGGAATCATTTTTTGAACTTTGGGGACTATAAGTACGATGCCGTGCATGAGCGCGGCAGGATGATCGTCATCTCCTACGGTGAGTTCATGAATACCGCACAGATGTACGTGGACTGGAAGAACCAGAAAGGCATTCTCACGGACCTGTACGACGTGGCCCGTATCGGGACGACCCCGGAAGCTATCCGGGATTTCATCAGGACCGAGTATCTCTCGGAGGAGGGACTGACCTTCGTTCAGTTCGTCGGAGATTACGAACACATCCCCTCGTTTCTGATCAGCCGCGATTTCTGCGACGGGATGGCGACCTCGGATGCGTCTTACGCCTTACTGGAGGGAACCGACAGCTATCCCGAGATCTTCATCGGCCGTTTCTCTGCTGCCGACGTTCCCGATGTCCGAACCCAGGTCTTGAGAACCATCTGGTATGAGCGCGACCTCGCCGCCGGCGACTGGCTGCATAAGGCAACCGGTTTGGCCTCCTCCTGGGGAGAGGGATACGGATACATGGGTCTGCGGGATAGAGACCTGATGGAGACGCTGCGGGTAATGCTCTTGGGGTACACCTATACCCAGGTGGACCAACTTTATGAGTGGGGTGATCCTCCGTTCAATTACACTCCCGTGGAGATATCCGATTTCATGAATACCATAGATGAAGGAAGGGGTCTTTTGATGGTGGAGGGAAGTGGAGACTGCGAGGCATCGCTGGTGATTCCGCCCGGCATACCCGCTCCCGGCGAGGTGTTCACCACGGACAGCGTATACCATCTGGCGAATGACTATATGCTGCCCATCGTGAGCATCGGCGCACCCTATCAGGGCAATTTTCAGGTTGGTCTTTCGTTCCCGGAGGCTTGGATGAGAGCCACCAACAGCGCTACGGGTAACCCCATCGGCGCCATCGCCGTATATGCCTCCTCAACCGATCTGGATTACGCCTCTCCCCAGGCGGCCCAGCACGAGATGGTGCAGCTTCTGGTTAACGACCAGATGAGGACCGTGGGCGGCCTGATGTACAACGGCGCGTGTTATTCCATAGATGCGTACGGAACACGGGGTGAGAAGACCTTCCAGTCCTATCACATCTTCGGAGACGCGTCGTTGGCCGCGCGCACGGATACGCCGGAACCTCTGACGGTGGTGCACGCGTCCGTCATCCTTGGCGGCGCAACCTCGTTTGAGGTAACGGTGACTGGAGTAGAGGGCGCGTTGTGTGCTCTCTCCCGCGAGTCAAGACTATTAGGTTACGGATATACGGACGCCACGGGTTACGCGCTTATTCAGCTTGGCCGACCGATAGCGGGCTCTGAGCCTTTGGACCTGGTCGTAACCGCCTACAACAAGACAACCTACACGGCCGAAATCGCGGTCAGTGGGGGCTATACGGTGGGCGATGCCAACGGTGACGGCTCCATCAACGTGGCGGATGCGATTTGGATCTTGAATTACCTTTTCAAAAATGGGCCTGCTCCGGACCCATTGGAGGCCGGAGATTGCAACTGCGATCAGACGGTCGATGCCGGTGACGCCATCTACCTGCTGAATTACCTGTTCAAAGAAGGCCCGCCCCCTTGCAGCCCAGTTGGGGTCATGTCGGGTTACTCGGGATGCAAGGAGTCTGCAAAGACATCCCTTCCCGACATCACCCCACCGGATCAGGACTGCATCCAGTATCAGTACGACGGTGAGAGTATCCTGCTGCTCAAACACGTGAACGCGGGGTTCAACTGTTGTCCGGATGAAATCCTGGCGGATGTTGCTGTTACGGGCAGCGTTATCACCGTAACGGAAAGCGAGTCGCTGGAACCCAGTGGAGGGTGTTTTTGTCTCTGCCTCTTTGACGTGGACTATCAGATAAGCAACTTGCCGCCCGGGGAGTACACCATAACTGTCAACCAGCTTTACCTGCAGCCGGGCGACCAGATACTCGAGTTCACTGTTGATCTTGCGTCTTCACCCTCGGGCAGCTATTGCGTGCAGAGGGATGATTATCCCTGGGGGATTCCATAGAATGCTGTGGTAGCGGCTTATTGCCGCACGTCATTGGAAACGCAAGTCAGAGCTCCGGTCTGATCGATGCTCCACACATCTAAGGTAGGGTCATCGTCCAGGCCGGTTGCTTTCTTGGTTCCGGCGGTGGCCGCGAAGCTGGTGCGGGTTGCGGTGATCGAATAGCTGTAGCGGGCGGAAGGCATGATCTCCACGTCCAGGGAGCCGATGACACCACCAGGCTGCGCAACGATTGTGCTGCCGTCGCTGGGATAATAGGTGTCGTGAAGTTGCCGGTAGGCCCTTTGCATGTCGTATATCTGCTTTAAGATCAACTGGGCTTCGCTCTGCTTGCTTCTGCCGGATGATTGCATGAAGCGCGGTATGGCCAGCCCGGCAATCACCCCGATGATGGCCACCACCACCAGAAGCTCGATCAA
>CAZPRG010000165.1:0-5741 GCA_964588675.1 uncultured Ignavibacteria bacterium
GAGGATGCCGGAATTGCCTTTCCACCGCCACCACGATGGTCTTGTTCATCCGGTTGGAGGTAACCCAGCCTTCTCTCATTTTCCTTTTATTTCTCTCCACGTGGCTCTACTCCTGTTTCTCGCCGGTAGGACCAGTCTCTTTCTCACCCAGGGCCAGCGATCTGATTTTCAGTTGGTCCTCTCTTAAGATGGTATTCACCCGGGCCATCTCTCTCTTCAGGACCCTCAGTCTCAGGGGATTGTCCAGCTCCTTGCCGGCCTTCTGGATTCTGAGATTGAACAGCTCCTCCTCTATCTCCGACTTTCTCTGCAGAAGCTCTTCTCTGGTCAGCTCTCTCATCTGCTCTTTTTTCATGCCCTTAGGAACCCTCCCCGCTATCAGATGGAAGCCCTGGTCACGAATCTGGTTTTTATGGGAAGCTTGGCCGATGCCAGATTCAACGCTTCCCGGGCCAGCTGGGCGGTCACTCCCTCCAACTCGAACAGGATCCTTCCCGGCTTGACCACGGCCACCCAGTGATCGGGGGCGCCCTTGCCCTTTCCCATCCTGGTCTCGGCGGGCTTCACCGTGACCGGTTTGTCGGGAAAGATGCGGATCCAGACCTTGCCTCCTCTTTTTATGTGTCGCGTCAGAGCCACCCGGGCCGCCTCGATCTGTTTGTTGGTGAGCCAAGCCGGCTCCAGAGCCTTGATGCCGAACTCGCCGAAATTTATCTCCGAGCCACGATAAGCCTTTCCCCTTCTCCGGCCGCGCTGCTGTTTACGGTACTTGACTCTCTTGGGCATCAACATGACACGAGTTTCCTCTCAAATCGTATTCCGGTTCTGACATCGAGTCCGGCGGAAAGCCGGGCTTCATGATCCGGTCGCCGGTCCCCGATACTCAATCCTCTTTCCTGGTCCTGTGTCTCCGTCTTCTCCGGTCTCCCCGCTTGGCCCGGTCGTCTCCGGGCTTGGGTGGCGCGGACGAACCGGCTCCCGGCGCTTCGGCCCGCGCGGAGATGTCTCTCTCTTTGCTGGGTCCCAGTATCTCGCCTTTGAATATCCACACCTTCACTCCGATGCAGCCATAGGTAGTGTGGGCCGTGGCAGTGGCGTAGTCGATGTCCGCCCTGAGCGTATGCAGGGGAACCCTGCCTTCCATGTATTTCTCCGTGCGCGCGATCTCCGCCCCGGCCAGCCTCCCTCCGCAGGAGATCTTTATCCCCTCGGCGCCCGACTTCATGGCGGCGGAGATGGCCTTCTTCATGGCTCTTCGGAAAGAAACCCTGCCCTCCAGCTGTCTGGCAATGCTGGTGGCCACCAGTTTGGCCGAGACCTCGGGTTTCTTCACCTCGATGATGTTGATGGCCACCTCTTTCTTGGTAAGCAGTTGAAGCTCCTCCTTCAACCTGTCCACCTCGGCGCCCTTGCGGCCTATCACGATGCCCGGTCTGGCGGTGTGAATGTCCAGGGTCACCTTTCGGGGCGCCCGAATGATGTCCACCTCGGCAATCCCAGCATGCTCCAGCCGTTTCTCCGTGTATCTCCTGATCATCAGATCTTCCTTCAGAAGTTCGGCGAACTTGGTATCGGAGAACCACCTGGAGCTCCATCCTCTTATGATCCCTAACCTCAACCCTACCGGATTGGTCTTCTGTCCCAACTACTCCTCCTTAGAACGAATTCCGTTCAGATCCTTATTATGCCGGAGCGACCACGCTCTTTGAGCTTCGCCTGGTACCTTCCGTCGTCAGTTACGGATGAATTGATGCTTCTTTTCTTGTGCTCTGTTTCCGGTTATGGCCCCATCCCATCCCTCGGTCCTCGGGTGAGCGTGAGTTACCATCCGGCCAGCCGTCACTTTTTCTCCTTCCGGCTCTCCTCTTTGCCGTCGGTGACCACCACCGTGATGTGGTTGGTCCTCTTCCTTATTCTATAAGCCCTTCCCATACCCATGGGACGGATTCTCTTCATGATGGGGCCGCCATCCACCAGTATGCTCTTTATTCGCAGATCCTCCGCCTTTAGTTTGGCCGTTCCCTCTTCGCTTAAGGCGTTGGCCGTGGCGGACTTCAGCGTCTTCCCCAGAACTTCGGCGGCCGCCTTGGGAGTGAAGGTCAGAATGTTCAGCGCATCCTCCACGTTCTTTCCCCGTATGAGATCCGCCACCCTCCTGACCTTCCGGGCGGACATCCTGATGAATCTGGCTCTGGCTTTGGCTTCCATGATTCGCTCTTTCGCCTTCAGGCTGCGATCCAATCTCCGGCGGAATCCTACTTCAGCGCTGTCGATCTTTCGGTTATCCTCCCGGAGTGTCCCCGGAATATCCGGGTGGGGGCAAATTCACCCAGCTTATGTCCCACCATGTTCTCCGAGATATAGACCGGGATGAACTTGTTGCCGTTGTGCACCGCCACGGTGTGTCCCACGAACTCCGGGATGATGGTGGATCGTCTGGACCAGGTCTTAACCACCCTTTTTTCTCCCGCGTCGTTGAGCGCCGAGATCTTCTTGGCCAGATGCTCGTCCACAAAGGGACCCTTTTTCAGAGACCTTGCCATATCCTACTCCACCTCCGAAGTGTTCTTATCCCCAGAAGGAATCATCGTCGTTTGTTTATCCATGGTTGGTGATACCATATCATCTCGCGTGCATCAGTTTCCGTTTGAACCGGCCGGGTCCGAATCCGGCCTGATTATTTGCTCCTTCTCTTGACGATCAACTTATCCGAGAGTTTCCTCTTCCTGGTTTTCAAACCCTTGGTGATCTTTCCCCAGGGAGTGCAGGGATGTCTGCCGCCTGAGGATCTGCCTTCTCCCCCGCCCATGGGATGGTCCACCGGATTTTTGGCCACTCCCCTGACCCGCGGCCTGCGACCCAGCCACCTGGTCTTGCCGGCCTTGCCCAGAGTCACGTTTTCGTGGTCTAAATTTCCCACCTGGCCGATGGTGGCAAAGCACTCCAACCGCACCAAGCGCACCTCTCCCGAGGGCAGCCGGAGATGTCCGATGTCTCCCTCTCTGGCCACCACCTGGGCGTATGCTCCCGCGCCCCTGGCTATCTGCGCGCCTTTGCCTTTTCTCAACTCCACGTTGTGGATCATGGTGCCCAGCGGAATCTTTCCCAAAGGCATGGCATTCCCCGGCCGGATTTCCACGTCCTCCCCCGCCATCAGCCGGTCGCCGACCTTCACACCCAGAGGGGCCAGTATGTATCTTTTCTCGCCGTCCGCATAATGCAGCAGGGCGATGCGGGCGGAACGGTTGGGATCGTATTCGATGCCGGCCACCTTGGCCGGTATATTGAGCTTCTCCCGTCTGAAGTCTATGATCCTTAGGAACCTCTTATGGCCTCCGCCCCGATAGCGGCAGGTGACCCGGCCCTGGTTGTTGCGACCGCCGCTTTTCTTCAGAGGCAAAAGAAGAGACTTCTCCGCAGTCTTGCCGGTCACCTCTTCGAAAGTGGAGACCGTCTTGAATCTGAGAGACGGCGTGGTAGGTTTGAACGACTTGATGGACATATGGTCACCTCAATGTACGGCGCCTGCGAAGACCGGACCTGGCGCGCGAAACGGTTGATCTACACCGCTTCGAAAAGCTCTATGGTTTCTCCTTTTTTCAGCTTCACTATGGCCTTCTTCCAGTCGGCCCTGCGTCCTTCGAACCTTCCCAGTTTTTTGGGCCGGCCGTGCCTGACCATGGTGGTCACGTCCTCCACCTTAACCTTGAAAAGCTCCTCCACCGCTTTCTTGATCTGAAGCTTGTTGGCTTCCTTATCCACCTGGAAGACATACTTGTTCTGATCCGCGCGGAGATTGGCTCCTTTTTCCGAGACCAGAGGCTTGATGATGACGCCGCGAGACCCTTTCATTTGGCGAACACCTCCGCTAAGCTGTCCACGGCATTCCGGGTGAGCACCACGAAGTCGCAGGCCAGAAGATCATAGGGGTTGACCAAGCAGGCCCGTTTGTACACCAAGCCCTTCAAGTTCCTGCAGGACTTTCGCAGGTTCTCATCCTTTCCCTCGGTTAAGAACAGGACCTTGGATCCGGCCACTCCCAACTTCTCGAAAAGCCCAGAGATTATTTTGGTCTTGGGAACGTCCAGGTTGACCTCTTCAATTATCCTGACCCGGTTCTCCGATGCGGCTGCCGACAATCCCGACAAGAGCGCCTGTCGCTTCATCTTTCGGGGCAGGCTGGTGCGATAGTCGCGCGGCACGGGCGGGAAGGCTCTGCCGCCGCCCACCCACACCGGTGAGGTGTTGGATCCGGATCGCGCCCTTCCGGTTCCCTTCTGCCTCCAGGGTTTGGCGCCTCCGCCCGAGACCTCCCTGCGATTCTTGGCCTTGGCGGTCCCCTGTCTCTGGTTAGCCAAGTAGGCTTTGACGTACTGGTGCATCACCGAAAGATTGGTCTTCTGCCCGAAAAGTCTCCGGTCCAGCTCCAAGTCTTCCTTGCGGTTTCCGTCTTTATCGTATAAGACCGCGCTGAGCATACGTTTCCTCTGAGCTCTAAACTTTCCTAATGGTCAGGTAGGAATTGGCCTTGCCCGGGACCGCCCCTTTGAGAAGCAGCAGGTTTCTCTCCTGGTCCACTTGAACCACTTCCAGCCCTCTGACGGTGACCCTCTTGCCGCCCATTCTTCCCGCCATCTTCTGTCCCTTGTAAACCCGGGAGGGATAAGAGCTGGCCCCGATGGAGCCGGGTGCCCTCATCCGGTCCGACTGCCCGTGGCTTCTGGGCCCGCCGCGAAAACCGTGTCTTCTCATGCCGCCCTGGAAACCCAAACCTTTGGAGATGCCGGTGACGTCGACTTTCTCTCCCGGCGAGAACATCTCCACCTTCAATTCCTGCCCCACCTTGAATCCCCCCGCTCTCTCCGTGCGGAACTCCCTTAGGATCCTGCGGGGTTCGATCTTGGCCTTTTGGAAATGACCCAGAACCGGCAGGGTGAATAGCTTCTTTCTTCTCTCGCCGAAGCCCACCTGTATGGCATCGTAACCTTCCCGGCCCGAGGTCTTGATCTGCACTACCGGGCAGGGTCCGGCTTCGATAACGGTGACCGGTACGGCCCGTCCCTCCTGGTCGAAGACCCGGGTCATACCTATCTTTTTTCCGATGATCCCGTTAGCCATCTTCTCGCTCTCAGTTGTCTGAATACTGCTCATTGTATTTATAGCTCTATCTCCACCTGCACTTCTGTGATTCCGTTTGCCTTCCTCCTGGCCTCGACCGTCAGCGTACCGTGCACTGCCTGCTGTCTTTACACCTTTATCTCCACGTCCACCCCCGCCGGCAGATCCAGCTTCATCAGAGCGTCCACCGTCTGAGGGGTGGAATCGTAGATGTCTATCAATCTCTTGTGAATGCGGGTCTCAAACTGCTCCCGGGATTTCTTGTCCACGTGCGGGGATCGCAGCACCGTATACACTCTCCTCCTGGTGGGCAGTGGCACCGGTCCGGTTATCCGCGCGCCCGTGCGGGTGACCGTTCTTACGATCTCCCGGGCCGACTTATCCAGAGATCGGTGATCGTATGCTTTAAGCCAGATTCTGATTTTCTGTCCGTTCATCCACCAATCCTTCAGATTCGACTTTGATTACGGCAACCAGCTCCTGTATTTTTGTTCTCAACGACTTTTCCGGCGGTCCGGGGGCATCTTAAATCCCTGCCTTCCGCGCGCCCGGCCGGATAACCTGCCTTGGCCTTCTACTCCAGGACTTCGGTCACCACTCCGGCGCCCACGGTCCGGCCTCCC
>CAZPRG010000166.1:0-5638 GCA_964588675.1 uncultured Ignavibacteria bacterium
ATAGCGCAGCGCACACCAATCGGTCGGCTCGGTTGCCTTTCCGGAGTACTCATCCGGCTGGGTCCCCTCCCTGGCCTGTACCTGGCTCTTGCCGGTTGCGGAGAAAATGCCCGTCGCTCCGCTGCCCGGGAAGATCAAATCGGAGAAGTTGAAAAAGGGATAGCTCAGGCTGAAGGCCATCCCGTCCGTGACGGTATCTCCGGCCACCCCGGCGACCGACACCACTCCCTCATCGTCGTTGTGCCCGGCCACGTGCAAATAACCGGTAATGAATGCATCCGGATCGTTGTCCAACAGCAAATCCTGGCTGGAGAGGAAAAGACTGCCTCCATTGTCCAGGTAAGTCGTAAGCCGCTCCTTATCAACAGCAATCAGGGTCTTGGGATTAGACAAGCTGCCGTAATCATCTCCCGTGCTCCAGACCACGGCCTGATACAGCGCCAGGACGGAGTCGGGAGGACAGCCCGAATCTGCATAGGTCCAGACGTCGTAACCCACGCCCACCGAGTCCAGTGCATACACGAAATAGCTCTCGTAGGAATCTCCCCCATCGTCGTCCACGAACAGAATCGGCTTCTTTCCGATGACCAGGACGAAGGTATCCACGGCAGAGTATGGACCGGAGGCATCGATATCCAGGATCAGAGAAGCGGAATATCCCAAGGGACATTCCTCATCTATGTCCACCCGGTAGGCGCTTAGGGACGCGCGCGAATCCTGGGGAGGGATGTCCGGGTAAAGCGAAGACGCAGACGTCACGTTCACATAAGCATCATCCGTCGAGAGATCGGCCTCCACTCCGTGGCCCTCCTGGCCGCCTTCATTCTTGAGGGTAACAGTCAGGTCGATCACCTCGCCTGCGTCGGCTTCGCCGTTTCCGTTACCCGATACCTCGTTGACCTGCAGCGAGAAATACTCCAACAGCGGGGCATGGACCGGCAGGCTCAAACCGTCGTCGCTCCAGGCGCCGTTGTCGGCGCTTATGTCCAACTCGAAGGGGATCACCTCTCCCTCGCTTACGTTGGAGGAGACCGAAAACACGAACGCGCTCGTGTTGACCCCGGTATCACCCGCCGGTATGTCGCCGAAGGTTTGCTGGCTGTCGATCACGCTGACCTCAGGATGACTGGTCCTCAGGGTTGCGTGCACGCCATAAGCGGTGGAATCGCCGGTATTCTCCAGCACCACCGTGAACTCAATGGTCTCGCCGAAATCGACCATGCCGTCGCCGTCGCCCGAGCTCTGGCCGGAATTGTCGTCATCCACCTGGTAGTTGGAGGCGATCAGATACGGGCCGGTGATGGGCCGGGGATGCGTGACGGCGTCGATGTCGCAGCCCGGATAAAGCTCCGTCGCGCTGCCGTCGTTGTCGTCGGTGATTCTGATATACCTGACGCTGTCTACGGGCAAGGAGGAGATGTCAAAAGAGGTGGTGCCGTTTCCCGTGCCGATCAGGCTCCAGCTTCCTCCATAGGGGAGGCTGGACCAGTAAACGTTGTACCCGTCGGCCGAGCCCGTTTCATGTACGGTGAAGTCGTACCCGTCCTTGTCCACTATGGGAGTGGCGGCCCCCATGTCCAGCTCCAACCGCCCTCCCTTGCCCAACGATGCGAACAGGCCGTCGGGAAGTCCCAGAGCTGCGGAGGCATTGGTGGGGTTGTTGTTGAACTGATTGGGATAAGAGTATGGGTCGTAAAAATGGCAGGATATCACGTGAACCGCATACTGCTCCGAACCGCGTTTCAGCCCCATGTTCCGGATGGTGGGCGAAGTGCCGCTCACTGCTATGCCGGAGACAACCGAATCCTGATATCCGTTGGCGGAGAACTTCAGAGTGTAGGTGCCGGGAAGGAGGTTCTTCTGATAATCGCCCACAACCGGATCGGCATAAACCGGCTGCCCCTGTTGCATGCAACGTACCATGCCCTCCAATGGCTCGCCGGTACTGGCGTCTGTCAGCACCCCCCTCACTCCGTCGTCCGTCCTTTCCATCATGGCCAGGATGGCGGGCCGGTTGAGATCCCAGACCTGGGTGATGTTGTTGTTGGCCACCTCTATGGTTGCGTCTATGTCGCTTCTGGAGCCGTAGCTCCAGTCGTTACAGTCGCCGTTGGTAACGTACCACTCGTACCCTTCCACCACCCAGTAGCCGTTGAATGAGCCGTATTCCTCGGAGATGTCCACCACGAAAGCGCTGTCGGCAACCGGAAAGTCCTTGTAATTCCACACATGGTTCATCACGTCGCCGGAAGTGTGGAAAGACAGGGAAAGGGAAAAATTATGTTTCATCCCGTGCAGTCGGATGGCCTTGGTCTCCGGCTGCGAGAAATAGTCCGGCGTGTCATAGCTCCACATGTACCCGTAGTCCCTGTTTAAGTCCACCCCATTGGCGTTGTACCTGGTGCCAGCCGTGTTTCCATCCGGGTTCATCATAGGTATGATCCAGGTCTCCCGGTCGTTGACCAGATGTGTCACTTGGGAATTGGAGCCGTAGTTGTCGGTGAGATACTGCAGCATCAGAAGAGGCATCTCAACGGACATGTATTCGTTGCCGTGATGATTGCCGATGATGCGGAATTCCGGCTCGTTTTCGTCGATGGACGGGTTGTCGCTGACCTTGGCTCCCAGGATCATCCGGCCTTGAACCGAATAGCCCAGAGTGTCTAGGATCACTATGCCGGGGTGATCGGCTGCCGCCTGCTCCATCTCGGCCACCGTGGTTGAGTAAGTGTGGAAGTCAAGCATCCCCTTGGCACCGAAAAGCGCAGCGTCCCTCTCCTGGGGCGTCCAGTACATCACCTCCACATTATATCCTTTGGCCCCCAGATCGCGCAGGCGCTCCGAATCCACCACCACGTCCAGCCAGCCCGGGCCGGCCGCATCCACGTCCAATCCTCTCTCCCCCAAAACTCGCCCCTTCTCTTCGATGGAGCTCACCCATATTCGGGCATAGATCTCTTCTTGAGCCGCCGCCTGGGCAACTGACCCCACCAGGAAGCAGATAGTCAAAAGTGTGAAAACCACCAAGCATCTGGAGCGCATTGAGTTTCTCCTTTCCGGGTGACGCGCGAATCCAGGCATCACATGGAACTTTATCGTCAGGTTCGACCGCAGACTTGTCTTCACAGCCCCATAATTCACTGTCTACTCGTAAAATACGTAAAGTCGCCGTCTTGTCAATTGCTTTTTCTGAGCGCCTTGAGCCAAGCGCGTGCAAACTCGGTGCCCGCCGGGCTATCCTCACAAGGCCGATTCCCAAGTGCCGCCGGAGCCGGTCGAATTCGGTGTTGACTTGGAAGCCTAATGTCTTAGATTGACCCCGTGCTTGTGGTCAAGGATTCAAAGTAGGCATCCCAACCGGAAGGAGCTTGCTATGCCCGTGATGGCTTTGATGTTTTTCGCCATAATCCTGAACGTATGCGGTCATCTCTCTCTGAAGGCCGGCATGAACCAGCTGGGCGCCATCTCGGTGGGCCAATTGGTCGTGGGCTTCACCCGAGTCTTCACCACTCCCTTCGTGGTCTTGGGTCTGGTATGCTACGTGTCCAGCGTGGCCTTGTACATGGTGGTCCTGTCCAAGATAGACATTTCCTACGCCTATCCTCTGATGATGGGATTGGGATACGTTCTGATAGTGCTCTTTTCCTGGCAGATCTTCGGAGAGCCCTTTTCCGCGTTCAAGTGGGTGGGGATTGTTCTGGTTCTGGTGGGGGTGGCGCTTTTGGGCAGGTGAGAATCGTGACCGAGGCGCAGCTCGAATTGGGCCTTCCGGCAGTTTATCCCGCATTTGGTCAAAAAAAACGTTGTCAAAATACGTTCTTGTATTAAATTCCAAGGGAAGCGCTAAGCAGAACGGAAAGGAGAATCACCCATGCCAAGAAAAATCACGACCTTCGCCGACAAAGTCAAAAAGGAAGCGCAGGTGATCTACTGTCCCAAGTGCGGGGGGGTGGTCGAACATCTGGTGGTGGTCGACTCGGTGAGATCCAGCTCGGGATCGTGGAAGTTCAGGCGGAGAAACGTCGGCGTTTGCAAGTGCAACCACGACCAGATTTATAAGTAGTCGTTCTGAATTTGCTCTCGCCGCAGGCGAGGAACGAAAACCATCGAGAAGGTTCGGTGGTTTTTTTTCTGCGACGATCGGAATCTTTTTCTTGGTGGTGAGTGTTTCGTCGGAGGCAACCAACCTTTCACGGTCGTCTCCGGCGTCAACATCTCCATACTGGCTTGGTCTGCGGCTTGAGAGTACGCTGGTGTTGCCCGGCGCAGGGAGTTTGTGAAAAAAGTAACGAATTGTCTTGCTTTTGCAATGGGCAGTGCGTAAATTAGTAAGACGTTTTTTTAAGCCTTCAGGAGCAACAGCCGTCCTGATCCAGCAAACCATCCGGGAGTGAAGTCATATGCCGAGAATCGAGGTCGACGAGAAAAGATGCAAGGCTTGTGAACTGTGCATCGTGGCCTGTCCGCATGATGTGATCGGGCTGGCCCAGCACTTTAGCTCCACCGGATTTCATCCGGCGTGTATGGTCAAACCGGAGGCTTGCACCGGATGCAAGCTGTGTGCCTTTGTGTGCCCCGACGTGGCCATCGAGGTCTATAAATAGCCACGGATTCTAAAACAGTCCGGCTGCATCCGGGAGACGGAGTTTCGAGAGCGCGTTTTAAGTCTGAAATTCGAGGGAGAAAAACCAGATGGCCGAACGGACACTGATGAAGGGGAATGAGGCGTTGGCTGAAGGGGCCGTCCGGGCAGGATGTCGCTTCTTCTCCGGCTATCCCATAACCCCCCAGAATGAGATTCCCGAATACATGTCCTGGAGACTGCCCGAGATGGGTGGAACCTTCATTCAGGCCGAAAGCGAGGTGGCAGCCATAAACATGCTCTACGGCGCCTCCGCCTGCGGGGCCCGGGTGATGACCTCCTCTTCCGGTCCGGGAATCAGCTTGAAGCAGGAAGGCATATCCTATGCCTCCAGCGCGGAGCTTCCCGTATTCTATGCCAACGTGATGAGGGGAGGACCCGGGCTGGGCAACATCGCACCCTCGCAGGGTGATTACTTCCAATCCACCCGGGGGGGCGGGCACGGCGATTATCGTGTGCTCGTGATGGCGCCCAACTCCGTGTCGGAGATGGGAAACTTTCCCCGGCTGTGTTACCAGGCGGC
Organism: uncultured Ignavibacteria bacterium; assembly: GCA_964588675.1. Lineage (GTDB taxonomy): Bacteria > Zixibacteria > MSB-5A5 > MSB-5A5 > SM1-73 > SM23-73-3. The sequence goes on from CAZPRG010000166.1 coordinate 5,166, forward strand.
CGAGAAATATCGCATGTGCACCATGATCTTGGCGGACGGTCTTTTGGGACAGATGATGGAGCCCATCGTTTTCGACTTTGAGCCCATCGATCCGGCCACCTTGCCGGCCAAGGACTACGCCCTGGGAATCCAGGAGGGCAGGTCCCGTCGGGTGGTGCGGTCGTATGATCTGAAACCCGGGTTCATGGAAAAACACGTCGAGAAGCTCATGCAAAAGTACGCTCAGGTGGAGGCCAATGAGGTCAGGTACGAGTCGACCATGACCGACGACGCGGAGATACTCCTGGTCGCTTACGGAACCGCCTCCCGCATATCCAAAGCGGCCATGACGCTGGCGCGAAAGGAGAACATTAAGGTTGGACTGCTCCGGCCCATAACCCTGTGGCCTTTTCCCATGCAGGTTCTTAACGATCTGGCTTCCAGCGTGAAGAAGATGCTGGTGGTGGAGATGAGCGCCGGGCAGATGATCGAGG
>CAZPRG010000167.1:0-5630 GCA_964588675.1 uncultured Ignavibacteria bacterium
AAGTCTCCATGTGAATGTCGGAACAGCCCCTTCGGATAGCCTCCGCGATGATGGAATCCACCAGCTTCACCAGCGGTTTGTCCTGGACCTGAGATCTGATGTCCTGTTCTGTAGGTACGTCCTCGGACTCGTCGATCAGTTGCAGATCCGCCTCTTTCATTCCCTCCAGGATCCGGTCTATTCCTGAAGTGTCCTGATAGTAAGTATCTATGGCCTTCTGAATGGCCTTCTCCGGGCTGATCACCGGCTGAACCGAATGGCGGGTGATGAACTTGATGGCATCCAGAACGTAGATGTTGTTGGGGTCGGAGATGGCTACTATCAGGGTTTTCCCCAGCTTGCTGACCGCGATGACGTTGAATTTTCTGGCGATATCCAGGGGGATCATCTTCACCACTTCTGGATTCAGCTCTATGTCGGAGAGCCTGAGAGCGCCGATATTCAACTGCCTTCCGGTGAATTCCGCCAGCTCCTCTTCGCTGGCGACGGCGCCCAGCCGCACCAGGATGTTGCCCAGATTCTCTTTGCTGCCCTTCTGTATCTCCAGGGCCTTGGCAAGCTGGTCCGAGGTAATCTTGCCCGCCTTGACCAGGATGTTTCCCAATTCGCGTGACATAGCTTTCTTCCGTGCCTGCTGTGGTTAGGCCCGCCGGGTGCCCCCTCTTACTCCGGGTGTCCGGGGAAACCGCCTTCTCCCCCGATTCTGGGCTGCCCCCTGTACGCTGGTAGACGCGAAGGCGTGGTGCTTCAGGGTTGCTCGGAGAATATGTCGTCCAGCCGGTTTTGCAGGGAACTGGAGAACTCCGCGTCCTGTTCCGCCCTCTCCCCATCGCTTACCTGGGGAGTCGCATGATGCGTAGACGACAGGATCCGCTCCAGATCCTGAGTGGCCTCTTTGGCATAAAGGCGGACCATGCCTATGGTGGTTCGATCGTCGAATATGACGGCCAGGATGGTCCTCTCTCCCACCAGGGTGATGTGAACGTGATCCTTCTTTCCCTGATGAAACAGAACCGAGAACTCCGGCTCACCCAATAGCCGAGCGATCTCCCGAGTGGAGGCAAAGCTTCCTGCCAGAAGCGCGGCCAACGCGGTGGTGTCCAGAGACTGGGTGAAGCCCTGGCGCGTGATCAGGTGGCCGTCCTTGTCCACCAGAAGAACGCATTTGGCCTGTGCGCTCTTGATCAGCCGGTCCAGAGATCTTTCGATCTTCTCGATCTGCTCTTCATAGATTACCAGGTCCTCCTCTCTCAATGTCTCACCTCCGCTCTGTCTATTTGAAGAGTTTGCCCAGCCAGCGCAGCAGGAAGAAACCCCGGGACTTTCCCCGGTGGTGAAATCTTCCCGCTGACCAGCTTATTATGGTCGAACTGTCATCTGCCGTGATCTTGTCTTCGGGCTGATTTTCCTGCTCATCGGCGCTGCCTGCAGCCGACGCCGATTGTCCCCCGGAGCTTGTGGGCGTCGGTTCGGGTTCGCTTACACCGGTTTCGGCCTGAGGTGCAGGCTCCTCCAGAACGGCCGTAATGGCTGCTTCTCCCGCCGGCGCGGAACCTTCTCCGGAGGCGGCGACAGCCGCCTCGGCCGAATGCGTTGCCGCCGGCACCTGCGCCAGATCAACCTCAACTTCCTCCTTTTGAGTCGGCTTGACCGTCATGTTCCTGTCCGGAAAAAGCTGCTTTCTTTTGGCCTGATCCAATACCAGCTTGCTGATGCATTTGAGGGTGTCGAAAACCCCGGTGCCCTTGGTGGCCACCGCCTCGAAATGCGGAAGCCCCCGGGGATTCAGTTTCCTCTGCATCTCCTCCAAAGGACAGATGAAATTGAGGTCTCTTTTGTTGTACTGCATCACCATGGGGATGCGCTCGACCCGGTAGCCGTATTCGGATAAATTCTCCGCCAGATTCTCGAGGCTCTCTAAGTTCTCGTCCATTTTGCTTCTCTGCGAGTCGGCCACGAAGACCAAACCGTCCACTCCCCGTAAAACCAGTTTTCTGGTGGCGTTGTAATATACCTGGCCGGGAACCGTGTACAGCTGGAACTTGGTAGCGAATCCATGGATTTTTCCGATGTCCACGGGAAGAAAGTCAAAAAACAGGGTCCGGTCCTGATCCGTGGCCAGCGAAATCAGATCCCCCTTGGAATGCGGCGGGATCTTCTTGTGCACGTATTGAAGGTTGGTGGTCTTCCCAGACAGACCGGGGCCGTAGAAGACGATCTTACAGGATATCTCCTTGGAAGCATAGTTTATGGAAGCCATCGCACCTCTCCCTTGGGTGAATTCTCCCTGCCGCTAACCCATTTTTTGCGCTAGCTTTATCTTCTCCGCCGCGCTCTTGATCTCCAGCCGGACCATCCCCACGTTCACCTGGGGATCGGTGGTGACGGCCAGGATGCCTATTCCCACATCCGTCAGGAAGAGCTTGCCCTTGTCGGCCTCCACGGTTATCTGCTTAAGACCTTCATTGGATAGGCGCTCCATGGAGCTTTTCACCGTGCTCACGATGGACGCGGCCAAAGCCCCTACTGTCTCGTCCTGAAGCTGGGTGTTCATGTCGGCGGCGATCACTATCCCGTCCTGTCCCACTACCATGCTCCCGCTGATCCCTGCGGTTTTGTTGAGCTCGTTCAATATGTCGTACATCTCAGGCCTCCACTGATTCTGCCGTGTTCAGCCGATATTTCTCGGCCAGATATTTCTCTATCATGGAGATAGACTGGGTTATTCGGACCGAAAGCAGCTCGTCCGTGCGGCGCAAGGAGCGCACCACCAGGGTGAATTCTCCTATCTGGAGAAAAGCCATCCACACGTCGCGCGTATGGATTGTGATTTTCTCCGACTTCCCTTCTCCCATGGCCCGGAGCACCTGGTCGTTTTTGTGCTTAAGATGCCGAGAATAAGAGGCGATCAGCTCCGTATCGAAATCCTCGGTACAATCACAGGCCACTACCAGCCCCTCCGGGTCGACCAGAAGTGCGGCTTTGACCCCGGAGTATTCCCTCAGATAGTGCAGCACGCCTTCCAAGCTCACTTTTGTCGCCATCTTGGGCTCCTTCTCCCCGGGAATTGTTCTTTTGGATTCCGTCGTGCCTTCCGCCACCTCGGAGAAAGCAGTCTGCGGAACCTCCTGGTTGGCCGGCTCGAAGCCCACCACCCGCGGCCTGCCTGAGCCCGCCCGGTTCTTGAGCATCGCTCCAAAAAGCGGCTTCAGCACAAAAGGAGCCATAATCGCCTGAAGCAGAAAGGCCGGGGCATACTGATAGATCCCCAAACGCACGGCCGGGCCGATGGAAAGCGAGAACATGACCACCAGAAGTATCCCGAAACCGACGCCCAGGCCGGCTCGATAGCCTAAAGTGGCGAGAATGAACGGAAAAACCCTCGACGCCGGCTCCTTGGGAAACGAAGCCAACAGCACTACCGCATACCAGCCCAGTTCCAGGGCCAGAAGAAGAGAAACGGAGAAACCGATTCTTACGCCGAGGTCCTTGGGAAAGAGTATCAGCGGAACCACCAGAATGAAACAGGTGATAAGCAGAAATCCTCGCATCTCAGTTCGATAATCCAGACTCACCTTATGCCCCCTTTACTGAAGATTCGCGGAGAGATGTTCCAGAAGCTCGTTCACCCTCAACCTTAAGGCTCCCACGTTGGCCTCTGGAGAATAGCACAGCACCAGGTGTCGTTCTGCGAAGGCGTGGATCCACAGCTCGAGACCGACGGTACCCACCCATACGTCCTGGTACTGACCAAAGCCTATTCTGGAGATGCCCGGTTCGACACACGCGGTTATCCGGGCGGCTACGGCACCCACCAGTTCCGGCGAGAGATTGGGATTGAGCTTGCTTTCCACAACCACTCCGTCCGCATCCACTATCGAAGCCCCCTGCACACCGGGGAGCGACTTGAGATAGTGCACCCCATCCTTCAGATCTATCACCTTGGAGATATGGAGCCGATCGTCGACGGTCATCACATCCCATCCCGGCCTGCCAGCTTTGGTTTCCTCCTCGATCGATTGGAGCAATTCCGTCACCACTTGGTTGTCCGGGTCTGTGGATCTGACCTTCTCCAGAAGCCTCCTGGCTTCCTTGACTTGGCCCTTGTTGATCAGAATTTGCGCCATCAGCAGTTCCGTGGCCCTGGTTCGTCCGTCCGCCTGTTCGGCCCAAGCCAACTCCTTCTCGGCCTCGGTATACATTCCGCGCTCCAAGTTGATCCTGGCCATAACCAGATGTCCCGCCCCATAGTTCGGATTGACCTTAAGCCCCTGGCTGCAGGCGTGAAATGCCTTGCCCAAGTCTCCCTTCTTGCGATATGCATCGGACAAGGCTGCAAAAACCAGAGACTCGGGATTCTGGGATAGTATCTCCTCGCATTTGGAGATCCTCTCTTCCAGCTGTGCGGTCGTGTGCATAACTCCTCTCCGCCAGTGCGGCATCGGCCCGGACGCAGAACCTTACCGCCCACGTCGGGGTCACCAGGCCCGGATGCTTTCCGAAATGCCAGTCAGAGAAGTGCCTGAAATCTGGCTAATTAGTTTATCGACAGCCGAATTCTGTTACTTAACTTGGGGTGCGGAAAAAAGGGTGGTAACTACAGTCAACCCCTTAAGTTGGAGGGATGGTGGCTTTTCCGGAGAAGGCCCTCGGAGCCCGGGCTCAGCTTAAGACCTTCCTCATGAAGTAAATGCCCCAACCCAGGGAGATGACGAAGAGAACGCGCAGGGCGGAGATTATGCTGGAAGACAGCTCCAAGAGTCTGACATCTGTGAAGAAGCTCAAAACCTGGGCCGCGAAAAGCAGGACAAAGGAAAGGGAGAATAGGCTCCAACCCGAAGACAGCTCGCCGTCCCGCAGAAACGACTTCACCTTCAGCGATATGACGAAACAGGCCACGATGCCCACCAGAAGCAGGAGGTCCAGTAAAGTGGGCAGCAGTAGGGATTCGTCCGAGCCTCCGGCTGCGGCACCATAGGAGTCGACGTTTGCCTGTCCCCAGGCCGCCTGCGCCCAGGGTAGAATCACGCACAGCGCCACCAGAAAGACCAACCTGGTGCGGGTGCCGGTCAGATTAGGAGTGCGAAGTTTGTCTAACCACATAGCTCACTCTGTTTGAGGGTTTTCAACAGTTCACCTTCCAGGTCGTATTCTTTGGCCATGGATCTGCGCTCGGCCACCACTTGGGCCAGTTCTCTTTTGATCTCGGAGACCACCTGCCGAGTCAAGTTCCAGCCCAGAGTTTGGGAGATAGCCCTCAGGAACTCCAGCAGCAGGTCGTTCAGCCCTGTCATCACCTGATGGAAGCGCACGGAATCCGGAATCCTCTCCAGCGACGCCTCCAGCTGGCGGAAATCCAAAAAGTTCTGAGGACTTTGCAGCTTGGATAGAAGAGGGTTGAGCGCTATCTGCCGGTCCAGGCAACGCTTCAATATCTTCTTGGCCCCTTCCCCCAGCTTGGCGGAGGCCATCCTTTCCACTCTCAGATAGGATTGCGAGTAAAGCCTGACTATCATCCCGAATAGGAGCTTTTCCTCCTCTGCCTTCCGCCTTCTGGCAACTACTTTCTCTCCCGCCTCGATCAAACCGGAGTTGATCAGATTATACAGCGCCTTGCGCGTGCTGAATTC
>CAZPRG010000168.1:0-5605 GCA_964588675.1 uncultured Ignavibacteria bacterium
CCACTCACCGCCGACCTCCCGTACGGGCGCTCTCCCAACTGAGCTACTGCCCCATTGAGTCGGTTTGTGGTTCTCGGTTCGTAGCTCATGGTTAGAACCAAAGACCACCGTTCATTATAATGAATTTGGCATTGAGCGCAAGGGATTTCTCCGGTGCCGGATTTGACCCAAAATGGGCTGTAACCAGGGGGATTAGTCTCTTGAACTGTCGGGGACCGACTCCACACGACTGCCCATAATCGCTGCCCAGACCTTGCCAGCCTTTTTCTTCAACTCCGTCAGGCTCCCATTGTTCCTAATGACGAAATCCGCTCTGCTTTTCTTGGCAGAATCCGGAAGCTGGGATCTGATGCGGTCCAGTGCTTCTTTTCTCGAATAGCCCTTGAACCTCTGGAGTCTTTTGATCTTGTCTTCTCTCGTCGATTGGACGAAGACGAGACAGTCAAGCTCCTCTTCCAGTCCCCACTCACAGATCAAAGCGGCATCGATGACTACCACCTGTTTGCGTTTTCCCTTGAGGTTACGAACTCTGCTTCTTAGCTCTCTGAGCAAAGGGGGATGGACTATTCTATTCAGCTTGTCTTTTCCCCGAACGGAAGAGAAGGAGATCTCTCCCAGCCGATGCCGGTTCAGCGTCCCGTCGTCCCTCATGATATGTTCGCCGAATACCTTCACCAGCTTTTTGAGGACGCTTTTGTTGCCCTCCACAACTTTTCTACCTATCTCGTCGCCGGACAAGATGGTTGCGCCCTTCTTCCGAAAGACCTTGGCTACTTCGGTCTTTCCGCTGGCGATGCCGCCTGTGATTCCGATCAAAAGCATACCTAGATCCTACCTGTCAATGCATACAACGCCCGGACGGGCGTCCGTCCGGACGGATTAAACGGATCACTTCCCAATCTCCTGTTTATCATCTGTTGAATCCGTGTGATCCGTTGACCGTCTCTGTCGTTTTATCCGTTTAACCCGTCAACCGATCCTTTCTATTTCGCCTCCAGCCAGTTCTCTCCCACGCCAATGTCCACCTTGACGGGCACTTCCAAATCCACCGTGTTCTCCATCTTATCCTTCACCATCTCCCTGACCTCATCCAGTTCGTCTTTGTGGACCTCGAATACCAACTCGTCATGAACCTGAAGGATCATCCTGGACTTGCGGTTCTTCAACTCCTTCTGAATGTCGATCATCACCACCTTGATCAAATCGGCTGCCGAGCCCTGGATGGGCGTGTTGATGGCGGTTCTTTCGGCGAATTCCCGCTTCTGCCGATTGGGGCTGTTGATTTCCGGAATATATCTTCTTCTGCCCAGCAGGGTGGTAACGAATCCCTGCTCCCTGGCCAGCTCGATCATCTGCTGAATGTATTCCTTCACCCTGGGGTAGCGTTTGAAATACACGTCGATGAACGCCGCCGCCTCCTGAACCGTCATGGCGGTCTGCTGGGAAAGCCCGTAGGCGCTCACTCCATAGATGATGGCGAAATTGGTGGTTTTGGCTATGGCTCTCTGCTCCGGAGTAACCCGGTCGATGCGCACGCCGTACACTTCGCCGGCGGTTCGGCTGTGTATGTCCTCCCCCTTCTTGAAGGAGTTTAGCAGGGTGTGATCCTGCGAGAAATGTGCCAGGATTCTCAGCTCCACCTGGGAATAGTCCGCTGAGAGCAAAAGGAAGTTCTTGTCCTTGGGGACGAAGGCTTTCCGAATCTTCTTTCCCAGATCGGTTCGTATGGGGATGTTCTGTAGATTCGGATCGGAGGAGGAGAGCCTTCCGGTGGCAGTCACGGTTTGATTGAACGAGGTGTGGATTCTTTTAGTCCTCGGATTAACCAGCTTGGGCAGAGCATCGATGTAGGTGGATCTTAGCTTGGAAAGCTGACGGTACTCCAGCAGGACCGCGGGAAGAGGATGCTCCTTGGCCAGGGTTTCGAGCACTCCTATGTCCGTGGAGAATCCGGTTCTCTTGGCGGTTCTGCGGACAGAAGGCAGCTTGAGGTCCTCAAACAGCACCTGACTCAATTGCTGGGGCGAGTTGATGTTGAACTCTCTCCCGGCCAGATCGTAAATCCGCCTGGTCAGGCCCTCCATCTGCCCTTCTGCCTGCTGCGATAGTTCCCTCAGGTAGGCCGAGTCTATGGAGACGCCCACCATCTCCATCTCCGCCAGCACCTCGATCAACGGAAGCTCCACCTCATAGAACAGCTTCTCCAGCGAAAGAAGGCTGAGCTTGGGGCTGAAGACCTCCTTCAAGCGCAGTGTAAAATCCACGTCCTCACAGGAATAATCGCAGGCGTCTTTGATGGGCACCTGGGCAAAGTTCTTTTGCTTTTTCCCGCTGCCGATCAGATCGGTTATGGGAATCATGCTGTGGTCTAGGTGCTCCAAAGCCAGATAGTTCAGATTATGCTGTCGAAACGAGGGGTTCAGAAGATAGGAGGCCACCATCGTATCGAAGCCCAGGCCCTTCAGCTCGATTCCGCATCTGCGCAGCACTTCCAGATCGTATTTTAGATTGTGGCCGATTTTCTTTATCTTGTCGTCCTCCAGAATTTGTTTCAGATGCTCGACCGTGGAGCTCAGATCAAGGTTGCCTTTCCTGTCGGTGTGCCCCACCGGCACGTAATAGGCTTCTTTTTCCGTATGAGAAAGAGATATTCCCACCAGGTCGGCATTGATGGGATTTAGGTCCGTGGTTTCTGTGTCCAGAGCAAACTCGCCGGTTTTGGCCAACTCCGAAACCAACGAAGCCAGCTCCTCATCTGACTCGACAATGCGATAGTTCACCTTCTCTTTGGTATGTTCCGGGCTGACCTCCTGTAGGAACTTGGTGAATTCCAGATCTTTGAAGAGACGAAGTAGACTTGGCAGGTCGAAGTCCTTTCTCTTCAGCTGCGAGATGCTCATCTCATAGGGAACGTGGGTGTCTATGGTCACCAGCCTTTTTGAAAGCCGGGCCAGATCGGCATGTTCCTTCAGTCCCTTCTGGACGTTCTTCCTTTTCACCTTGTCCGCGTTCTTCAGAACCCTCTCCAGGGTCCCAAACTCTGAGATCAAACCCAGCGCAGTTTTCTCGCCTATTCCAGGTATGCCGGGGACATTGTCTGAGGCATCTCCCATTAAGGCCAGTACCTCTATCACCTTCTCCGGCGGCACGCCGAATTTCTCTTCCACGCCTTTTCTGTCCAAAAGCTCGGGCTCTTCGCCGGCTCTCCTGGGATTTAAGACCAGAACGTGTTCGTCCACCAATTGCAAAAAGTCCTTGTCGCCGGTCACCAGGATCACGTCCAGCCCTTCGTTCTCCGCTCTCCGGGCCAGAGTTCCCATCAGATCGTCTGCCTCGAAACCGTCCACCTCCAGTATGGGAAGACTCATGGCCTCGGTCACCTGTCTCACCCGGGGCAACTGTTCGGCCATCTCCGGCGGCATCTTGGCGCGGGTGGACTTGTAGTCTTTGAATATCTCGTGCCGGAAAGTGGGCGCCTTGGTGTCGAAGACCACAGCTATGAAGTCCGGATTATGCTCCTTCAGAATCTTCAGGAGTGAATTAGTGAAGCCGAAAACGGCCGAGGTGTTTTCGCCTTTGGAATTGATAAGCGGATTGCGGATGAAGGCAAAATAGGATCGATAGGCCAAAGCCGACCCGTCAATCAGAAACAGTCTTTTTCTTTCGGGCATATATGGCTTCCCCGAACTGGTGTGGTTGATCTCGACGAAATACCCACAAGCGAAAATACGTTCGTTTCCACGCCAGGTCAACAGATTTCACGAAGAGACTTCGGCCTGCGCGGGCAATGGTCTTGGAAAACACCATGCCGAGGTGGAAGAGAGGGTAGCCGCAGTCTTCTGTGTGCGAGCTAACCAGCCTGGCAATCAACGAGATGGAGTGCCGCGAATGTAGTTGCCTGATTCATCAGGCGTGTAGCAAGCCCGATAAATCGGGCAACTACAGTCAGAGACGCGGCGGGGAGGGTAGCCGCAGGCTTCAGCCTGCGCGGGGATGGTCCATCAGTCAGCCGGACGGAGTTCCACGAATCAAGTTACCTGATTCCTTAGGCAGGCAGAAAGTCCAATGAATCGGGCAACCAGAATCGCCGTCGCGCTGACGAAGTTCGGGCTTGCGGGAGAGTTCTATTGGAGGTACAGCTTTTTCTTGAGGATATATTCTTCGACTTTCGGAGGAACGAGGTACTTTATGGACTGACCTTTCTTCACTTTCTGCCTTATCCGGCTGGACGATATGTCCACGCCCGTAATCTCCACCAGCATGCTCCTCTTGGCGAAGGGATTTTTCGAGTCGATGCTGTCGAACCCGGGCCTGACTGCGATGACCATCTTGGCCAGCCTGTGAATCTCCTCCGGGTCTTTCCAGGTATGAATCTCGCCCAGCACATCCGATCCGGTCAGGAAGTGAAGCTCCGCATCGGGATGGGAGTTCTTCAATAGTCTTAAGGTGTCGACCGTGTAGGATAATCCTCGTCTTTTCAACTCGATGTCCGAAACACAAAACGCCGGATTGTCTTCGACCGCCATCTCGACCATTCGAAATCTGTCCTTGGCCGGGGATAGCCTCTGGCGAGTTTTGTGCGGCGGAACCAGGCACGGTATGAACATCACCCGGCCCAGTCTCAGCTTCTCTCGAACCTGCTGGGCCAACACCAGATGTCCCATATGAATGGGATCAAAAGTCCCCCCCAGGATGCCCATCTTTTTCTTGCCGGCCATAACGTCTCGAGGAAAGGATGCCGGGGCGGCGGTCTAATTTTTCTCGGCTTGCGCCCCCTGGTCCTGTTTTCCTTCTATTTTCTTCAATCTCTCCTGAGCTTTGACGGCCAACTTGTCGTCCGGAAAGGCTTCAACGAATTGCCGATACTCATCCCGGGCCTTGCCGTATTCGCCCTGCTTGTAGTAAACCTCGGCCAGCCTGAACCGGGCGTCCTTGGCCCACTGGGTATCGCGGTAATCCTCGAGCACGTGTTCCAGGTAGATCAGGGCGGCGTCGTACCTCCCTCGCTTGTAATAGAGGAGACCCGCCTGGTAGGCCTTCTTGGCCAGTTTGGTCAGGCAGTCGTTCAAAAGCGCCTCCGCCTCCGGCCTGCGATCGCTCTGGGGATAGTCGTCCAGGAAACGCCTGGTCTCCTCCAAGGCCTTTTGGGTGTGCGTCGGGTCCAACTCCGCTCTGGGCGCCATCTCGAAATCGGACTTGGCCACCATGAAGGCGGCATCGTCGGCCAGCAGGCTGGTGGGAAAGGAATACAGGATTTTGTTGAACTCCAGAACGGCGGAGGGGTACTCCTTCTGATTGAAGTATACCGTTCCCAGAAGATACTGGGCCGAGTCGATGAAAGCCGCTCCCGGATGATTGAATATCAGCTTTTGCAGCTCCACCACTGCCCGATCCCAGTGCTCACTGTCGAACTCCCTCCTGGCCACGGTATATTGGTCTTCGGCGTCCAGAATCACGCTGGGGGCTTTGGGACCGCAGCCCCAGACCATGGGGAGTAACGACAGAATCACCAGGGCCACCGACATAAAGGAGGTTTTGCGGTTCATTTGGTCCACCTACACAAAGGTTAGCCTCAACGACTTGCAAAAAAGAGATATACCAGTCC
>CAZPRG010000169.1:0-5581 GCA_964588675.1 uncultured Ignavibacteria bacterium
ACCTGATGGGCGGAAGGGTGGCGGAGCAGCTGGTTTTCGGCGAGCTCTCCACCGGAGCGGCCAACGACATAGAGCGGGCCACCAACCTGGCCCGAAAGATGGTCTGCGAGTGGGGCATGAGCGAAAAGCTGGGTCCCTTGACCTTCGGCAAGAAGGAAGAGCAGATATTCCTGGGGCGGGAGATCGCCACCCACCGGGACTACAGCGAGGAAACCGCCCAGGAGATCGACCAGGAGGTCAAGAGGATCGTGGAGGAGGCCGAGAAAACCGCCACCCGGCTTCTGACCAGCAACATGGACAAGCTGCATCTTCTGGCCGGTGCCCTTCTGGAAAGAGAGATACTGGATGGAGAGGAGATAGACAGAATCCTCAAAGGGGAGAAGCTGGAACCGGTGCAGTTGGAGACGGAGAAAAAAGAGCCTTAAGCTCACGATTGGCGGGCCTCGGTCAGCGGCATGGACAAAAGGAAAATCCGAAAAGCGGTCAGGATGATCTTGGAGGCGGTGGGGGAGGACGCCGGCCGGGACGGGCTGAAGGACACTCCCCGCCGGGTGGCCGACTTCTATCAGGAGATCTTCGCCGGGCTTTCAGAAGACCCCGAGGGACAGATCAAGCTCTATTCGGCTCCCAACCAGGACGAGATGATAATCGCCAAAGACATTTTCTTCCACTCGCTATGCGAACATCATCTTCTTCCCTTCTTCGGAAAAGCTCACTTAGCCTACATCCCCAAGGATAATCAGATCACCGGTTTCTCCCGGTTGGTGCGGGTGATCGAGGTTCTGGCCAGGAGGCCTCAACTGCAGGAGCGCCTCACCGCCCAGATAGCCGACGTCTTGATGAAGGTCTTAAGACCCAAGGGCGTGCTGGTGATTCTGGAAGCCGAGCAGATGTGCCTAACCATGCGGGGCTTAAGGAAACCCGGCTCGCTCACCATCACCTCCGCGGTGAGAGGCGATCTGAAAAAACCAAGTCTGAGAAAAGAGGCTTTCTCTTTGATCAAGGGATTCATTCCGCAGGATTCCCGCCCGAGAAACAGGAAGGCCCGTTGATCCGGCTGGCCGCAAGTCACTCTCTTTTCTTTCACCTTTGTGTCAAAAATGAACTTCGCCGCTTCAAGCTTCCAGGCTGACGGCCGCACGCCGCCGATGGCCAGCCAAACGGAGGTTCGGTAAAGGTGATTCTGCGCTTTAAGCACAAAGGCTTCGATCTTTCCTCCCGAACCCACATCATGGGCATACTGAACGTGACGCCCGATTCGTTCTCCGACGGGGGCAGGTTTCACCGGTTCGAAGACGCGGTGGCACAAGGCATGAGAATGATCCAGGAGGGGGCGGACATAATCGACGTGGGCGGAGAATCCACCCGTCCGGGCTCCGAACGGGTTCCGCTGGAGGAGGAGCTTTCCCGGGTGATTCCGGTAATCACCACGCTGGCCCAAAAGACGGAGGTTCCCATCTCCGTCGACACCTACAAATCGGAGGTGGCCAAGCGGGCCTTGGATGCGGGGGCGCAGATGATCAACGACATCAGCGCCCTGCGGTTCGATCCGGAGATGAAGAAAGTGGCCAGCCAATACCAAGTCCCCGTGGTTCTGATGCACATCAAGGGAACGCCCAAGGACATGCAGAAGGACCCATGGTACGATGACGTGATCGGAGAAGTCAGGGGTTATTTGCAGGAGAGCATAGTCTTAGCCCAGCGCGCCGGCATTGACCAGGACAGGATCGTAATCGATCCGGGAATCGGATTCGGTAAAAGGCTGGAGGACAACTTAAATATCTTGAAAAACCTAAGAGAGTTTTCTATATTGGGGTGTCCAATTCTGATCGGCTGCTCGCGGAAGTCGTTCATCGGCAAAATACTTGATCTGCCGATCGGGGAGCGGCTGGAAGGAAGCTTGGGCGCCGTGGCGGTGGCGGTGATGAACGGGGCGAACATAGTCCGGGTGCATGACGTCAAAGAAAGCAAGAGGGCAGCCGGTTTGGTGGACGCAGTAAGAGGAGTAGATTAGAAACCAGCTTTGGGGCGGGAGGGGGATTTTGTAGCCGCACCCTTTCAGGGTGCGAACGCAGAACGAACCGCCGGAGGCGGGTCGTCGCCGATTGCATCTTACTCTTTCAAGGCAGACATGGAACTGTTCAGCATCAGCTTTCTTAAATTCACCATCACCGATTTGATCGACGTGACGGTGGTGGCGTTTCTTTTCTACCGGGTTCTGGTTCTGATGAAAGGCACCCGCTCGGCCCATATCGTCTTGGGCCTTTTCCTGCTTTTCATCATCTCTTTTGCCGCCTTCTGGTTCCGGCTGGAAGCTCTCAAGTGGCTCATCACCAACATCGCCACCGTGGGAATCTTGGTCCTGGTGATAGTCTTTCAACCCGAGCTCCGCAACGCCCTGGCGCAGATCGGACACAACCAGCTTTTCCGCTTGTTCTTCCGGTACGAAAAGAGCAAGACCTTAGACGAGCTGGTGAAGGCCGCGGTGCGGCTGTCCGAGCTTCGTTACGGAGGACTTCTGGTGATAGAGCGGGAGATCGGGCTCAAAGATTTCCGGGAGACCGGCAAATCCATGGGCGCCGAGATTTCCTCCGATCTTCTGGTGACCGTATTCACGCCGTACACTCCCCTTCACGACGGCGCCGCCGTCATTCAGGGCGATTATGTGGTGGCCGTGGCCTGCACCCTCCCCTTGACCCAGAACCCGAGGTACAGAACCATCTTCGGAATGCGGCACAAGGCCGCCATCGGAGTCACCGAGGAATCGGACGCCATCGCCGTCATCGTATCCGAGGAGACGGGGAACATATCCATAGCTTTCAAGGGCGTGCTTTACGAGAACGTGGACAAGCCGGTTCTCAAGGAAACCCTGATCCGGATGGGAAAGTCCGACTGAAGTCCATTTTGTCTGACCCCCCTCGCGAAAAAGTCGAATGCTTTTCATCGATTACGCAGAGATAATTGTAAAAGGAGGAAAAGGCGGCCAGGGCTGCGTCAGCTTCAGGCGGGAGAAGTACGTGCCCAAAGGCGGGCCGGACGGAGGGGACGGAGGGAATGGAGGAAACGTGATCATCCGGGTGGATCGTCACATGACCACCTTGCTGGATTTCCGGTACCGCAAAAACTACCGGGCAGGCAACGGAGGCCACGGCCAGGGAGCGCTGAAGAAGGGGAAGGACGGCCCGGACGTGGTGATAAAGGTCCCTCCCGGAACCATAATCAGAGACCTGGAACCGAAAAAGACCCTGGCTGATCTGACCGGAGAAGCCCAGAGCGTCATAGTCGCGCGCGGGGGCAAAGGCGGGAAAGGAAACGCCCACTTCAGGTCGCCCACCTCGCAATCTCCCAGAAAAAGCCAACCGGGAGGCCAGGGAGAGGAGAGGAAACTGTCGCTGGAGTTGAAGCTCTTGGCGGACGTGGGCCTGGTGGGCCATCCCAACGTGGGCAAGTCCACCCTGCTTTCCAAACTCTCGGCAGCCCGGCCCAAGATAGCGGCTTATCCCTTCACCACCCTCACCCCCAATCTGGGGATGGTGAAGCTGGGAGATCACGAAAGCTTCGTGCTGGCCGACATTCCGGGGCTGATCGAGGGAGCTCATAAGGGCAAGGGGTTGGGAGTTGAGTTTCTCAGGCACATCCAGAGGACCAAGCTGCTTTTGTATCTTTTGGACGCTTCCTCCCAGGACGTCAAGCAGGACTATCGGGCGCTCCTCAAGGAGATCGAACTGTTCGACCCGCTGCTTGGCCGGCGTCCCCAGGTGGTGGTGGTAAACAAAATCGACCTTCTGCCCCGGCTTGGCAAGACCAAAATCGGAAGCGGCGATGTCCAGGTGTGCTACGTCTCGGCCCTGACCGGCAAAGGGCTGACCGATCTATTGAGAGTCATCCGGTCCAAGCTTCAGGAAATCAGTGAAGATCAGATCAGTGCCTAACGCAGGGGATCGACCCCGGCTTATCACTTCATAAGTGTAGGAGAAGGCCACTTTGGATAGGGAGGAACTGAAAAGCTGGTTAGCTCTGTCCACGGTGCCCAATGTGGGGCCGGTGCGTTATGTCTCGCTGGTGCGGCACTTCGGGTCGCCCGGTGGGGTACTGGAGGCCTCCAAGGATGAGCTGGCCGGCCTGCCGGACATCGGTCCGGTGACCGCCGCCAACATCAAGAACCAGGTCTCTTGGGATCAGGCACAGGAGCAGATCGGTCTTTTGGAAAAGCACGGCGGTGAGCTTCTCAGCTTCAAGGACCCGAAGTATCCTCAACATCTTCTATCCATCTACGATCCCCCACCCTTTCTCTTCATCAAGGGTGAGATCACCGAGGACGATCGCAATGCGGTGGCCATGGTGGGCTGTCGCAACCCCTCCACCTACGGGAAGCGGATCACGGAAAGCATAGCCCGCGAACTGACCCGAAAGGGCATCACCGTGGTCAGCGGGATGGCCCGGGGCATAGACTCCATCGGACACACCTCGGCTCTCAAGGAGAAAGGAAGGACCATAGCCGTGTTCGGGTCGGGTCTGGACGTGATCTACCCGCCGGAGAACAAGAAGCTGGCGGAGCGGATAGCCTCCTCCGGGGCGCTTCTCTCCGAATTTCCCATGGGCAGCAAGCCGGATGCTCCCAACTTCCCCCGGCGAAACCGGCTGATAAGCGGCCTGTCGTTGGGGGTGGTGGTGGTGGAGGCCGGGGCCAAAAGCGGCGCACTGCTCACCGCCGGCTGCGCCCTGGAGCAGAACCGCGAGGTCTTCGCCATTCCGGGAAACTTAGGATCCAAGACCAGCGAGGGAACCAATGGACTGATCAAGCAGGGGGCCAAGCTGGTCACCTCGGTCCAGGACATACTGGAGGAATTGAAGGTGACAACTGGCGGCGCCAAGTCCTCGTCGCCGGTGGACAGACACCAGGATCTGTCCGGTCTTTCCGACAAGGAGAAAACCATTTACCGGCTCATCTCGGATGAGCCTGATCACATAGACAAAATCGCCTCCGGCGCTTCGCTGACCGTATCCGATGCCCTCTCCTCGCTTCTCTCCCTGGAGTTGAAGGGCCTGGTGCGGCAGCTTTCCGGCAAGATGTTCGTCCGGACTTAGGGTACGGCCGCGGCCGGGCTGTGTCGGAAGGCAGCCGGCCCAAAGGGAGAAGATATGAATCGGCCTTACACGATTTTACCAGCCAAGTCACGCAAAAACTTGCATTTGCCGGCGGGTTGGGTTAAATTGAAAGGTCGGCCTCCCATCCGCCGATGGGATAGTAAAGAACACCGGGTTCCGGTCAAGAGGGAAGACGCTTTGGTCGAAAGGAAGATCGAGGTGGTAAACAAGCTGGGGCTGCACGCCCGTCCCGCGGCCATGCTGGTTACCACTGCCGGTAGGTTCAAATCCGAGATCAGCTTGAAGAAGGGCGAGCTGGAGGCCAATGCCAAGAGCATTCTGAGCGTGATGATGCTGGCCGCCGAGGTGGGCAGTTTCGTGACCATCAAGGCCCAGGGCGAGGACGAACAGCAGGCCACCCAGGCTATAGCCCAACTTTTCGAGCAGAAATTCGGGGAGGAATAGGTGAGGAAACCGGACAAGCAGGTTTGCG
>CAZPRG010000170.1:0-5538 GCA_964588675.1 uncultured Ignavibacteria bacterium
ATGCCCATCTTCTTTTCCTTCTTTCCAAAGGAGAAACCGGGAAATCCTTTCTCCACGATGAACGTCGATGCGCCCCTGGCGCCGCGGGTCTTGTCCGTGACCGCCACAACAGTGTAAACCTCCGCCTCCCCTCCGTTGGTTATCCACTGCTTGGTTCCGTTCAGGACGTAGCTGTCTCCATCCAGTTTGGCAGAGGTGGCTATGCCTGCGGCATCCGATCCGGCATTGGGTTCGGTAAGGGCGAAGGCGGCCAGTTTGTTTCCTTTTGCGATATCCGGAAGGTACTTCGCTTTCTGTTCATCGCTGCCAAACAGAATTATGGGATAAGTTCCCAATCCGGTTCCGGCAAAGGATAGGGCGATTCCGCCGCAGACCCGCGACAGCTCTTCGGTGACCAGCGCCATCTCCGTGACGCCGCCGCCGGTTCCACCGTATTCTTTGGCGATGAAGCATTCGAACAGCCCGGCCTGCGCGAAGATTTTGACCATGTCCCAAGGGAATTCCTCGGTCTCGTCGTAATAGGCCCTTCTGGGAAGCATGTGCTCTTCCGCAATCTGCCTGGCCTGGTTTTTCAGCCTTCTTTGTTCTTCCGACAAAAAGAAATCCACAGGTATCCTCACGTTCTTCTCAGACGACTTGGTAGGTCGGGTTGCGAGTCCCGCTTAAGGCGGAAGGAGCTACCCGACAGCCTTTGCTCGACCTCATATGACGAACGACGTATCAAAAAGAGCTTTGCGTATGAGGTCTCTGGTGAGTTTCCTTTCCAGAACCTGCACCTCAAAGCCGAGGTTCCGGCTCAGCTTCTCGGCTACGTTCCTTGCATCTTCAAGCGAAAGGAATATGCCGTACCTTACATAGTAATTAACTGTTCCGCCGTTGCGCTCGCTTGTCATCACATAAACAGGATGCTTCTTGTCGTCACATCCGTCGACAAAGAAACTGAAATCGATATTCTTACAAAGGTCTTCAAGATTAATCTCGCGTAACTTCTGTCCGAATCTGGCTCCGAACGTGTTCAGCCAGCCGGGTGACCGATATATCACCAACTGCAAGGTGAATATCTTCGGAACGGGCAGTGCGTTGACCTCCCCTATATTCTTGAAAACATAGGGATTGGTTTCCCAATCGGGTGGGCTGGAGAAGTTCCGGTACTCATCGCTGACACCGATTTCGAAGTCAACCAAAAGAGGCTCCGCCTGGTAACGGTTCCGGAAGGACTTGTCAAAGAGTTGCTTTCTGAACAGAAACGAGGCATATTTGAAGGCAAGATAGCCGTCGTTTATGTACTTTTCACTCTCCAGCCCCGGTGTGCCGTAAGTGTGAAGGAGTTGCAGAGAAAAATGGGCGCTTTTGAATACGAAATTCCCTCCGGTGGTTGCCGCAACAGGAGAAGCGGCAGCCAGTGAAACGATCAGAAGGAAGACAGATTTGAGTAATAGTGAAGTTTTCATATGTAATAGGATGGTTAAAGGTTTGAACCGATTTCAGAACGCAGCTTTCTTGCCACGTTCAGAACATTCTCTCCCAAAATCTCCGCCTGCCTCAGTCGGTTGGCCCGCTGCGAGATTTCGCCCGGCTCGCGGGCAACTGCCGTCACTCCGTTCAGTTCTCCCGGCACGCAGATCACGCCGCATTAGAGTATCCAGTTGTGGACGGCCATGATGGTAATGGTCTGGCCGCCGCATGTTCCGGCTCCTCCGGCAATGGCTCCGCCGGGTTTTCCCTTTAGTGGTCTTTCCGTGCGTACGGCGCAATGCCTGTCCGTGAGTGCCAATAGTTGGGCAGACACGTTGCGCGAGTAGACCGGGCTGGACAAGATTATGGCATCGCACCACCGGAAAGCCTCATATATCTGGTGCATGTCATCTTCGATTTTGCACTTGCCCAGCTTTTTGCACTCCTCACAGCCTTGACACGGCTCGACGTTCATCTCGCGAATGCGGAGATGCCTGATTTGCCAGCCGTGCTTCTCAAACGGCTTCAAAGCATGCTGCAACAGAATTTCACTATTCCCGTTCTCTCTCGGGGTGCCGGATATGCCGAGGATGTTCACAACTTTCCTCTCGTGGGCATCTTAAGTCGTAGGGACAGCCCTCGTGGCTGTCCGCGGACAGGGACTAGCCCTGTCCCTACGCGACCAAACGGCCGCAAAGCATGCTGCAAGAGAATCTCACTATTCCCATTCTCTCTCGGGGTGCCGGATATGCCGAGAATGTTCATGGTCTTCCTCTCATGGACTCGGGCTGCAGGGACAGCCCTTGCGGCTGTCCCTACAAATTCATTCGAGCCCTCAGGATCGGCGTGATCAAGTCTAGCATTCTCCTTACCTGATCTTCGTCGATCTGATCCTCTATGTATTTCTGGTATATGTTTCTGGTCTCGGGTGCCATACTTGTCGTATTCATGATTCCGAAGGCCGCTTGGTCCAGCCATTCCTTGAATCGACTCACGACATTGCTGAAAATCTCAAAGCCCTTTTGTTGAAACTCTCGGTTTGGTGATCCAAAAGCCTCGGCGGGCCTGAGATGCTTATGGCAATACTCGCTCAACTCGTGCCACTTCCTGACTAGATACCCAATATCCACAATGACCACGTTTGGCATCCCGGGAGTCACAGATGCAACCAGGTTGGTGAATTTCGCTCTTTTTATATAATAGGGTTCCGTTTCCTTAATCAACTTCAGTATGCCGTCTTTGCTGCGGCATCTGCTTTCATCGGTGGGAGACAGGTTTTGGTCCTTGAGTATGAGAAGTAACTCAAACAGGAAGCGCTCTATTGCGCAACGCAGGTCCACGCTCGCATAAACGAGGGTGCTGTCAAGGTGACGCCCGCCGTCAAAGTTCAACCACCTCAGTACCTGTGTAATGTGCCAGTCAAATGATACTTCCCTGGGATTCTCTAGCAACTCAGAATTCATTGCTCAGCTGGCTCCAAAAAGCATTTTCTTGTTCTGGTTTGGCAACAATTGTGTACATCTGCCAACCGTCTATGAGGCCGGTTTCCGTTGTGCAACCGCTGCCAGAGCGTGTCTGTTTGTCGCCGCCGCAAGGCTGTCATCAAGTCCGCCGATTTGGTCAGAAACTCCACAACCCTCTTTGAGTTATTCATTTCCCCCTCCTCAACTGAAATTCGCTTCAGTGGTCTTCTAGCCGCCCCGCCTTTGGCGGGGCGCGCCGCTCGCACCCTGAAGGGTGCGGTTACAGAAACCTTCAATCAACCCCTCCTGACGTCCCCTTCCCGCGGATCTTCGATATCAGGGGTGGGACCTGTTTTCGTCCCCCTGATAAGGGGGACTACAGGGGGTTATATCTGTCGGGCGCACCTCGAAAGCCGAATCCGATGCTTACTTCCTATGCTCCCTGCGTGCTTGGAGCAGGTTTGGCAATCACGTTGTATAGCCACGCGAAAATCGCGCCGCCCACAAAGCCGTCCAGTAGTGCCCAGATCAATCCAATGAACGAGCCCAGAGGCGTGATCCTGTAGCCCAGATAGATTCGGCCGATGAGGGTGGTATCGCCGGTTGCTCCGCTGGTCAGGATGATCCACCAAGTGAGCACGAAAAGCCCGAATCCCCAAATCAGCGAGCAGGTGAGCGCAAATGCCTTCACGTTCAGTTTCATTTTCCTATCCTCCTTCGAAATTCCTGGCGCACTTCAACCCCTCCTGACCTCCCCTTCTCAGGGGAGGAACCCTTTTTTGTCCCCCTGATAGGGGGGACTACAGGGGGTTAGGTTTTTCCGCGTCTCCGTTCCACTCCGCACCCTGAAGGGTGCGGCTACAAAAGCGTTAACGTGGCCCGAGCTATTCCTCTACTGCTCCTCCTATTTCCCGCAGATGCCTGCGGAAGGTGTAAGAAGGATCGGACTGGCGCTTTCTCAAATACTTCTCGAAGCGAAGCTGATCGCGCAGCTTGTTTCCGGCCTTTATCTCCTTTGCCTGGCGGCGTTCCGTCTCCTGGATTTTGCGAGCAATGGAAATGACCTCGTCGGCGTTTTCGCCCGGCACAATAAACACTCCGTCATCGTCCGCGAAGACGATATCTGTCTTCGACACTTCATAGTCGCCAAAGCGAGCGCGATCCAAAACATCCGCAGACTGCGGATCGAGACGCGTGGGGCCCACAGGATACGAGCCGTAGCTGAAGACAGGAAGGCGGATACTCTTCAATTCCTCGGTGTCCCGATGGTAACCCCACACCACAATGGCTGCCAGCCCGCAAACTTGGGCTTCCAGGACGGTTAAGTCTCCTATGCAAGCTTCGTCCTCTCTGCCGCCGTTGTCTATGACCAGAATGTCGCCTTTCTGAGCATCGGTCATGGCCTCGAGAATGACATCAACGCTGCCGTAGTGCTGCACCGGCAGGGCGCGGCCAGCTATGTGCCCCTGGCCGGCCGAGACAAGCTTGATGTCGGAAGGCGCCGCTCGCAAAGCCAAGCCCAGCCGCACGCAGGCGTCGGCGATCAGCGGGGTCGATAGTCCTTTGAAGGCTTCGTTTAAGTCTTGGTTATCCATGATATGATCTCCATCGCTCAACCCCTCCTGACCTCCCCTTCCTACGGATCTTCGATATCAGAGGAGGAACCCTTTTCTGTCCCCCTGATAGGGGGGACTACAGGGGGTTAAGTTCTTCCGCGTCTTGGTTCCGCCTCGCACCCTGAAGGGTGCGGCTACAAAAGCCTTCGACTTGCACCCGTACGGACGGCTACAAAAACTCTCGTTCAACCTCTCCTGACCTCCCCTTCCTGCGGATCTTCGATGTCAGGGGAGGAACCTCTTTTTCATCCCCCTGATAAGGGGGACCACAGGGGGTTATGTTTGTCGGGCACCCTCCGGGAGCCCGACCTACTCTTTTCTGAACGCTACCTTGTTCTTCTCGTCGATCTCAAAATCCCAGAACACAATCGGCGCCTGCTCTTTCATGATCTTCAGCATCTCCAGGCAGATCTCCCTGATCTCCCAGTGCGCTCTTTCCACGCAGCGGATCTCGAAAATGTGCCGCAGCTCCCGGAAGTTTGCGGAGATCACGATCTCGGAGGTGGTGGCGTTGGGCAGGATGTAGCGCGCATCCTCCTTGGGAATTCCCGCTTTGACCATCTCCTCGTACAGCTCGAATGTCAAACCGGCCAGCTCCACGAACTTGTCCACGAAAGCCGAATCCTGCACCGTGGGCGGAACCACGAACTCGAACTCTTTGGTCTTGCCGTACTCCACGTATCTCTGGCTTTCCTGCGAAGGGGACATCAAACGATGCCTGACCAATTCGTGAGTGAACACCCGCGAGCCTCCCTTGATGCGAAAAGTGGCCAGCGCATGTTCCAGCACAGAATGATGCCCTTTTTGGATGACCTTCTTTATCAGCTCCTCGGTGGATGACGGAGGATTGTATCTATGGAAGCTGAGGTAGCACGTGCGACAGGCCCGCTCGATGATGTCCTCGGCGTTGGGAGTGATGGACATCAACTCTACCCCTCGACTAAGCTCGGGGCCTTCGGCCCTTCGGCTTGGCTCAGGACCTTTGGCTCTTCGGCTTGGCTCAG
>CAZPRG010000171.1:0-5530 GCA_964588675.1 uncultured Ignavibacteria bacterium
CGGCGATCGTGAAAAAATCTATGCAAATGGAACCTCGGCTTATCTTCCGGCACAGGGAGGGGAGTTTTACTCCATCAGGATAGAGAAGTTCTGACCTGTTCTGTTGTCCTGCGGATCGCGATTTTCCCTCTCTCCATGTTCGTGGAGGGGGGATTAAGGGGGTGAGGTAGGAACCGCGAGTCGGATCCTGGACAGCCCGGAAAGACGCGCAAAGGCTCGCACCCTGAAGGGTGCGGCTACAAAATCCCCCCTCCCGGCGTCCACCGCCACTGTCGGGGTGAATCGGGCAACTACAATCTCCCCTGCGGAACTTGACTTTCCTCTCCTCGTAGCTTATCATGGTGATGACCACCCACGCATGGGATTGCGGCAGCATGAATATGTATGAGATAATCAGCAAGAAAAGGGACGGGCAGGAACTTGCGCCGGAGGAAATCGAGCATTTCGTCTCGGGTTACACCGAAGGCAAGATTCCCGATTACCAAGCCTCCGCGCTTCTGATGGCCATCTTCCTCAACGGTATGAACGATGAAGAGACGCTCCATCTGACCAAGTGCATGTTGAACTCGGGGCGGGTGATCGATCTGAAGTCCGTCCGGGGGGTCAAAGTCGACAAACACAGCACCGGCGGAGTGGGAGACAAGGTATCGTTGATCCTGTCGCCGCTGGTGGCCGCCTGTGGGGTCAGAGTTCCCATGATCTCCGGCCGAGGATTGGGCCATACCGGCGGTACCTTGGACAAGCTGGAGTCCATTCGCGGATTCCGCACCGACCTGTCCTTCAAGAGCTTCGTCTCCAATCTCAAAGAAATCGGCGTTTGCATGATGGGACAAACAGCAGAGATCGCCCCCGCGGACAGGAAACTTTACGCGCTTCGGGACGTTACCGCCACGGTCAACTCTATCCCTCTGATTGCCTCCAGCATAATGAGCAAGAAATTGGCCGAGGGAGCAGATGCGTTCGTCTTCGACGTCAAAGTCGGAAACGGCGCCTTCATGTCCAGCCGAAAAGATGCCGTCCTTCTGGCCCAGGCTCTGATCCGCATCGCCGGGAAGTTCAAGAAGAAGGCGGTGGCTCTAATCACCGATATGAACGAGCCTTTGGGCGAGACGGTGGGGAATTCCATCGAAGTGATCGAAGCCATCCATGCGCTCAAAGGCAGAGCGCCGAGAGACCTGATGGATGTCACGCTGGCCCTGGGCGCTCGTATGTTGATGCTGGCAAAGAAGGCAAAGAATCCAAGGGAGGCACAAACAAAGCTCGTCCACGCCATTCGGGCCGGCAAGGCGCTCTCCAAGTTCCAGGAGATGGTCAAGAAGCAAGGGGGAAATCCGAATGTGGTGAACGATTTCGGTCTGCTTCCCTGGGCCAAATTCAGACTCCTGGTGACATCCAAGTCGGACGGTTACGTCCATTCCATAGACACGCGCGGGATCGGGCTGTGTGCGGTGACGTTGGGCGCGGGCAGGGAGAAGCTGGACAGTTCCGTCGATCCGGGTGTGGGGCTCCTCATAAAGAAGAAAGTCGGGGATCCTGTGGCCAAAGGCGACGCACTGGCCGTGATCTATGCCAACAACTTGAAAAAGGCCAGGGAAGCATCCGGTCAGATAAGAGAAGCCTATCAGATCGGCAGAGCCAGGTCGCGCAGATTGAAGAAGATCCTTCAGGTTGTCGACGGGAGGGGAGCCAGACCGGTTCGGGAATCCTGAAGTTCAAATACGGCAGAGACTTATCGGGTTTGGTCAACCAGAACCTGGCTTAAGCCAGGTTCTGGTCTCCATTTGCCGCCAAGCCCCAAGATCATAGTCGGTCTGGCTTTGGTCCTGCTCCGCTATTCCCAGCTCCGCAAAAGGGGGAACGTTCCGATGAGGTGCAAGATGGGGGCAGGTCGGCAAGCGGCAGAAAAACCTGCAACGTTTTCGGTCTCTGCTGCGTAGATGTATTCTAAGTTAGAGTAGTATAGGTTACAGTAATATTGTCGAAAGAGAGAATATGACCAAAAACGAGCTGGTGGTGCTGGGACTGTTAAACGAGATGCCCATGCACGGCTACCAGCTGTATCATGAGATAGATAAGCGCAACATGGAAGCCTGGGCTCAGGTCAACCTGGCATCGGTGTACAACACCCTGGAGCGACTGAGAAGGGCCAGGATGGTGGAGGCCAAGAAGGAGAAGCCGGGAAGGATGCCGGAGAGGGAGGTCTTTCACATCACCCGCCAGGGGAAGCGAAAACTGGCCTCTCTGGTGGAGGAAGCCGTAACCGACGACCGGATGCCGGAAAACAACTTCTGCGTAGGGGTGGCCTTCCTTCTGGGGTTGTCCAAAAAGAAAGCCCTGGAATGCCTGGAGGTCAAAAGGAAGAGGATGCGGAAGCTGGCCGAACATTTGGAGGATCTGAAGGAGGAATCTCAAGACAAACTGCCGTTGAACTGGAGGTTCCTCTTGGGCTACGGAATCGATCACGTGCGCATGGACGTGAAAAAGATCGAGGTCCTCAAGAGGAAAATCTCCAAACTGAAGAGCTGGCCCTAAAAGGCACACAGGAGAGAGCATGAAGAAACTTATAATCGTGGTGGCCATTTTGATCGTGGCGGTGCTGGTGGCCTACCGGGCCAAGGTGGTCATAGAACAAACCCGCCTGCAGGAAACCACAATGGAGGAGAGGACCACGGCGGTTCAAGCCCAGCCGGTGAAAATGGGGACTCTGGATCTGTCCTTGAGTTTCGTGGGGGACGTGAAGGGAGAAGAGGAGATCGACATCTTCCCCAAGGCATCCGGCAAGCTGGCCCTCCTCAAGGTGAAGGAGGGAGACCGGGTCAGCAAGGATCAGGTGGTCG
This sequence comes from uncultured Ignavibacteria bacterium, assembly GCA_964588675.1. Classification (GTDB taxonomy): domain Bacteria; phylum Zixibacteria; class MSB-5A5; order MSB-5A5; family SM1-73; genus SM23-73-3. The sequence goes on from CAZPRG010000171.1 coordinate 2,838, forward strand.
CGGTGGTGGATCGGGACGTGGACGGCGTCAGATTCGAGGTGCTGAATGTGATCACGCCGCTTGCGGGAACCGTGGCCCAGGTCTTTTTGGATAAGGGGGCCGAGGTCAGTCCTCCCTCGCCCGGCCCGGGCATGGGCACGGCCATAATGAGAGTGATAAACATGGATCAGGTGAAGGCCGTGGTCAACATCACGGAGGAGGAGCTGGGAAAGATCAAGCCGGGACAAGATGCCCAGATAAAGGTGAACACCTACCCCGAAAGGGAGTTCTCCGGAAAGGTGACCTTAGTCAGCCCGGTGGTCGATCCGCTTACCAGAACGGCGACAGTGGAGATCACCCTGGCCAACCCGCAACATCTTCTGAAACCCGGCATGTTCGCCCGGGTGAAGGTCCTTCTGGGCAAAGTGCGGGATGTCATTCTGATTCCCGCTCACGCCGTCATGCAGGAGGCCGCAAAGAAAACGGTTTTTGTGGTCAGGCAGGGAAAGGCGGTTCTACTGCCGGTGGAGACCGGCGCCTCGCAGGACGGCCAGGTGCAGGTACTTTCGGGTCTGACCGAAGGCGATTCCCTGATCGTGGCCGGACAGTATCTGGTCAAGAATGACGAACCGGTGAAAGTAATACCCCAGAAGGAAGGAGAATTCTGATGTTCCTTCCGGATCTCTCCATTCGCAGACCGGTCTTCATCGTCATGCAGGTTTTGGCGGTGGTGGTTTTGGGATGGATATCCTACACCCGGATTCCCATCGATCTGATGCCGGACGTGGCCTTTCCCTATATGTCCATCACCACGCTGTATCCCGGGGCAGGGGCGAAAGAGATAGAAAGCCAGGTGACGGAGAAACTGGAAGAGGGCATGAGCTCCATCTCCGGGCTGAAGAACATCTACTCCACCTCGGCCGAAGGATACTCCCAGGTTTTTCTGGAATTCCATCTGGACGTCCCGGTGAGGGACGCCGACCAGGACGTCAGAGAGAAGATGTCCACGGTCCGGGCCCAGCTTCCCGACGGAGTGGAGGAGCCCACCATCGTCCGTTTCGACGTGGCGGCCACGCCGGTGATGATCTTCGGCATGTCCAGCAACCTGCCGCTGGACCAGCTCCGGGACTTAGCCGAGGACAAGGTCAAAAACCGAATCGAGCAGACCAATGGGGTGGCCGGGGTGGAGTTGGTGGGAGGATGGGAAAGGGAGATCAAAGTCGAGCTGGACGTTCGCAAGCTGCAAGCCTACGACATCCCGGTGGAGAGCGTGATCCGCACCCTGGCATCGGAGAATCTGAACGTGCCCGGCGGCCGCGTGGACCAGGAGCCTCGGGAGATCATCCTGCGCACGGTGGGGGAGTTTGAAAACCCCGATGAAATCAACGACATAATGATCGCCTCCCGGGGCGGAGTTCCCATCTACGTCCGTGACGTGGCCGCGGTGGTGGACGGCTCCAAGGACATGCGGGAGATCGCCAAGCTCAACCGGAAACCCTCGGTGTCCTTCATCATCCGGAAACAATCCGGCAGCAACACGGTGCAGGTGTGCGATGGTCTGATGAAAACCCTGGCGGAGCTCAAGAAGGACCTGCCGGCAGGCACCACCATCGAAATAGCGGCGGACCAGTCGGAGTACATCCGGCGATCGGTACACGATACCATGCGCACCCTTTATCTGGGCGCGCTGTTTGTCACCCTGGTGGTTTTCCTGTTCCTGGGAAACATCCGTTCCACCATCATCGCCGCGCTGGCCATTCCCACCTCCATCTTCGCCACCTTCATGTTGATGTACGCCGCCGGCTATAGCATAAACCTGATGACCTTAATGGGGCTTTCGCTGGCCGTGGGAATTTTGATCGACGATGCCATAGTGGTGCGGGAGAACATATTCCGCCATATAGAAGAAGGGATGGAGCCGGAGAAAGCGGCCAGCTTCGGAACCTCCGAGGTGGGGTTGGCGGTCATGGCCTGTACCTTCTCCATCGCGGCGGTTTTCGTTCCGGTGGCCTATACCGGCGGAATCGTGGGCAAATTCTTCAAGGCCTTCGCTTTCACCGTCACCTTCGCCGTGCTCTATTCGCTGTGGGACTCGTTCACCATGGCTCCCATGCTCTCGGCCAGATTCATGGGAAAGCGAGACAAGGAGAATGGTCTGCTCAAGAAGCTGTTCGCACCGGTGGAGAGATTCTTCGTCCGGGTTCGCGAAGGCTATCGCCGGATGCTGGCCTGGTGTCTGAACCATAAAACCGTGGTTCTGACCGTGGCCACGGTGCTTTTCCTGGTGAGCTTGAGCTTGATTCCCTTCATGGGGAAGGAGTTGTTTCCCGAAGGAGACCGGGGAGAATTCCGGGTGGAAATCGAAACCGCAGTGGGGAGCTCCATCACCAACACGGAAAATACCGCCGCCCGCATCGAGGACGCGCTTTTGGCCATGCCCGAGGTGGAGGCGGTGTTCACCACGGTGGGCCTGAATATGGGGGCGGCCAACCAAGCTGCCCTGAGGGTCAAGCTGGTCCCACTCCGGCAGCGCCAGAAGAAGACCGACGAGGTGGAGACCGAAGTCCGGAAGATGCTGGCCGATTTGCCCGGGGTGAAATCCAAGGTCTCCATGATCGGCATGTTCGAGGGGGACGAGCAGCTTCCGGTGGAGCTTTATATCAAGGGACCGGACATCGACGTGCTGGAGGTGCTCTCCCGCCGGGTGATGGAGA
>CAZPRG010000172.1:0-5489 GCA_964588675.1 uncultured Ignavibacteria bacterium
GGCTCAAGCTACAGGGCGAGTTGAATCCGAATTGGGAGGTCAAAACCACCGAGTACTGGGTGGAATCGCCCTGTTTGACCCACTGGCTGTCCGGATGGGCATCCATCTCGAAATAGGAGGTATAGATGATGGAGAAAAAATCGTCGCTTTGGTCGAAAGGATCGCCGTCCGCCGAATCGGATACCTTGACCAGACACATGGTGGAAGGAGAGTCGGGCACCTCCCAGGAATAGACGCCATCGTTGGCTGTGTTGCCGGCTATGGGAATCCAGCTGCTTCCCCCGTTCGTGGAGAATTCGATGTCGACCTCAGGCCCGTCGAAATTCTCCGAGGCCCAGGTGATGTCGTGGGTATCGCCCACCACCCAAGCTTCGCCCCCATTGGGAGAGATGATCCGGATCTGAGGAGGACCGATCCAAACGCAATAGGGCATGTTGTGCCGGGGAATGTAAAGCGCTCCGTCGGAGCGTCCGAAATCCAATTGCGAAGCCGGGGGCCAAAAGGTGCTGTCTATGCACAGGTGCATGGTATCCTGCACCTGGAAGGTCATAGTGATGAGCAGAGTCCGGTAGCCCTCCCACCATCTCTGGTCGGGGGAACCGCTGGGCACCAAGGCCATCCGGAAAAAAGGCGGGTCGGTGCTTATGTCCTGTATGTAGGTGTCCCACTCCCGGCCGGAGAAATCGGCTGCCATCTGCGCCATCCGGTTGTGATAAAGGGTGTCGCCGTCCTCCACGATGTGTCGGAACACGCTTCTTTCGAAACCGGGAATCACCCAAAGCATGAAAGTGGTGTTCCAGTAGTCGGACATGCTGCAATAGGCCGCGGGATTCGTACGAGTCCAGCTTAAGGGCACGACGAATCCGGCTATGGAATCCACCAACGGATCCGGCACGTCGTTGGTCACCAGCAGAGGAAACCTGACGGTGTAAGGCCCTGGGTCGCTTTGCAGAGCGTCCAAACAGATCACATCAAGGGTGTCGCACTCTCCGTTGTCGATCGGATCCTCGGGGCATTGGCCAGAGGACAGGCCGCACCATCCCAAGGTTAGGATGATCACGCCTACGAGTAACAGCCCTCTTCTCCTCATTCTTCGACTCCTTGTTTGATATGGTTTCCCGTCTTAAACCATGCTCACTAACCAGGTTCGCTCATCTTGTCTCACTGCCCGTAGATCTTCTCCGGCCACCAGGGGTCTCCCGGAAGCGGCGCGGCTCCGTTCTTGAAAAGGTAATTCAGCAGATAAATAACGTCCTCGATGTCGATCAGATCGTCCGGCATGTTCATGTCGGAGGTTATGGGATGCTGAGGCGGGGGGCCGCCTTTGTATATGTAGTTGAGCAGATAAACCGCGTCTGCCACGTCCCGCCAGGAGTCGAAGTTGGCATCGCCAGGCTGGTAGGCCACCACCGGAATCTCTGCGGCTACAAACTGGGGTCGGTAGCCCTGGGGCTCGGTGGTGGTGAAAAGCAGCTGGTTTATGGGCGGCATGAAGACCGAATCGATCTGCACTATCCCCGTCTGGTCGGTTAAGGTGAAGCATAAGCTGGTGAAAAGTCCGTGAGTGGAAGGTATGGGCGGGTCGAAGAAGGGAACCAGCCCTACCATGACCCGGTCGGTTACCGAATCGATCTCCGGGCTGATTACCCGGACCGATTCGGGGAAGGTCGCCTCACGGAAGGTGAGCGAGTCGAACCCCGCCGGCCCCACCCAGGTCAGCGGTAAGATCATGGCACCCATGGAGTCATCGCCGGCCACGCCCAGGTGTGCGTAAAACAAGCCCGGTCCGGCCGGAAGAGGATAATAAGCGTATCGAGAGTAGAAGAAGACCGTGTCCGCCACATTGGGGTCGTTGGGATCCTGCCCGCAGGCCAGGTGAAACTGGCCCTGCTGGTACTGGGGCGTGTAAGTGACCAGGTCCTCCCGGGTAAACTGCAAATGCTCCCCGGGAAGAGGCGAGTTGGCCAGGGTATCTATCAGCAGGAGTCCGGTATCGCTGGTGGAGAAGTAGAATTTGGCCAGCATGCCCCGGCCCTCGGCTATGGGTTGCTGGTCGCCCACGGAGGAGGTGACCAGAACCTTGCGGTTGGGATTGTCGATGGTGACCTGCTTGTTGTACACGTAGTTGAGTCTGCTGCCGAAAAAGCTGACCGAATCCAGTAGCGCAGGTCCGGTCCACACCAGGGGCACCTGAACAGCCATAACCGGAGTGTCGTTTCTGAAGTAAAGCGGAACAACAGCCTGGCCGGCCTCAGGTGGGCAAGGTACCAGCAGGTCTCTGGACCGGAAAAGAACCGAATCCGGTCCGTAGGGATCGTTTGGATCCTGACCGGCGAAGCCGGAGCTTGCCGTAAACGCCCAAGCAACGCACATGGCCACTACCAAAACCAGCATACCTCTCTTCATCTTCTCCTCCTGCCGCTTACCTGAATGGATTTTGGGCTAATGAAAAAGATCCGTCATCGAATTCCGATTTTCAGAAGGGTTTATTCTGTTTGGACAAACAGCCAGCATCAAATATAACATCCCCTCCAAAAATAGTCAAGCAAAATCTGCGCAAAATCCACACACCATGAGCGCTTTAACCTTTGGGCATCGGTTTGTGAAATCCTTCACTAAGTTTGGTGCTAAGTGACGTATTCAATTGAAGATCACCTTAGAGTTCGGCTCATCTTCACCACCTGCGCTAATGAACCGAATAGATCGACATCCCATCCTGACGGCCGAGGGGCAGGCCAACGTTCCTTTCTATTTCAACGGCAGAAAGCTGGTGGCCAAACCGGGCGAGGTGATATCCTCCGCACTTTTTGCTTACGGCATCGGAGTCTTTGGTCATCATGCCAAAGACGGCAGTCCTCAGGGCATCTTCTGCGCCAACGGCCAGTGCAGCCAATGCCTGGTGATCGCAGACGGGGTACCGGTCAAAGGCTGCATGACCGTGGTAGGAGAGGGCATGGAAGTAACCACCTGCGACGGCGTCCCGGAGCTTCCGACGACAGACCGCCAGCCGAAGGAATTCTTGCCCATTCCGGTGGTGGATACCGACGTACTGATCATCGGCGGCGGCCCGGCAGGGATCACCGCGGCTTTGGAGCTGGCGCCCCACGCCCTCGACGTTCTGATCGTGGATGACAAGCATCGATTGGGTGGAAAATTGGTTCTGCAAACCCACTCTTTCTTTGGCACGGTGGCCGACTGTTTTGCCGGAACCAGAGGGATCGACATCGCCACCATGCTGGCCTCAGAGATAGAAAAGTATTCCAATGTCAAGTTGATGCTCAACGCCACTGCGATGGGCTGCTACCAGGACAAAAAGATCGGCGTGGTGAATGACCAGGGATACGTGCTGGTCAATCCCAAGAAGCTTTTGATAGCTGCCGGCGCCAGGGAGAAGGCACTGTCTTTCCCGGGATGCGATCTTCCGGGCGTCTATGGCGCCGGCGCTTTCCAGACCCTGGTGAACCGGGATCTGGTGAGACCGTCGGAGAGGCTGTTCATCGTGGGCGGAGGGAACGTAGGTCTGATTGCGGCCTATCACGCCGTCCAGGCGGGGATCGGCGTGGTCGGCCTGGTGGAGGCCATGCCCCAGGTCGGCGGATACAAAGTGCATCAGGATAAGATAAGAAGGTTGGGCGTACCGGTTTGGACCTCGCATACGGTAAAACGTGTCAGCGGCAAGGACCGGGTGGAATCGGTGACCATCGCCCAAATCGATGAGGATTTCCGCGAGATTCCCGGAACCGAAAGGAGCTTTCAGGCGGATACGCTGCTGGTGGCGGTGGGCTTAAACCCGGTGGACGAGCTTTTGAACCAAGCCAGGAAATTCGGCATGGAGGTTTATTCGGCCGGGGACGCGCTGGAGATCGCCGAGGCATCCGCAGCCATCTTCTCCGGGAAAATCGCCGGACGTCAGATCGCCCAATCGCTGGGCAAGAACGTTTGGATACCGGCTGAGTGGCAGAGAAGATGGGAGATACTCAAAAGCAGGCCGGGAAAGGCCCATCCGCTGGAGATTGCCACCGCCGACTCGAAGCTCTTTCCGGTGATTCGATGCGTGCAGGAGATACCTTGCGATCCCTGCATTCACATCTGTCCCAAGGATATGATCCAGATGAAAGGCGATCCCATCTTCGGGCTTCCGGAGGTGGTCAAGGACGAGTGCACCGGCTGCACCCTGTGCGTGGCGGTTTGTCCGGGATTGGCCATAACGCTGGTGGATTTGAGAGCCGATGGTCCGGATGGCCTGGTCACTGTGCCTTTCGAGCTTCTCGAATCCGCAGTGGAAGTGGGCCGGACGGTCGACGCCGTGGATATGGATGGGAATTTCGTGACCAAGGCCACAGTCGAGAAGGTCGCCAAAAGAAAAGCATACGACAGGACGATTTTAGTTACCCTGCGGGTGCCCAAAGACAAAGCCGCACTTGTGGCGGGATTCAGAGTCCAGGATCCTGAGATCAGTCAGCCGGTGGATATTGAACAGTCGCCCACAGTCGATGACGAAACCATCATCTGCCGGTGCGAGAGAGTCACATCCGGCCAGATCAGGGAACTGATTCGTCAGGGCGTCCGGGATCTGAATCAGCTCAAAGTGCTCAGATGCGGAATGGGCGCCTGCGGTGGGAAGACCTGCCAGTCGTTGATCTTGCGGCTCTTCCAGGAGGAGGGTGTGGATCTGTGCGACGTGGTTCCCTTCACCCAGAGGCCGCTGGTGGCGGAGGTCAACTTGGGGCTGCTGGCCGGCGAGAAGCCGGACCAGGCATAAGCAAAGTTTGACGCCATGTCAAGTTACGACGTGATAATATTCGGCGCAGGCAGCGTGGGACTTCCCACGTCCTTTTTCCTGGCACAGGAGAAGCTAAAGGTCCTGGTGATAGACGAGCTTCCTTCCCCTGGTCAGGGCCAGAATAAAAGCGCCATTGGGGGGATCAGAGCCACCCATTCCGATCCTGCGAAAATTCAGACCTGCCAGCTGAGCCTGGGGGTTTTCTCCTCCTGGAAAGACAGGTACGGCGACGACATTCATTTCCAGCGGGGAGGATACTGTTTTCCGGTTTACCGGGAGCAGGACGAATCCAGTCTGAAGCAGCTTCTGGAGACCCAAAAGAAATTCGGTTTGAACATAAACTGGATCGATGCCCACGAGGTGGTCCGGCTGCTTCCGGGAATCAGCCCTGATGGGTTAAGAGGCGGCACTTACTCCCCGGAGGATGGGAACCTCTCGCCCATGATGGCGGGCAATGCCTTCTATCATCAGGCCGTCAGGTCGGGTGTGACGTTCAAGTTTCAGGAGAGAGTGACCGGGATCGAGAGAGAAAACGGTTCGGCTGTGAAGGTCAAGACCGCTAAGGGAACCTATGCAGCCGAGAAGATCCTAAACGCGGCCGGAGCCGGCGCCCGCCAGGTGGGTAAGATGATGGGTTTGGATCTTCCCGTCGAGCCGGATTCTCACGAGGGCGGGGTGACCGAGCCGGTCAAGTGCTTCTTTCAAC
>CAZPRG010000173.1:0-5348 GCA_964588675.1 uncultured Ignavibacteria bacterium
TCGGTGAGACGAGCGGCCTTCTTGATCAGATCGGAGCTTATCTCGATCTTGCCGATGTCGTGCAGCAGGGCGGCCACCTTAATGTTCTCCACCTGACCTCGAGGCAGTTCCATGGCGATGGCTATGTTGGTGGAATAGTCCGCCACCCTTAGGGAGTGGCTCCGGGTGTATCGATCGTAAGACTCGAGATATTTGGTCAGGATCTCCAGCACTCCCACGTACGCATTTTTCAGTTCCCGAAGCTTCTGTTCCTTCTGCTCGTAAAGCGTGCCCACCACGTAGCCCGACAGGATCAGAAAGCCGCCCCAGATCATCAGGTCACTGATTAGAAACCAGCCGCCGCTTCTGCTCTGAAAGACATGCGGATTGTTGATCGCAGAAAAAGCAATAAGGGCCACGCAGAATACCGCGGTCAGAACGGACATCCTCCGGCCCAACACGTAACCGGCCACCAGCACCGGCAGATAGTAAAAGTTCAAAAAGGCCAACTGTTGAAATATGAAGAAGCTGGCACAAACGACGATAAGCGACACCGCCAGCACCAGCATCTGTTCAAAGTTCTTGAAGACAAAGGCCTTGATCTTCTCCATATTGCCCTCCCTTTGCACGTGGAGCCGGGCATTTGCATGAATAGAAGGAGGTAATACGCCCGAGCTGATCGACACTAGTCCTTTTCAGTCCCATTGACGTTATCGGATTCCCCGGTCTGAGCTTTAGGATGGCGGTAGGTCTTCCCTCATTATGTGTGGCGGAGGGCTCGCCGAGCGTCGCCGGCGAAAGGAAGTATTCCAGTAAGCTTCTCTTGGCATGTGGGGAATAAGAGAGGCCACCGGGCATGAAGTCCGATGGCCTGGCAATCGGGGATCTCTCCCCATATGATGCAAATCAGAACGAGCTTTTCACTTCACCGAGTTCTCTCTTTCACAGGATCCACCGGAGTGTTCCTGCCGGGCGAGACTTGTGCCTTCCCGGTGCCGGCGCAGCAATCCGGGCACGGCAGCAGCCCGGCATGAGCCAGCTGCGGGTGGGGAGAGGACACGGCGCAGCCTCACTACGGCACGTGAGTGGAGACGACTCAATGTCAGATGCTAACCGCAGCAGGGCGGAGGGCCGCCCTTGAACAGGTAGTTCAGGATGTATATGGCATCACCCAGATCAACCGTGTCGTTGCAGTTGACGTCGCCGATTTCCAGCGGGTCGGGTGGATCATCGGCCTTGAACAGATAGTTCAGCAGGTAAATGGCGTCTCCCAGGTCGACTGTCCCACTGCCATTAACGTCTCCGTGGCAGGGTTTTATTTTGTAAACCTCGCCGTCCAGATCCACGATATAAAGTTCGCCGGCTGCATCCTCTCCGAAAGAGGATATCTCGTCGATGGACATCCCGCTTCCGGGGTCCAGTTCCGTGGTGCGGTCGGTGAATTCGGTTAAGTTGCTGCCGTCATATCGAAAACTCCATATCTGGCCGCTGCAGTAATCCGCAAAGAAGTATGTTCCCTGAAGACCAGGTATGGCCTCCCCGCGGTACACATAGCCGCCCGTGACCGAACAGCGGGAGGGACTGCCCCCGTGCGTGTAGACGTGGATGGGATAGGTGAGACCACCGGGATCGCAGGCAATTGGCGGATTATAACAGGAATCTCCTTCCGTAAACCGCCAGCCATAGTTCTCTGCCCCCGCGCTGGATGAATCCTGGAAGTCGATCTCCTCGTACAGATTCTGTCCCACGTCAGCGATGTACAGGTCGTGCGTGACCCGGTCGAAACTGAAACGCCAGGGATTGCGCAGCCCCTTGGCCCAGATCTCATCCAGCGGGTCTCCCGTGCCCACAAACGGGTTGTCGGGAGGGATTGCGTAGGGCGAACCGCCGTCAACGTCTATTCGGAGCATCTTTCCCAGAAGCTCTCCGTCGTCCTGCGCCCGGTTGCCCGGGTCTCCGGCCGCGCCTCCATCACCCAGGCCGATGTACAGATACCCGTCACCCGGCCCGAATGCCAGCATACCCGCGTTGTGGTTGGCAAAAGGCTGGGCCACGTTCAGAATCCCCAGCTCGCTGTCCGGCTCTGCCTGGTTGGGATCGCCCGAGACCTTATAACGGGCCACAGTCGTATTTCCCAAGGTATCGGTATAGTTGACGAAGAAATACCCGTTGGACGAATAATTGGGATGGAATGCCAGTCCCAGTAATCCCTGTTCGTTGCCGCTGCTGGTGATGAGATCGCCGATATCCAGAAAGGCCGTCGGCAACACAGCACCCCCGGTCAATATCTTTATTTGGCCTGAGTTCTGCTCCACTATGAAAAGGCGAGAAGTATCTCCCGGAGGCGAGGTCACAAAAAGAGGTTTGGACAAGCCAGAGGCCACTCTCTCGGTGTGAAGCTCTGTCCCCAAAACTGCGCTTCCCAAACAGGCCATTTCCAGGATTCCAGCGAGCACCAAGAAACCAATAGTCTTATTGATCATTTCGCTCCTTTTCTTGTATCGATGATTTTCAAACGAGTGCCCAGCCAGTCATCTCAGATCACCTGTTGGTTAAAGGGACGCGGCGCAGGTTCTCAGTCGAACCTGCGCCACATCAGGCCAGTCACTATCGGATCTAAACCTAATCACATCCTGGCGGCGGTCCGTTCTTGAACAGGTAGTTGAGCAGGTATACCACGTCTGCTATATCCACCACACCGTCGCAGTTTGCATCTCCCGCGTTCAGAGGAAACGGTGGGAGGCCGTTTTTGAACAGATAATTCAACAGGAAAACGACGTCGGCCAAATCAATCATCCCATCTCCGTTGGAATCTCCGCGCAAGAACAGCTCAATCTTCACCATATCCCAACCCTTGTGCCCCAGCGCGTCCGTCACATCCACATTGACCAGATAAGCCCGACCGACAGGAAATTCCTCGGGGTCGGGATTCCACGGATAATGGTATTCCCCGGAACCTTCCGGCACGATGTCCGACGGATAGGCGATGGTGTCGCGCGGGGTGGTCGTGGTGTCCACCTTGGGCGAGACGATGACCAACTCGATTAAGGGGTCACCGTAGAACCCGGAGTCGACGTCCATGAAGCCGTTTATTTCGGTTCCGGTCCAGGGATCCATGTAGTCCACGAATCTCTTGGGATAAAGGCAGAAGGAATTCATCACCGTCACGTGATTCTCATCCCCGGTGATGACGTCCTCTTCCTCCTCGAAAAGCTCTTTTATCATCCGCTTAAGGGTAACGTCTTTCCCCTGCAAGTGTTTCACCGGCTGGAAGGTACATTCTCCGCAGTGGGCCTTGATGTATTTCTCTATGGCCGGTTTTTTCATCTTCACCTTGGTGCCGGTATTGGGCGAGGTGCCGGCATACTTGGCTATCTCCGCCACCATCTGAGAGTCGGTCATGGTGCCGCTGTCGTCCAGGCAGGGATAATCGTTGGCCCAGTACTTCAGACAGGCGGCCATGGAAGTGGGGGAACATCCATGGTTGCTTCCGTCGGTCCCGTCCGGATACAGGTCGTGCTGGTTGAAGTGGGGAACTCCCTTGTTATAGCCCTGAAGGCAGTCGAACTCGTCTGCTCCCGAAAGCTGGCCTTTGGTGCCGGGGTAGTCGGTGACCGGACGGACGGTCAAATACATCTCGGTAATGGCGTCACCGGGAGTATGGAAATGTATGTCCACGGGCGCCACCGTGGGATCGACCGGATAATTGAACACCTCCGGGATAAAGATGTTGGCCTCCGGCGGAAGTGGATCCCAGTATTGCACCACGGTATCCGAAGCCGAATTGCCCAGGGAATCGAACATGGTGGCCCGGATCATATAGTAGCCCTCGGGCAGAGAGAGCGGAGGAAGCCACTTGGCCTGCCACCCGTCGCCTCCGGGCAGGGGCGGGTCAGGGGGGTCCTGCAGGTAGGTCGAGCCGTCATCGTCCAAGCCTATCCGATTCCAGTCGCCGCTGTAATATTCAAACAGGGTGGACTCCACTGTGGAGACCTCCTGAAAATCCACCACCTGGATGGTCAGAGTGTCGGAGAAGTAGTTCTTGTCCCAGATGGAGGTGTCGTTTGGCTCCACGATGGTGGTCTGAGGCTGATCGTGCACGTACACGCAGTGGGAAAAGCCTCCATAGTCGATGCATTGATGAGGGGGGGCGAACCACACCCCGCCCGCATCGGCGCAAGCCTGCGCGGTCATCTGGGAGCAGCCGGAGGGAAACTGGCAGCATCCGGTGACTTCGCTGTCGGCGCATACGTCAACCTCTATGAAGAGGTTCACCTCGATCTCCCAAGCATCCGGTATGCTGCTCCAACCCCCATCCCGATAGGTGATGCCGCGCGTGGGGCCGGCGGCCCCATCGTCGCCCAACACGGCCAACGTTTCTCCGGGGAGATGGGGGTGGGAGAAACCCACATGGAAGGGCTCACCGGCGGTCAGATGCAGTTCCACGATTTCCACGTCGATCTGCGTGTATCCGGACCAATTGATGTCAGCGTGGGGAACCACAAACTCCTCCAGGGCTCCCGAGGGGGGGAGCGGATCCAGGGGCAGCACGCCGTCCGAGGGCCACACGTATATATGAGCATCCGGAGTGCCGGCGCTGGCTCCAGCGTCGAAGGCAATGCGAATTTTGCTCAGCAGGCCGTCATAGGGCATGTCGAATCTCTCGTTGTAGAAGTCATCCCCGAACGGACCGGGTATCTGCCAGGAGGACGCGGGCAGAGGCCCGTGGTAGGACAGGGTGTCGCACCCACCTTCGAGCGCCACTCCCTTGTGCGGGACCACATTTCCATCTTTCCCTTCTGCGGTCAATACAGCGGAACCCGCCAAAACTGTCAGAAGGATCGTGAATAGCGTAACCTTCTTTATCATCTCTCTCTCCTCTTCTTGAGCCGTTTGTTGAAGTCGTTATCTGAAGGCTTCCGTGCAAGCTCTCCGGCCCGTGGCCGGGGGTCCAGATCGCACCGGAGGCGGCAGAAAGTCAACCATCGTCGGAAAGCTGCTCAGATGGCCGACGCTTCTTGGCGCCCGCCGGCCTGAGGTCGGGTGGTAGCGTTAAGAAATAGCAGAACGACGCGACATTTCGCCCTGCGTTTCCCGAGCTTACGTTGGATGTGACTTGATCGGCCGATCCGTCACCCCGACCGCATGAGCCGTGGAACTGGCAGGAAACCTCCACCACGCCACAATACAGTCTATCCTTTTTGCTCCGGTCCGATGAGCCACCGGAGTGGGCGATAAAAGAAGACTTTCTCAATTTTCCCCTCCTCTATCGCATCAGGGTCATTCTCTGAACCGATTCCAAATCTCCGGCCTGGATGCGGTAGAAGTAGACTCCGCTGGCCACGTCGGAACCTTGCCCGTTCCTTCCG
>CAZPRG010000174.1:0-5248 GCA_964588675.1 uncultured Ignavibacteria bacterium
CACCAAATACGTTGACGGAATATAAAACCTGTGAAGTATATGTCAAGTCAATTTCCTGATCGGGGGGAAGTCGGCGGCCAGCAGACTACGCTCTGCCGGTCAGCCGCGCCAGCCTCTGCCTTGCGTCTTCGATCTCAGGCACCCTGGGATCGGCATTCTTCCATATCTTCAGAAACTCCTGATACTGTTCGGCCGCCTTGCCGTTCCAGCCGGATTGCTCATAGGCCAGCCCCAAAAGATAGTGCGCCTTGACTGCCCAGGTCACCGTACCGGCCCTGCTCTCATCGTACTTGGAAATCATGGCTTCCAGGCGGGACACGGCCTTGTCCAGCCGGTCCGACTGCAGATAGGCTCTGGCCAACATGTAATTGGCGTAGAACTGATCCAGGTGGTCTGCGGCCTTCTCCAGATTCGCAATGGATTGCTGCAAGTTGCCCTTGAAGAACTCGATGCATCCTGCCGCGTACCAGTAGAAGCAAATCCTGGCCTCGTCGTTTTCGCCGATGTCTTTTCTCAAGGCGGAGGCCACCTGTTCGGCTTCTTTGATACTGCCGCTTTCCGCCAGCAGGTGTACGTAATGTTGCCTTCCCCAAATCTTGTTGTCGGGATAGGCCTGGCGCGAGATTTCCACCACCTTCTCGGACTCCTGCCGGGCCAGATCCGCTCGCCCGGTTTCCAGGTACAGCAGCGCCTTCAGCGAGTGCTTTCGCGCCACGTTGTCGCCCTCCACCTGCTCCATCCGGTCCGCGGCCAGGCCGTCGTCCAGAAGCTTCAGCGCCTGGTCGAATTGTCCTTGATAAGCCGGGATATAAGCCAAAAGCACTCTTCCCTCGGACCGGATGTCCTTTCGGTCGCTGCCGGCAAGTTGTTTGTAGCAGCTTTCGGCCTGGGCGTACTCTCTTCGGAACAGATGCATGTGTCCCAGTTTGACCCAGGAGGCATAGAAGTCCGGCTTGGTCTCCAGCGCCTTTCGGTAGGAACCCATGGCCTGTTCTATCTTGCCGTTCCAGGCGTACAGGTCCCCCCGGGTGTCATATGGATTGGCCTCATCCGGAGCTATGGAGATGTATTTATTTATGGCCCAGATGGACTTCTCAAAATCTCCGGTTTGATTATAGGCATAGGCCAGCATGTTGTAAATCAGCTTGAAGAGCGGGTCTATCTCCAGAGCTTTATTGAAGTAGGAGATGGCCTCCGGGTAATGGTGCGTCTCGAAATAATACATCCCCAGCCACTCGAAAGACTCTTTGTCGTCCGGAAAGTGCTTGGTCATCTCCTGCAGCCCTTCCAGATAATCCTTGTTATCGCCGGATGCGCCGGCCTGCAGGATTTTTATGTAGAATTTCTCCTTTTTGCTCACTCGGTCCGAGTGAGCCGCTGCCTTTGCCAACAGGTCGGTCCGCTCCTGTCCTTGTTTGAGAATGGCCAGCCTGAAATACGCCATGGCGAAGGTGGAGTCGTACTCCAAAGCTTTTCTGAAACTCCTTTCGGCATCGGCGAAATATACCCGGTTGAAGTTGTCCAGTCCCTCCAGGTAGTAGCGATAGGCTTCCGGTGAACGGGTAGTCACGTCGGCCACCGATCTGTTCAACTCCTTGGCCGCGCCGCCGGGCAGCGAGAGGTCTTCTTTTATCTGGGCGGTCAACTTGTCCACCACGGCGAATATGTCCTCCCCCTTCTCGCCGTTGACCCGCCAGGTGGCCACAATCTCGCCGGTGGCGGGGTCGGATATGTCTGAAGTCAAAACGATATTGGGCTCGGTCTGCAGGATGTCGCCGGTCAAAATCCATCTGACCTGGGCTTTTCTGGCCACTTCCGAGGCCACGCTCCGGTCCACCTTTTTCAGCTCTTCCTTGCCCAGAAGTTTCAGGATGTCGTACAGCCTCTGCCGACTCACCACCCGCATGAAGTACTGCGATTCGGACAAGTCGGTGATCAGCAGGCTGGTGATCATCTCGCCCATTCGGTTTTCGTCCTGGGGGTCGGCCAGATTCTCGAAATACATTACGGCCAAAGATCTCTCTTCGGCCACAGCCGTTCTCTCCGGCGTTATCTCGACTTTGAAAGGTTTGAGGATCAACAGAAGCACTACGATCAAGAAAGCGACGGAGGCCGGCACCAGCAACTTCAGCAGATTGCGCTTGGGCCTGGCGACCATTGCCGCGCGTGAAAGCTCGGAACTCCTGAGATGCTCGGAGATTTTCTGCTCGCGCCTCAGGTCCGCCAGAAGATCGTCGGCGTGCTGGTACCTTTCGTCCCTGTTCTTGGACAGAGCCTTGGATACGATGCGCTCCAGCTCCTGGGAGATCCGGTTGTTGTAACGCGACAGAAGCTGCGGTTCCTCGGTCAGTATGGAGTTGAGAATGGTCGCTTGATGCTCTCCCTGAAAGGGAAGCCGACCGGCGATCATCTCGTAGAGCATAACCCCCAGGGAGAAGATGTCGGAGCGACGGTCAACGTCCTGACCTTGCGCCTGCTCCGGGGACATGTAGGAGACCGTGCCCAGAGTGGAGCCGACCTGGGTAAGCTTTACGTCCCCTTTTAGCTTTGCCAGCCCGAAGTCGACTATTCTCACCCGGCCGTCAGGGTCCATCAAGACGTTTTGCGGTTTCATGTCCCGGTGCACGATTCCCGCCTGATGGGCTTTGGATAAACCCTGGCTGATCTGCATGGCGATGTCGAGGATCTCGCTGATTCGAAGCTCCCTTTCGGCCAGCAGATCTCTCAGCGACTGCCCCTCCACATATTCCATAGCCAAAAACAGCCGGCCTTGGAACTCGGCCACCTCGTAAACGGTGATTATGTTGGGGTGGTTTAAGGCCGCTGCGGCCTGAGCTTCCCGGATGAACCGGGCCTTGACCTCCGGGTCGGAGGTGAATTCGGTGGGCAGGAACTTTAGAGCCACCTTGCGGTTGAGCCTGGTGTCCTGGGCCAGAAAGACCTCTCCCATCCCACCCGCGCCGATTTTCTTCTCGATGCGGTAGTGGGAGACCATCATCCCGTGCGTAATCACGCTGAAGGATCGGGTCTTATCCCGGCCGTTATCGTTCAACTCGTCAGGCATCCGATTTTTCGACCTCCACTTATATAAGTACAGCTTAAAACCCAAAAAGGTTTAGGCTTTGTATCTCAGTTCGGCGATTCCCGGTGGGCTTGCCGTCCTGGGCCATATAGACCACACCCCCTTCGCCCAGTCTCTGAAAGATTTCGTGGTGCGAAATCCTCTTGTCCATCATTCCGCTTCCATCTCCTCGACCTGGCGGCGCATCTCGTCAATTTGGGTCCTGACCTTCCTCATCATCTGTTTGAACTGCTGATGGCCGCGAATGCTCTCCAACATGGGGTTCCTCAACGCAGAGTGATATTCCTTCCACCCGCAGTCTATCGCCTTTCCCAGCCATGTGAGCGCTTCGACTCTATTGCCCTTAATGGCGTTTATGCAGGCGATGTCGTACCTCATATCCCAAGCCTCGTCGCCCTGCTCTAATTGTTCCCGGGCCGACTCGAGACGCTTAGCAAACATCTCTTCTGCTTGCTTTGCTTGCTCCGTCATGAAGTAGATGTAAGCCAAGCGTGTCGCCAGAGGAGTTCCGGTCAGTCCGCGTGGGCTGCCGGGTGGAGTGTCTAACGTCCTCTCATAATACTGTTTTGCCTGGGCATAGTTTCGCGAGAGAAGCTGGAGATCTCCCGCAGCTTCAAGACCACTGACATCATTTGGACTAATTGCGAGCGGCTTCTGGGACTGCTCAGCAGCCCGTTCGTGCTTTCCGCGCCTCAGAAACAGATCCATCAAGGCCACGTGAGCCGAACCGAAGTCGGGCTGCAACTCCAGTGCCTTGTTCAACCATGCCTCAGCCTTGACATACTCATCCAACATGAGATAGGCAGATCCGACGGCGAAGCTCTGGTAGGCGCCTTTCGGATTGAGCGGAAAGGCTCTTTTGGCATAAAGCAGGGCCTCTTTGAAGTCTCCCCTGCTCCATTGAATCCACCCGATGTTGCCCACGGCTGGAGCGAGGTTCGGATTCAACTCCAGTGCCCTATGGTTGGCTTCAAGTGCTTTTTGAAACAGGCCTTTCACCATGTAGGCCAGCCCCAACGCTTTGTATCCCTCCGCCAAGCCCGGATCGATTTGGATGGCCCTCTGGCTGACTTCGACCGCCGAGTCGATCCAAGCCTGGGGAAACCAGAATTTCAACGCGCGTTGAGCATACGCGTCTCCCAAGCCGGCGTATGCAAGTGCATATCCGGGGTCCATTTGAGACGCCTTCTTGAAGAGCTCAATGGCGATTTCGTTGTCCTGCTTGTGATAACGGTTGTAGTAGTCTCGACCTTTGAGATAGCAGTCGTAAGCGCTGACATCCGAGGTGTAGCGCTCCTCCAGGCGCCTTCTCTCCTGGGGAGAGATTTTCGCGCGCAGCGCATCAGCGATGTTCTTGGCCACGTCACTCTGGATTTCAAAAATGTCTTCCAGCTCACGATCGTAGGTCTCCGACCAGATGTGTTCATCGGTGCGCGCATCCACCAGTTGGCTGACGATACGAACCCGGTTGTCCGCCTTGCGCACGCTGCCTTCCAGGACGGTCGCGACTCCCAACTCTCTGCCGATCTCCCGAAGGCTCTTATCGCTCTGTTTATAGCGCATGATGGAGGTACGCGAGATGACCTTCAGATCGCCGATCTTCGAGAGCTGGGCAATTATGTCTTCCGTGACTCCGTCGCTGAAATACTCATTCTCCTTTTCCGGGCTCATGTTCACAAACGGCAGAACGGCGATGGAGGGTGAGGGCCGGGATTCGATCGAGGCCGCGGTGGTAAGTCCGGATTCGACCTCCCTTTTAAGCGACTCCAAATCAGTCAGCATCTCCTGCATGGTCTGGTAGCGCTGGTCTGCGCTTTTGGCTAAGGCCTTGTTGATGATTCGATCGGCTTCTTGGGGGAGGTCCGGACGAAAACTGGTTGGCGGGAGTGGTTCTTCATTCAGGATCGAATAAATCACCGCCTGGTCGTGTTCGCCCCTAAACGGCATTTGCCCGACGAGCATTTCGTAAAAGACAACCCCCAAAGCCCAAATATCCGTTCGGTGATCCACTTGCTCACCGCGGCCCTGCTCAGGCGACATGTACTCCACCGTTCCTATGGGCACTCCAGTCTGGGTCAACATGGCATCTTTCCTGACCTTGGCCAGACCGAAGTCACATATCTTCACCCTACCGTCCTTGCCCAAGAGTATGTTCTGCGGCTTGAC
>CAZPRG010000175.1:0-5243 GCA_964588675.1 uncultured Ignavibacteria bacterium
TGCTGTATGCACTCAGCACCTGCGTATGGTGCAAAAAGACCAAGAACCTGTTGGAAAAGCACGGAGTTGGTTACTCATACGTCGATGTGGATCAGCTCGAGGGAGAGGACCGGGAGAAGACCATCGAGGAAATCAAGAAGTGGAATCCCAAGTGCACCTTTCCCACTCTGGTGATAAACGACAAAAGTTGCATCGTAGGCTACAAGGAAGACAAGATTAAAGAGGGCATAGGAGAATGAGCGACCAGATTCCGGTCGGCCCAGAGCAGGTCGACCGGCTTTACGACAGGCTGAACCGGGAAGCGAAGGAAGCCGGGTATCATCTCAACCCGGACGTCGAATTCACCAAGGAGTTGGTCCGAGGACTGCTGGTGAACGAGAAGAGGTACGGATATTGGGCCTGTCCCTGCCGGCTGGCCTCCGGAGCCAAGTTCGAGGATTTGGACGTGATTTGTCCCTGCGATTACCGAGACGCCGACGTGGATGAACACGGAGCCTGCTACTGTGCGCTCTACGCATCTCAGGAGGTTTTGAACGGAGAACGCCAGGTCGGCTCGATTCCTGAACGCCGGCCGCCGCGAGAGGAAAGGTCGCAGATACTGGAGGCGGAACGCAGGGGCTCTGCCGCGACCTCTTTGCCAAAGCCGGTTTGGAGATGCAGGGTGTGCGGCTATCTATGCGGCAGGGATGAGCCCCCCGAGGTTTGCCCCATCTGCAAAGCCAAGAAGGAGAGATTCGAGAGATTCATGTGACCCGCGTTGAAATCAGACGCACATTCAAGATACGATCGGCTGTTTCTGCGAATCAGTCAACCATTTGAGTTCCACAAGAGTAGAGGCTCCAGCCCAGGCGATAGCCGCGGTCTCCTGCGAGATCGTTAAATGTGTACCGGCTCCGTTTCGGCCGCTGCTTTTTACGTTCTTCCAACTTGTTAGGATTGTGTCGGTTAGTTGTCCTCACAAAAACCCTGTTCTTCTTCGTCTCGGCATGAAGTTTGATTGTGTCTCTGAGCGTCCGCAAGATTTCGCCCGTCAGCAGCGGACGAAACCGTCAGTCTCTTTGCCGCGGCAAGGGACCCCAACTTTCGTTAGCTTCGAGGACGCGACTTTGGGAAGCTGCAGGATTCCTGTGTCGCGTCTAATTTTGAGGGAGTGCTGTATAAGAAGAATCTAAGGAGAAAGCGTCCGTTCATGTCTAACCTGAGAAAGCTCTTCGTCCTGGGGCGTCGATGGTCCTGGGTCGTGGGGTTTTTGGCGTTTGTGTGGGTCGCCCTTAGAAGCGGAACCAATCCCAAGCGCCTGACCTATCCCTGCCAGCGAGCAGCCATGCCCATAGCCGCCAACTGGATTCTGGCGGTCGTCGCTTTCTTCGGCGGAAGTCTCCTCTTGAGGAAGTATGCCAAACTCTGCAGCGTCGCCATCCTGGCGGTGGCTGTCGTGTGGTTCGCCGTCAGCCTGACCGGACTTACCAGATCAGAGCCGAATCCGATTGGCTCCCTGCCTGCATGGGAGGTGGACAATCCCAAATCTACCGTCTTCGTGATGGATTCCCTGCCGCCCACAACCGGATCGCTTGCCGTCGGAGATGCCTCGGTCCCGGATGAGTACCTGTCCGACCCGGCAATTGACACCTTGCTATTGATGATGCAAGAAAGGGGGATTTACCTGCACCAGACGGCCCAGCATCCTTCAGGCCTAGTGGGCTCCGATAACGTTGTGATCATCAAAGGCAACTTCCAGTGGAACAGCAGGAACACCACCAGCGCGGATCGCATCAAGGGATTGATTTGGCGGATTCTGAATCACCCGCAGGGATTCTCCGGCGAGATTCTGGTATGCGACAACGTGCAGGACATCGGCACCGGAATTAACCAGCAGGACAACAATTCCGAGGACACTGCTCAGTCCATCCTGGATGTGGTGAGCACCTTTCAAGCAAAGGGCTATCCGGTGTACTGTATGGACTGGAGCGGCATGTGGGATGACGTGGCATCGGAGTATTCCGAAGGCGATTACAACGACGGATATGTATATCAGACCGACACCAAGATCTCTTATCCCAAGTTCCGATCCCCCTCCGGCAGCCATTACATTTCGTTGCATTATGGTGTTTGGGACTCCCTCTCGGCGGCTTATGACTCTTCCCGGCTTTGCATCGTCGATTTTCCGGTGCTCAAAGCTCATGGCTTGGCCGGCGCCACTATCGCCGTCAAGAATTGGGTGGGCACGCTCACCACTGCACACGCGGTCGAACGCTACGGCGACTGGAACTCCATGCACAACACCTATTTCTTCGGGGCTTACGCCTTGGTGGCTCGCGTTCTGGCCGTGACCTATCCCAAGCTTACCATCGTTGACGCCGCCTGGACTACCACTTACGGGCCGAGCAATCTCAGCTGGGTGCAGGAAACCAGAATGCTCGCCGCCTCAACCGATCCGGTGGCGGTCTCCTGGTACACCGCCAAATTTATCCTCTCCCCCATCGCCCGCTATCCCCATCAGACCAATCCCGACCTGACCGGAGGCACTTACAGCAATATACTCTCCAGATGGACTGGTTTCCTGTCCGATTCGGCCGGGCTTGCCTGCACCAAAGACTCCTCCCGGATCACCGCATATGACCGAAGAGTGCTCAATCCGGATGGCGACGCCAATGCAGACGGCTCGATAGATTTGGGTGACGTGGTCTACACTCTCAATTACCTTTTCAAAGATGGCCCTACGCCATTCCCCGTTGATAAAGCAGATGCCAACTGTGATGGCAAGGTAGACTTGGGCGACGCCATATACGTGCTCAACTACCTGTTCAAAGGCGGCCAGCCGCCCTTCTGCTAAGTGTCATCTGAAAGACCGTTCAACCCCTTGATGAAACAAGGCCTCAGCCCCGGCAGGCTGAGGCCTTTCTTTCGTACAACAGACCCACGGCGAGTTCCTCGTTTTTTGGCCCCATTTTGGCAGCAGTTTCTCTTGACTTTTTCCACACTTGGCTTATAATTAAGTTGTGCTTGCTGTTTTACTTACAGATGACTCATCGTCCCCCAACTTAAGAGGAGGATATCATGTTGTTCGCTAACGGGTGGAGGAGCAGTCTGACTGCACTTTTCTCCGCCGCGATTCTACTACTCATCCTCGGTTTTTCCACTCCGGCTACCGGCAGAGCGGAAGTGCTCAGCGTGACCGTGCCAGTGGGAGCCTACTCTGTTGAGCAAGGCGAAGAAGGCCAGACGGTGAGGGTGGAAGGCTACGGGCGGCTTTTTATCCCCGGCAAGCCCAATCTGCCCTCAAAGATCTTCGCCATCGCCATCCCACCGGGAGCGGAAGTCACCCGGGTCAGCTTCGAATTGAACCAGGGAACAACCCTGCCGGGAACGTTTCAGATACCACCCTCTCCCCTACCCAGGGTCATCACCCAGGAAGATCCTCTGTTGTATGAGAGGGAGCTCAGAAGGTATCGGGAGAACTATGCTTCGGTGTATGAAAGCGACGACCCCTATCCCGCCTCCGTGGGAGAATATGTGCGACCTGCCGGATTCCGGAAATACAGTTTGGTGGACGTGCGGGTGACGCCGGTTACCTATCGTCCCCAATCCGGTCAGCTGACCTTTTACTCCCAGGTGACGGTTCACGTGGAGTATGCCATAGCCAAGGATTTCACTCCGGGCAGCGCGTTGAGCGATAACATACCCAGACAGGAGCGCATAGCCCAGGAGATCATCCTCAACTATGGACAAGCACAGTCCTGGTACCCGAATCTGTCCGGAAGCAAGGACAACTACGACTTCGTGATCGTCACGTTGGATGCGCTGACCTCGGCGGTGACACCCCTGGCTAGTTGGGAGATGACCAAAGGCCGGACCGTGAACGTGGTGACCACTTCCTGGATAAGCGCTAACTACACCGGCTACGATCTGGCTGAGAAGATCAGAAACTTCCTGCGGGATAAGTATCCCTCCGGCCAGTGGGGCATCGAGGACGTGTTGCTGGTGGGGCACTATGACGACGTTCCCATGCGCCGCACGGAACAGAACGTGGGATATGGAAAGCCGGAGACCGACTTCTACTATGCGGAGCTTTCGCTTCCCGACAATCAGTCCTGGGATTCCGACCAGGATCATCTGTGGGGCGAGAATTCAGACCCCATTGACTTCTACAATGAGGTGAACGTGGGCCGCATCCCATGGAGCGATCCTACCACGGTTCAGCACATCTGCGAGAAGTCGGTGGCCTATGAGCAGAATGACGATCCCTCCTTCAAGAAGAACATCCTGCTTTTAGGGGCCTTCTTCTGGGACAACGATCCCAATCCTCAGACGGACAACGCCGTGTTGATGGAGGCCAAGGTGGACCAACCCTGGATGGCCGACTGGACCATGACCCGGATGTACGAGCAGGGCTATTCCAGCTATCCCATGGACTACAACCTCAATTTCAGCAACGTGCGAAATGTGTGGTCGTCCAATACCTTCGCCTTCGTGAACTGGGCGGGCCATGGTTCGGAAACCGGCAGTTACATCTATCACAGCACGGGCGAAGCCTTCGTGTCCACCTCCACCTGTTCCTATCTGAACGACGATTATCCGGCCATCTGCTTTGCCGACGCCTGCAGCAACTCGGACACGGATTATCTGAACCTGGGACAGGCCATGCTCCAGAGGGGTGCGGTGGGGTTCGTGGGAGCCACCAAGGTGGCTCTGGGATGTCCGGGCTGGAACGATCCCTACGATGGCTCCAGCCAATCACTGGACTACTTCTTCACCACCTATGTCACCTCGGGCGACTACACCCAGGGACAGGCACTGCAGCGGGCGCTCAGGGACATGTATACCAACGGGCTGTGGGATTACCAGAATTATGAGACCTTCGAGTGGGGAGCCTTGTGGGGCAATCCCGATCTGGGAATGCCGGCGCCAGCGCTTTTGGTCATCCAACTTCCGGATGGCGTGCCCGACTACATTCAGCCCGGCGTCACCACTACCATAAACGTCAGCATCCAGGACAGCGGCGACACTTACGTTCCCGGGAGCGGGATGCTTCACTACCGTTACGACGGCGGCACCTACCTGACTTCGCCTTTAATTCCTTTGGGCGGCAACCTTTATCAAACTACCCTCCCTTCGGCCGAATGTGACGACAGTCCCGAGTATTACATCAGCGCCGAAGGAGTCAACTCCGGCTTGACTTACAATCCGTCCGGCGCGCCTGCCACCGTATACTCCTCCATAATCGGAGAGCTTCATCCCCTCTT
>CAZPRG010000176.1:0-5217 GCA_964588675.1 uncultured Ignavibacteria bacterium
AATCGCTCAACGACGCCCGGGCCGTGTGCCAGCAGATCGGAATCCCCCACTATGTGGTGGACATGCGAGGGGATTTCAGAAAACAGGTGATTTCCAACTTCATCGAAGAATATCTGCAGGGACGAACGCCCAATCCCTGCACCATCTGCAACACCCAGATCAAATGGAAGAGCCTGTGGAAAAAAGCCGAGTCTGTGGGTGCCAGCTACATAGCCACCGGCCACTATGCCAGAGTGAGATCCGATCAGAATACACAACGATATTCGTTGCTCAAAGGTGTCGATTTGAGTCGGGATCAGTCTTATGCGCTTTGGGGCCTGTCCCAGACCGATTTGAGTCGCACCATATTTCCGCTCGGGGAGCTGACCAAAAAGCAGGTTAGGGCTATGGCTCGGAAGCATGAATTGAAAGTCGCCGAGAGGGAGGAGAGCCAGGAGATTTGCTTTGTGGCAGATGACGATTACGGCAGGTTCATCAGGGAGTGGATCGGAAAGGGTGTGTCAAGGACCCCATGCAGGATCAAACCGGGCCCCATTCTGAACCTGCGAGGAGAGAAATTGGGTGAGCATCAGGGGATCCCGTTTTATACCGTAGGGCAGAGGAGAGGCCTGGGAGTCGCAGCAGGAAAGCCCCTGTATGTTGTTCGCATCGACACAGAGGGGAACGCCATCTATGTGGGTGAAAACGAGGAACTTCTCGGTTCGTCGTTTGTAGTCTCCGGTGTGAACTGGATTACCCTTGACAATCCGGAAAACGAAACACGGTGTGATGTTAAGATCAGATACCGACATATTCCGAAGAAAGCTGCCATCAGGAGGTTGACGGATGGCCGGATTTTGGTTAAATTCGATAAACCCGAGCGCGCAATTACGCCCGGACAGTCGGCGGTGTTCTATGACGGGGAAAGGGTGTTGGGTGGCGGCGTGATTGATAAACTGGTCAATGGACAGGTCGAAGATCGGTCAACGGATTGAACGGATGAAACGGACAAAACCGTCGAACCTGCGGAAACAGGGAGTTGATCCGGAGCGTACAGAGCGGCGAGTCCGATTCTCGGTCCGGTTTCTATCAGGGTTAAACCTGTTCGATCTCTTCTGAGCGCGCCTGGGATTGTGCGCCTCACAAGAGGGGGAGAGCATGAAATCCAAAAAAGGATGGAAGGTATTTCTGGGGATAGTAGGCGGGATCATCGTCCTTCTGATCCTGGCGACGGTAGTGGCGAAGGTGGTGTTCACCAAGGAGAAGCTCCTGGCGCTTATGGTTCCCAAGATCGAAGCGGCACTTGACCGCAAGGTGGAAATCGACGACGTGACGGTCTCCATCTGGGGCGGCTTGGGTGTGGACGTTAATGGGATGACGGTTTTCAACCGGCCGGGTTTCACACGGCAGGAACTGTTCAAGTTCGATGAGCTTTCCATTCGGGTGAAGTTCTGGCCGCTTCTTCACAAGAGAATCGAGATCAGCAAACTGATCCTGGAAAATCCAGAGATAAATTTGGAGACCACCAGGCAAGGAGTCTCCAATTTCGAGGACATCATTCGTGGAGAAGGGGGAGCTATCATCATTCCGGCGAGTTTCGATCAGCTGGAGATAGCCAACGGCCAGATCACCTACCTGGACGATAAGAATCAGAAGACCGTCATCCTCCGGAAGTTCGAGCAGAAGGCCAGATTGTCTCTCGATGAAAAGGGAGAGAATGCCGAGATCGCGGGGACGATTACCATTCCCGAAATCGAGTTGATCCTCCCCAACTACACGGGTAAACTGCCGCCATTGACCTTGTCTTTGGAGCATCTTCTCACTCTCGATATGGCCCGGCAGGTTTTGGAAATAAAAGATATGAAACTGGGAATAGCGGAAATTCAGATGGAGGTGAAAGGGCAAGTGGGGGGATTGGATAAGTCGCCGATTCTGAACTTGACAGTCCAATCCGATAAAATTCCTTTGGAAGAAGTATTGGCCTCCGTGCCCAAGGAGGAGTCCTCACCCTTGAACCAGCTTTCCACTTCCGGCAGCATGACTGTAACCGCCTCCGTCAAGGGGGAGATCAAAGAAGGCGTCTCTCCCGAGATAGAAGGGAAGGTGACCCTGGAGAACGCCAGGATCGACTTTGCACGGGTTCCTAAGCCCTTTTTGATGCCTTACGGCGAGGTAAACTTTAACAACCGAAGCCTGAGCTTCTTCTCATCTGGAGCCCAACTGGGCGGCACGCCTATGCAGGTGAAGTTGGTACTGGAAGATTTCTCGGACCCCAGCCTCAGTTCCGAGATAAGCGCCAAGCTGAACCTGGGGATCGTGCAAGAGATGGTCAGTTTGCCGCAGGGAATGGGCTTGGCAGGATCGGCGGATTTGAACGTCAAAGCCTATGGCAAGGTCAAAAAGCCTGACAAGATGGTTCTTTCCGGCAGGGTCGGGCTGCAGAAGGCCGAGATAGCCAGCCCCGGATTGGGAGTTCCCATCAGGAATCTGGATGCGGACATGGCGCTGAAGGACGGTAACGTCCAAATCTCTCAGATGAGCCTGTCCATGGGGAAATCCTCGCTCAATCTGCAGGGGAAACTGTACGGGATTCTGCCCTATCTTTTGTCGCAGAAAACGCAACCGCCGCTTCTGAGCTTCAATGTCAACTCGCCGTTTATGGATTTCGATGAAATCCTGCCTGCATCCGAGGAAACCCAAGTCGGCAAACAGGCACCGAAATCGGAGGCAGCAGCATCGGACAGTATTTTGCTTCCGGGAATCAACGCCAGCGGACAGGTATCCATTCAGCGGGGAAAGTTCCGGGGTGTTGAGTTCACCGATTTCTCCTCGAAAGTGGAAGTTACCGACGGTGTGCTCAAGCTGGGAAACATAGTGAGCAACATTTATACCGGCACGGTGGGGGGTGCTGTGGAGACCGACCTGAGACAACCGGATCACATCAAGTTCGATATGAACCTGACCGCCAATCAAATCGAGGCCAATGATTTTCTTTCCAGATTCACGGCCGTTGACGACAGACTTTTCGGAAAACTCAATTTAACTGCCACCTTCGCAGGCGAGGGTAACAACGTCCAAGACATCCGGAAAACTCTCTTGGCAAAAGGCACGGCCAGTTTCAGCGATGGAAAGCTGGTTAACCTGCCTCTTCTCGACAGCCTGTCTTCTTTCTTGGGCATCCGGATGGCGACGGAGCAGAATGTCAGGACTCTGTGGAACACCTTCAGGATCGAGAACGGGCGCGTTTATTTCGACGATCTCACCGCTTCCGTCAAAGACGGGGACGTCCAGTTGACGGGATGGTTGGGTCTGGACGGATCGTTGGATTATAAGCTGACGCTGGTCCTATCCCCCGAGCTGTCGACCAAATTCAGCGCTTTGGGTGATCTCTCCAACTATCTCAAGAACGATGAGGGCCGGGTGGTGTTGGATATCGGTGTTGGGGGCCGGACCACACGTCCCAACTTCACCTTCGACACCTCCAGGGCGGAAAAGAAGCTTCAGGACCAGTTGAAAACCAAAGTGAACGAGAAGAGGAAAGAGCTAAAAGACCAGGCTAAGGAAACGGCACAGGACTTGCTCCAGCAGCTTCTGAAGAAGAAGAAAAAGTGACGTTGGAGAATCCCTTCCATTTGCGGTTTCGTCGAAAAGCCTTTCCTGTGTCCTTGTCAAACGCGCAGCCACAATTCTCAGTCCAAAGATGGAATGAGGTATCCGGATTTCATAACCGTTGTCTTGCTTTTCTCGAGTTTTCTCTTCGGCCCCCTATCTGTCACCCAGGCCGACCCTCAAGCTCCTCAGTTTGACGTTCAGTCAGGCAGCCCCGGTCTGACCCGGGAAGTCAGAAGCATATTGGAATCCTCCTACGACAGGATGTCGGAAGCCTTACCGGATACCAACGCAGCTTTGATCACGGTGCGGGTGGCGGACAGCGAAGAAGAATTCATCTCCCTGGTGGGAGGCAGCTTTCCAGATTGGGGTATCGCATGTGCCATCCCCTCCCGCGACCTGATAGTGTTGAAATCTCCTCTGAAGTTCGAATATCACCGAGGGTTCCCGCAAGTGGTGGCCCACGAGTTGGCCCATATAGTGCTGGCACGCCTGGCCCGAGGCAGGCGGATTCCCCGCTGGCTGGATGAGGGCTTCGCCATGTACCAG
Organism: uncultured Ignavibacteria bacterium; assembly: GCA_964588675.1. Lineage (GTDB taxonomy): Bacteria > Zixibacteria > MSB-5A5 > MSB-5A5 > SM1-73 > SM23-73-3. Next base: position 4,138 of record CAZPRG010000176.1, read on the forward strand.
TCGCACGAGTGGAGGATAGGAGACGACGTGGCCGTGGCCCGCGCGGTGCTTACCGGCTCGATTATGCCCTTGTCGCGAATCGAGTCGGTGAACGCTTTCAAGGAAAGCAAGGCCCAACTGGCATATACCGAGAGCTTTCTGGCGGTCTCCTATCTTTACCACGAGTTCGGCCAGGGAACCGTGGAAGAGCTGGCCGGCCATCTGGCAACCGGCATCAGCCTGGATGCGGCTTTCATGAAAACCATCGGTTCCAACTATCTGGCTTTTCAGCTGGAGTTTGAGAAGTACGTGCAGAGCAAATACAACTGGACCAGCCTTCTGGCCGACACTTTGGTAATCTGGATCGGGCTTGCTTTTCTGTTCGTGCTGCTCTATTTTCTGAAAATGAGGCGCTCGCACAAGACTCTGGAAGAATGGGAAAGGGAAGAGAAAAAACAGGAAGAAGGTCATGAGTTTCCGCAGGATCAAACACAGGTTTGAGTACTGGATAACTCGCTCGCTGGGGGCATTGATTCGGGCCATCCCTTATCGACTGGCCTTGACGGCAGGTTCTTTCATGGGCTGGTTGGCGTTTGACGTCTTGCGGATCAGACGCAGGGTAACCATGATCAATCTGCAGAATTCTTTGGGCGGCGAGCCCGGCAAACTCAAGATAATCGGACGCGGAGCATACAAAAACTTCGCCAAGTCCATGGTGGAATACGCTCTTTTTCCCTCTCTGGATAAGACCAGCATACCGAGGATGGTCGAACTGCAGGGCGCGGAGAACTTCGACAGCGCTCTAGCCGCCGGTCGGGGAGCGATCGTTGTGGCCGGGCATTTTGGCAGTTGGGAGCTGATGGGGGCGGCCGTCTCTCAGATGGGCTATCCGGTGGATTTTCTGGTGGGAGAACAACACAATCTTCTGGTGGACAGGATGATGAATGACTACCGAAGGTGCATGGGGATCGGGATCATCAAAATGGGAGCAGCGGCAAAAGGAATCATCAAAGCGCTGAACGCCAATCGCCTGGTGGCTATGCTCTCCGATCAGGACGCCGGATCGGACGGCACGATAGTGCAGTTTTTCGATCGTCCGGC